>NC_007426.1:324402-648805 GCF_000026045.1 Natronomonas pharaonis DSM 2160 | reverse complement strand
GCGAGGTCGCCGTCAGCGGCAGCGACCGCTGAATCGCCCGCGCCGTCGGGGCGAACGAGCCGGTACAGCACTGTCTCGTGGACGTAGCCGCCGGCGTCGACGAGGCCGTCGGTGAGAACATCCGAGCCGTGGTCCGAGCGTGCGACCTCGATTCGCGTGCCGGGGGCGTCGGCTTCGAGTTCCGAGACAATCCCCGAAGAGGAAAACTCCTCGGGAAGCCGGTCGACATCGAACCCGGCGGCCTCCAGCGCACCGGCAGTGGCTGTCCCGATGGCGACGAGTTCGCCCCCCGGCTGCCAGCCCGTGTCAGCGACCAGTTCAGCCCCGGTCTTGCTCGTGAGAATCGTATATGCTGCGTCGTCACGCGGCGTTCGTCCGGTCGGCTCGACTTCGAGCATCGGGTCCGAAAGCGGCTCCGCGCCGAGTTCGGAGACAGTAACTGCCGCCTCAACAGCACGCTCGTCGTCAGGACGGAAGAACGCGACGCGACTTGTCATTCGGTGCTACCCCCGATTCGATATCGTTGCATGTGGTTCATCGGTCCTCGTCCTCCGTGCCAGCGTCTTCGTGGCCTGACACCAGAAACTCACGGACACGCGCTCGTGTTGCAGCGACATCGCCGATGACAGTGATTGCCGGCGGCTCGATGTCGGCCTCGTCGCGGACATCAACGATAGTATCGAGCGTTCCGGTTGCGACCCGCTGGTCGGGCCACGTCGCCCGTTCGACGAGCGCGACAGGGGTGTCAGAGTCCATACCAGCAGCGAGCAGCTCGTCGGTGTACAGAGGCAGTTTACCGACGCCCATCAGGACGACGAGGGTGCCGCCGGTGTTGGCAAGCGCCGTCCAGCCGATGGCCGATTCGTCCTTCGTCGGGTCTTCATGCCCGGTGACAAACGACACCGATGACGTGTGGTCACGGTGGGTTACCGGGATGCCGGCGACGCCGGCACCCGCGATAGCGCTTGTGACACCCGGCACGTACTCGAACGGGATGTCGTTGGCAGCCAGATGTTCGGCCTCCTCGCCCCCGCGGCCGAAGACGAAGGGGTCACCGCCCTTGAGTCGAACGACGGTCTGTCCGTCCTCGGCGAGCTCGACCAGCCGGCGGTTGGTGTACTCCTGTGGCGTCCACTCGCCGCCGGCTCGCTTGCCGACATCCTCGCGTTTCTCTTCGGGGATGGATTCGAGAATCTCCGGGCCGGGGAGCTTGTCATGGAGAACGACATCGGCCTCGTCGATGAGCCGACGGGCTTTCACCGTCAGTAGCTCCGGGTCGCCGGGGCCGCTCCCGACGAGATAGACCATGCCGGTCATGCGTCCCTCCGAGCGCGCTGGATGAGGTCCGCTGCGCCCCGGTCGGCGAGTTCGTCGGCGAACTCACGTGCTGCTTCGGGGTGTCGTTCGATGGGCAGGTCGCGAGTCGCCTCGATTTCCTCGGTACCGTCCTGTGAGAGGACCCGGACTGAGGCCTGTACGTACTCACCGCGGACGACGGCGTGAATCCCAACCGGCGCGACACAGCCACCGCCGAGCGTCCCGAGAATCGTTCGTTCAACGGTCGTTTCGACGCGGGTCCGTGGATGGTCAAGTTCGTTCTGGAGTGTCTGTCCGACATCACCGTCGCAGGCCGTCACCGCGAGCGCACCCTGTCCGGCAGCGGGCACGAACGTCTCCGGGAGCCGTTCGGTTTCGACCTGCGCAAGCAGTCCCGTCCGCTGCAGTCCCGCCTCGGCGAGAACGATGCCGTCGAACCGGGTTTCGATTTCCCGACCGAGCGCCTGCCGTTCGATTTCGGCGAGGTCGTCAAACCACTCTTCGGGGGGTCGGTCGTAGCGGTCGGCGTCGTCCCCGTCTTCGTCTTCAGCCTCGCCTTCGTCGTCTTCGGCTTCGAGCCGTCGCTCGTGTTCGGCCTGCAGCGACGGGGCCAGAAGCTTCTGTACGCGCGTGTCGACATTGCCGCGGAGCGGCTGCACATCGAGGTCCGGGCGGGCAGCAAGCAACTGGGCTTTCCGGCGCAGACTCGACGTGCCGACGGTCGCCCCATCCGGCAGCGAATCGAGCGTGTCGCCGTCGGGCGTCACGAGTACATCGCCCGGAGAGGCACGTTCGGGGACCCCGGCCACGACGAGTTCGTCGGGAAACTCGGTCGGCATATCCTTCATCGAGTGGACGGCGGCGTCTACATCGCCGTCGATAACTTTCTCGTCGAGGCTTCGAACGAAGGCACCGGTCTTGCCGAGCCGGTGGATGAGCTCGTCGCGAACGGCGTCGCCCGTGGTCTCGACTTCCACGAGTTCTACCGTCCGACGGCGGCTATCGAGGGCGTCGGCAACCCGCTGGGCCTGTCGCAGCGCGAGGTCGGAGCCCCGAGTCGCCAGCCGAATCGTCTCTGTCATGCGTACGACTCCGGTTTGGCGGTTGAAACGCCCTTCGGCTTCCACGGCCCCGGTGTATATCCTCAATTGCTATATAGAATCCAACAGCAGTAGGGGGCTACGTGCAGGCCACCTCGGATGTGGGTGCCCGTTTCAGCAGTTTTCCCGAAGATGTTCGGCCGTTCTGTCAGTATTACCGGTAGACACGGTTTGATACGTGTTTTCGAATATCATACCAGTATGGGGAAACAGGAGTTCGGACAGGCCGACTTCGGGCAGGGAGGGCTTAACGACGGGCTCGATGTCGACTCGCTCGTCGACGAAATCGGCCTCGATGAAAAAGAAATCGGGTGGCGAAAGGAGTTCGTCGATTTCGACGACGAGGACATCCAACGGCTCGAATCCTACAGTGATGTCTTCGCGGCGAACGCGGGGCGGATAGCCGACGACTTCTACGAGAACATCACTGACCACGAGGAGACCGTCGAGATACTCAGTCGGTCGCCGAAAGGGGTCGAACAGCTAAAGCGGACGCAGTCGGCGTACCTAGTGACGCTTACACAGGGGGAGTACGGACAGGAGTACTTCCGAAACCGCGCTCGCATCGGCAAGATACACGACCGACTGGATATGCCGATGCATTTCTACATCGGACAGTACAGCGTCTACTACGACCTCATTCTTCCGCTGGTAGGAAAGCGGCTCACAGAATCGTTGACAGAGCGGCTAGCCGGCGCGAGCCCCGACGGCGGGACGGCGGTCGCAAGTGGGGCCGGCACGGCAGAGGAAGCGGTTTCGGACATCGTCGAATCGGAAGTCGAAGACGCCATCGACGATATTCTCGCCGTTTTCCGGCTCGTCAACCTCGATATGCAGGTCGTGACAGACACGTATATCCACTCGTACAACAAGGACCTTGAATCGGAGCTAGAGCGTCAACAACAGGTCGCAGACGAGGTCGAAGACGCGGTCAGCGAAGCCCACGAGATGGCCGCCGAGGTCGCCAGGTCCTCGGAGGAAATCAGCGTTGACCGAGTCACAGTTTGAGGCCGTCTCGGAGGTATCTTCGGAGGTAGGAGACGTCTCGGCGACCGTCGAAGAGATCGCCGCAACAGCCGACGAAGTGGCGGCCACAAGCAAAGAGGCAGAATCGCTGGCACAAACCGGACGGGAAGCCGCCGAGGAAGCAATCGACGTAATGCGGCGCGTGGAGGACTCCTCCGATGACGTGAGAGCGGACATCCGCTCGTTGGAGGAGCGCGTCGAGGAGATCGATTCAGTCGTCGCTGTTATCGACGATATCGCCGACCAGACGAACATCCTCGCGCTGAACGCCTCCATCGAAGCCGCCCGCGCAGGCGAGGCCGGCGATGGCTTCGGTGTCGTCGCCGACGAAGTAAAGCGGCTCGCTGAGGAAGCACAGGCAAACGCCGAAGAAATAGAGGCGACAGTTGAGGATATCAAACAGGACACAGCAGAAACCGTCGAGAGCCTCCAACGGATGGCCGACGATGTCGCCAGCGGCGCCGAACAGGTTGAGTCGACGGTGGAAACACTCCGGGAGATAGCCGCAGCCATCACCGAGACCTCGGAGGGGATTCAGGAGGTGTCGGACGCGACCGACGACCAAGCGTCGTCAACCGAAGAAATCGCTAACATGGTCGAGGACATCGTCGAGCAAGCGACGGAGGCCGCCGACGCGGCCGAATCGATCGCCGCCGCCAACGAACAACAGGTAGCTCGGATACGGGACATCGACGAGACGGTCCAGCGGCTGACCGCCAGCGGAGACGACGGCTAGCCCTCAGCGCGCTCGCGGATGAGATTCTCCAGTTCGTCGGAGTCGTGGATGCGTTCGAACTCCTCGCGTTCGATAAGCGCCGTTCCGTCGACGGAGTCGCGTTTGGTGCTGTCGACGACGTAGACCGAGCGGGTTCGGGTGACGTGGCCGACCGAGGACATAATCCGAGCCCGTTTTTCGGCAGTGCGGTTGAACTCGGAGTGGCCGGTCAGTACCTTCCGTTCCCGCTTTTCGTCTTCGCTGACAGCCTTAAATGGGGCCTGCATCGTTGGGTGAACCTCGAATCCGACGCGAGTCAGTACAGTGACAATTTCCGCGTCGTCCGGGTCTGCCTCCGGGGCCTCCGGCTCGTCAACGTCGTCTCTGACCTCCTCGGCTCCGCTGAGAACTTCGACAGGACTGGCGAGTTTCCGGTCGAATATTTCCTCGAGCTCGGCAGCCACCTCGACGCTGGCGCTCATCCCGTCTTCGTACTTCGAGACAGTGCGACGGGAGACACCGAGTTCGTTGGCGAGCTTTCCGAGCGACATGTCCTCCTGAGAGCGAATGTCGGACAGCAGATCGCCGTCGATATTGACGTAGAGGCCACCGGGGGCGGCGTAAATTAGCGGCGGCACCTCCTCGATGAACAGGTCCATCGCCGTGTCCGGCGAAAAGACCGGAACGCCGTGGCGGAAGTAGACGACGCCAGGTTTGAGCTCCTCATCGCGTGTCCGGAGCCCGATGACAAGCGGCGTCGCATCGAGGTACTCCCCGAGTCGCCGCATCTCAGTTCCGGTGTACCCATCGAAAGCATCGATGTTAGCGAGAACCTTCAGCAGGAGCACATCATCGCCGCGCCGTGCCGCGATGTCGAAGCTTTTCGGCCGTATTGCACACCGGTCGCTCACCGTGAAGCCAGCGTCCTCGAGCATCGCGGTGATGTTGCCGACCAGTGCGGACCGTGACATAGTGGTATGTAACTGTTTTCCCAGTTATATGTGTTTCCCCGACGCCGTACCGGCGTTCGGTTCGAACCGAAACGCCGTTGCTCGCTGGGGACAAAGCCAACCGTAGTGACGGTCATCGGTATCGACGACACGGACTCCCGGGAACGCGGAATGTGTACAACGTACGTGGCGGATACGATTGCCAGAGCGCTCGCCGACGCCGGCCACGAGGTCCGACGGGTGCTGCTCGTTCGGTGCAATCCCGCCGTCGAACACAAGACTCGCGGAAACGCCGCGCTGGCGGTCCACTCTGACGCACCAGTCGAAGCCGCTTCGGAGACGGCACGGGATATCGTCGAGAGCGCGGCCGAAACAGCCGACGACAGGACGAACCCGGGGGTGGTCGTCGCCGAGGGGCCGCCGGAGGCAGTCCCAGCGTCCGTCCAGTCGTTCAGCCGCACGGCCATCCGTGGCCACCACGAACGGCACGACGCCCACGCTGTCATCGATAGCGTCGGCTATCAGGCGCACGGCTGGAAGAACGGCCGCGGCGTTATCGGAGCGCTGGCGGCTGTCGGGGCATGGAAAACCCTCGACGACTGGACGTACGAGCACATCGTCTACCGCGAGCCAAGCCGCTGGGGGAGCGACCGGGACGTGTCCGTCGAGTCAGTCTTCGACGCCGCCGATAGCTACTACCCTGAAGTGTGGGATACAGTCGACCGCGGGACCGGCGAAGCGGTCTGTGTGCCGAAGACGCCGGGACCGGTGCTCTACGGTATCCGTGGTGACGACCCCGAGGCCTGTCGTGCGGTCGCCGCGAACATCGACAGCGAGCCGGCCGATAGCGAACGGACGTTCGTCACAAATCAGGGAACGGACGGTCATCTCCAAGATGGCGCGGTCGGCGCGGCTCGGGACGGATACGCCTACCGGCTGTCCGGGACCGTCGCAGAGGCTCCGGAGACGAGGCGCGGCGGGCACGTGTTCTTCGAACTGGTCGGCGACGGCGACGGAACCGCGACGCTCCAGTGTGCGGCCTTCGAGCCGACAAAGCGGTTCCGCGACCGGGTCCGGAAGCTCCGGGTCGGCGACCGGATTACCGCCTGTGGGGAGTGCACCGACGGAACACTGAAACTAGAAAAGTTCGCTGTTAGGGGGCTTGTCCGGACCGAGCGCGTGACGCCGGTCTGTCCGGATTGTGAGCGAACGATGGAGTCCGCGGGAGCAGGACAGGGCTACCGGTGCCGGGACTGTGGAACCGCAGCCGAAGGGAAAGCAGAACAGCCGCTCTCGCGGGACCTCGAAATCGGGTGGTACGAGGTCCCCCCACGGGCACGCCGACACATCGCCAAGCCGCTCGTTAGGGGCGGCTTTGACGCGCCAGTACATCCCGAATCGTAGGTGAGGGGGCACACAGGCAGGGCAGGGTTCCGGCGGCAGTTCCCCGCGCTACCGTCTCGGCCGACCGCCGGTGAGGGCTCAACGCACACCGGGGCTGGTTCCGTTCCGGTATATAAAACTCAGTACTCGTCGAGGTTGGTGCCCAGCGAGCAGACGTACTCGCCGGTTGCGACCTGCGGCAGCCGACGGTGTCGCCAGAAGATACCCTCGGAGTCGGCTGTCACGCGCTCTTTGACAGTCCCGAACGGGTCAGTAATCTTGAACAGCGTGTCGCCGCGACGGACCGAGTCACCGAGGTCGAACTCGAAGTCGACGAGCCCACCGGCCGGCGACCCGTACTGCTCGAAGCCGGTCGCGCGCGTCTGGGGTTCGGGGTCGACGTTGCCATCGAGGAACCCGTAGTAGTAGAGAACGTTGAAGACACCCTTGACACCCTTTCGGATGGAGGTTTCATCCCAGCCGACCGCACCGCCGAGTTCGGGGTCGATGGTGGGGACGCCCTCGTCGGGCGCTGCCCGGGCGAGTTGTCCGTCAGGTCCCTTCTGGTCGAGAATGTGGCCGCAGCCGAACACTTTCGCCAACTCCAGACAGTCCCGGTGGAGGCGATGTCGCGTTCCACAACGAACGCGGGTCTCGTTTATCATGCAGGAAGTAGAGCCTTGGTGAAGGTCCAAAACGAGGTCGGCCTGTTTCGCGGCGTCGAACGTCGCGGCGGCAATGCGCTCGGAAGCCGTGCCGGTTTTACTGCCGGGATAGGCACGGTTGAGCTTGGTGTCGTCAATCGGATTGCGGTGCTCGGCGACCTGGAAGGCGTAGTAGTTGGTAATGCCGACAATGAGCAGCTCGCCGGCGATTTTTGTTGGGTCAAGCTGGGGGACCAGCCGGCGGATGACACCGAGCCCGTTGAGCTCGTCACCGTCGGAGACGGCTTGCATATAGAGGGTCTTGCCGTCGGCTTGGCCGTTGATGACCGCGACGGGGAGCCCGACCTCCGAGCCGTCGCGTGCTTCGCCGACGGGGAGCCGACCGGTGTCAATCTCGCCGGGGGCTGCACTCGCCGTACCGAGGGTCGTCATTACCACAATTGGTCGGCCGGGGAGTATTAGGCCTACTGATAGCCGGCGGAGCGCGCCGGGATGACAAACGTGGACGTAAGCCACGGCTTACGGGACCGTTGGAAACGGTAACCCTTTTCTCCCGTGCATAGAAACCGGTAGCACATGTCCGACGAGCTCAAGAAAGGGCTGGAGGGAGTTTTAGTCGCCGAGTCGTCGTTGAGTTACATCGACGGCGACGAGGGGAAACTCGTCTACCGTGGTTACACGATCGACGACCTCGCACGGAACGCGAGCTTCGAGGAAGTCGTCTACCTGCTGTGGCACGGTGAGCTGCCGACCGCCGATGAACTCGGGTCGTTCAAATCGTCGATGGCCGAGGAACGCCACCTCGACGACGGCGTCCAGCAGCTCGTTCGCGAGCTCGCAGAGGCCGACGAAGAACCGATGGCGGCGCTACGAAGCATCGTGTCGTCACTCTCGGCCTACGACCCCGACGCCGACGCCGAGCCGACAGACGAGGCGGCGAATCTCCGAAAGGGCCGCCGCATCACCGCGAAGATTCCGACCGCGCTGGCGGCGTTCAGCCGTATCCGAGAGGGTGACGACCCCGTCGAGCCCCGGGAGGACCTCGACCACGCCGCGAACTTCCTGTACATGCTCAACGGCGAAGAGCCCGACGAGGTGCTTGCAGACACATTCGACATGGCGCTCGTGCTGCACGCCGACCACGGCCTGAACGCCTCGACGTTCTCCGCGATGGTCACCTCCTCGACGCTTGCGGACCTACACGCGGCGATTACGTCCGCCGTCGGTGCGCTCTCGGGGAGCCTCCACGGCGGCGCGAATCAGGATGTCATGGAAGCGCTGCTGGAGCTCGACGAGTCGGGGAAGGAGCCGGTCGAGTGGGTCGAGGACCGACTCGATGCCGGCGAACGCGTCCCCGGCTTCGGCCACCGCGTCTACAACGTCAAGGACCCCCGTGCGAAGATTCTCTCCGAGGAGTCCGAGGCGCTCGGCGAGGCAGCCGGCACACCGCAGTGGCACAACTACTCGACCGAAATCGAGGAGTACCTCACCGAAGAAAAGGGCCTCGCGCCGAACGTCGACTTCTATTCGGCGTCGACGTACTACCAGATGGGCATCCCGGTCGACATCTATACGCCCATCTTCGCGATGAGCCGCGTCGGCGGCTGGATCGCTCACGTCCTCGAACAGTACGACGACAACCGGCTCATCCGCCCGCGTGGCCGCTATGTCGGCCCCGACGACCGAACGGTCACGCCCATCGACGAGCGGTAACAGTTCTGCCGTAGCCCGGTGCCGGCAACCCACCGGTGACGCTTTCCGTCGTCGGCCTGTAGTCGCGGCCAATGACCGAGGACGACGGCCTGCTTTCGGCCGACGACGGCGAACAGCCGGGCGACGAGTGGGAGGAACTCGACGTCTCGGACACGGAAGCCGACCGTATCGCACGGGCGCAGGACCGGGAGTTCCTCGAATTCCGCAAGCGCATCAAGAACACAGAGCAGTTCAAAGTCGAGGCGTCGGTCTTCGACGACGCCACACTCGGTGCCCTCTACAAGCTCGTTCAGGACAGCTATGTCGATGCCTTCGGCGGTCCGATTTCGACCGGCAAGGAGGCAAACATCTACACGGCGCTGGCTCCCGACGGCGAGGTTGCGGTCAAGGTCTACCGCATCAATGCCTCCGATTTCAAGCAGATGCGAGCATACCTCGAAGGCGACCCTCGCTTCGAGGGGATCGGCTCCGACAAAAAGAAGGTCGTCGTCGCGTGGACAAAAAAAGAGTATGCGAACCTCGAGCGCGCCCGCAAGGCCGGCGTTCGGGTACCAGAGCCCATCGCCGTCGAGCGGAACGTCCTCGTTATGGAGTATCTCGGCGACGACGACCGACGGGCAAAGCGGCTCAACGAGGTCCACATCGAAAACCCCGAGACGACATACGAGGTCGTCAGAGAGTACATGCGACGGCTCTACGACGCCGGACTCGTCCACGGCGACCTCTCGGAGTTCAACATCGTCGTCCACGAGGGAGAGCTGTGTCTACTCGATTTAGGACAGGCGGTGACAGTCCATCATCCGAACAGCCGCGAGTTTCTCGAACGCGACTGTGAGAACGTCGCCGGGTTCTTCGCCCGGCAGGGCGTCGACGTGGATGCCGACGACCTGTTGGCACACGTTACTGAGCCGGAGCCGGACCCCTCCGGGAACGCTGAATAGTACCGATTACGCGCCGGCCTCGTCGAGCGCGTCTTCGAGGTCGTCTCGCTGGGTGACGCCGACGAACCGCTCGACGATGCCGTCGTCGTTCTCGACGATGAGCGTCGGCAGCGAACGGACCTGATACTCGTTGGCAACGTCTTGGGCCGCGTCTACGTCTACCTTCTCGAAGTCGACGTCCGGGTAGTCGGCTTCGAGGTCTTCGAGAATCGGGTCCTGTGTTTTACACGGGCCACACCAGTCCGCATAGAAGTCTTTGAGCGTGACGGACATAGCAGTCGCTTTCCCAGCCGAGCGCATAAGGGTTTTCCAAGCGGCACGCGCGGGCGGCGGCTGCCGAAACGCTTACGACCCAGGACGCGAACACACGGGTATGAGCAGTGGTCAAAACTCCGGCGGACTGATGTCCAGTGCCGGACTTGTCCGGTACTTCGACGAAGAGAGCCGCAACGCGCCCACGATGGACCCCCGAACGGTCGTCGCCTTCGGCGTCCTGCTGGGCGTGTTCGTGCTGATGCTGAACGCGCTGGCCTGATTCGGGCACCGCGCAGTCGCGGCTGCAGCGTAGCCAGTGGCTCGGCGCTGACGGCGAGTTCCGCCGAACCCTTTTATTTGATAACGACCAACGTAGAGTCGTGTCACGGTCGGACGGCAGCCGGCAGTTTTTCCCCTACGACCAGCCGTACGACCACCAGTCGGACGCGATGGAGCGGATACGCGAAGCGCTCGTCGAAGAGCGCGACGTGCTTTTCGAGGGCGCTTGCGGGACCGGCAAGACACTCGCGGCGCTCGTCCCGGCGCTAGAGTATGCCCGTGCGGCCGGCAAGACCGTCGTCATCACGACGAACGTCCACCAGCAGACGCGACAGTTCATCGAGGAGGCGCGGGCGATAAACGAGCAGACGCCGATACGGAGTGTTGTCTTCCGGGGAAAAGCCTCGATGTGCCACATCGATGTCGGCTACGAGGAGTGTCAGGCGCTTCGCGACACCACGCGCGAACTCGTCGAGACCGAACAGGACATCGCCGAACTCGAAGCACGGGAAAGCGAACTGCGCGATGCGAGCAAAGCGGGAGACGGGGACGCAGCCGAAGCTAGGGGGACCGTCCTCGACGAACTCGATGAGTTGGAGGCAAGCGCCGAGGCGCTCCGCGAGGAGCGAAACGTCTGTGACCGCTATTATAAGAATCTCACCGGCGAAACCGACGAGTTCTACCAGTGGCTCTACGAGGACGTTCGCACGCCAGAGGAGATATACGAGTACGCCGACAGACAGGGTCTTTGCGGCTACGAGCTCCTGAAGGACGGCATCGAGGGTATCGACCTCGTCATCTGTAACTACCACCACCTGCTCGATCCGATGATACGCGAGCAGTTCTTCCGGTGGCTCGGCCGGGACCCCGAAGACGTCATCGCCGTCTTTGACGAGGCACACAACGTCGCCGACGCCGCCAGAGACCACGCCCGGCGGACGCTCGCCGAGCGGACACTCGATGGTGCGCTCGACGAGCTTGAGGACGTAAGCGACGCCCGTGCCGACGCCGCAGCCAACGTCGTCGGCGCGTTCAAGGACGCGCTCGTCGAGACGTACGAGTCGTCGTTCGGCTACGGCGACCGGGAGGCTGTCGGCGAAGAGTGGGAGGACGTACCGGTCGACAGCGAATCGGGGCGTGACGACCTTTCCGTGGCGTTTCTGGAAGCCTACACCGGACAAGGGTTCGAAACGGACCTCGAATCGGCGCTGTCGCTCGGCGAGGAGCTCGACCGGCGCTACGAACAGGAGTACAAGGACGGCGAGACAACGACGAGAAAGGAGTGTCCAACGCTCACCGCGGCAGCGTTCATCGAGACGTGGATGGACGCAAGCGTCGAGCCGGGGGAGTACCCAGTCGTCGGGGTGCGCCGCTCAGAGACAGGTATCGTCGGACGGGCTGAGCTGTACACCTGTCTGCCGCGCCGGGTCACGGAACCGCTGTTCGAAGAACTACACGGAACCGTGCTGATGAGTGCGACGCTCCGCCCCTTCGATGTTACCGAGGACGTTCTCGGCCTTGAGGAGCCGCTGACGATGGCTTACGGCGAGCAGTTCCCCGACGAGCGGCGGCGAACCTATGCTGTCGAGACGCCGGCGCTGTTCGCCAGCAAGCGTGACGACCCGCAGGTACAGGAAACGGTCGGAAACGTCATCGCGGAGACCGTCGCTTTCACACCGGGGAACACGCTCGCTTTCTTCCCGAGTTACGCGGAGGCCGAGCGGTATTACCATCGGTATGCCGGCGAAGCGACGCCGTATCTCGACGAACCGGGCGTCGAGGCCGAGTCGCTACGCCAGTCGTTTATCGAGGACGACCAAGCAGTGCTTTTTACCTCGCTGTGGGGGACGCTGGCAGAGGGCGTCAGTTTCGACGGCGACGACGCCCGGAGCGTCCTCGTGGTCGGCGTCCCGTATCCGCATCTCGACGAGCGGATGGAAGCCGTTCAGGGTGCTTACGACGGGGCGTTCGGCGACGGAACCGACGACGCTGGCTGGCGGTACGCCGTCGAGATTCCGACGGTTCGAAAAACACGGCAGGCACTCGGTCGCGTCGTCCGGTCGCCGACGGATTTCGGTGTCCGGGTGTTAGTCGACGAGCGGTACACACAATCGAAACGCGCCGACCTCGGCGAGTACAGCGTCTATCCGGAGTTTCCGCCGGAAGAACGGAACGAACACATCGATATCGGCCCCGAGAAACTGAAGTTCGCGATGTTGAACTTTTACTCGGATATGGACGCCTGGGATGGCGACCCACCAACACCCTGATATGGAACTCGAACCACGCGCCGACAAGCGACGAACACGGGACGGACAGGGACCCCGCTGGCGAGTCATTCGCGAGGAGGTACTCGAACGGGACGACTACACCTGCCAGCGGTGTGGCTACGAACAGGAAGCCGAAAGCGGGGAGCCATCCAAGCGGCTCGAAGCACACTTCGCCGACGCGCACGGAAGCCCCTCGCTGGAACAACTCGACCGGCTCGTGACGGTTTGTGGACCGTGTCACGCGACGCTTCACGGCGATGACCCGGCCTACGGCAACCGGCGTGATGCGGCACCGATGTTCCCGCGGCCGGACGCGCCGCCGGAGGTGGCGACGATGCGGTCGGATAGACAGCACGTCTGCCAGCGGTGCCAACACGTCGCCGAGTCGGCAACAGAGCTGGCCGCATACACCGAGAGCGGACAGGCACACGTCCTCTGCAAGCCGTGTGCCGGTGCATTGCTTGCGGCCGGCTACGACCCCGAGTCGTTCGAGGTCGCCGGTGCGTTAGACACCGAGTCGTTGCGGGAGCGGGCATCGGAGGCCCCCGTTCGGCCGGTGCTGCTCGCATCGGGGCCGGTACGGGAGTCGCGGCCACCGGAGACACCGACAGAGCGGTTTCTGTATGCGACGCCGCTGCGATACGTCGCAAACCCCATCGGATTGACCGTCCTCTTTATCCTGCTCGGCGTAGTGTTTTCCTTCGCAGTCTTCTAGACGGGATAGTCGGCGTCAGGGTCGACGACCCGGTCGACGGTTTCGGGGGGCGTCCAGTCGGTCGCGAGTTCGAGAAACTGCACGAGCATCCGGCCGGTCGCGCCCCAGACGGTGTAGCCGTCAACGCGGAAGTAATGAATGCGGACGCTGCCGTAGTTCGCGTGCTCGCGACGCTCGGATTCGTAGTTCTCTGAGGCAGTCAACTCCGACAGCGAGAGGACAGCGATCTCGGCGACTTCCTCCTCGTCGGGGACGTACTCCCGGTCCGGAATCGCCGCGATGAACGGTCTGACCGCGTAGTTTGAAACAGTGGGAATATCGTCGAGGCGGCCGCGAACGTCGGCTTCGGACGGCTTGAGACCGATTTCTTCGTGGGCTTCGCGCGTTGCGGTCGCCTCCAACGAACTATCGACCGGCTCGCGGCCACCGCCGGGAAAGCTCATCTGTCCCGGATGCTCGCCGAGGTGTTCAGCGCGCTTGGTGAAAAGCAGGTGGTAGCCGTCGGGCCGGTCGATAACGGGGACGAGCACCGCCGCCTCTCGGTCGCCATCGACCGCGGCCGTCGGTTCGTGGGCGGCTACCCGCTCCCAGTCCATACCGGTCATAGTGGCCGGGTACTCTTAGTTTGTCCCATCCAGCGTCGCATCGAGCCGGGACCGGACGCCGCTGAGGTCGAGGGCAGCCCACGTTTCGAGGTCGTAGCTGATGTCGACAAGGCGCTCGGCGCGGTCCGTTGCGCCAAGGGTGGCGGCACAGGCGGCTTCGGTTCGGAGTCGGTCGGCGGCCGCCTCAGCGACAGCCGCCCGGTCGACAGACCGCGGCTGCTGGTCGAGAATGTGTGGGAGGTCCTCTGCCCCCTCCGGTAGCGTCGGGAACGCCGCCGGGCCGGGGGCAAAGAGTCGATGGCCGTCGTCGACGAAGCCAACGAGTGCGAACGCCGCAACGGCGTCTTCTACTATCTCTTCCGGGGGGTCTTCGCCGCGTCGGTAGGCGAGTTCCGAAAGCGCCTCCGAGAGCTCCGGGCGCGAAAGCGCCCCAAAGAGGTCGACAACGCCGGCCAGTTCGTCGGCAGAGAGCATCTGGCAGTCGTTGGAACGCGAACGGCCCTGAACGTTCCGGCTGGCAGACCCACAAGCGTTTAATCGACGCCGGGGCAACAGGTCGGTATGCCGGACTGCCCACTCGCGGACGATTGCCCCAGTTTCTCCGAGCGCATCGAAGGAATGGGCTGTCAACACTACGGCGACCGCGGCGGTGCCGAATGGTGTTCCCACTACAGCCAGCCGATAAACGACCTCAAGCAACAGCCCGTCCAGGTCGGCGAGGAAGTCGTCGTCGATGTCGGCGATATCCACGAGTCCGGGGCCGGCGTCGGCCGCACCGAGGACGGGTTCATCGTAATGGTCGACGGTGTTTTGCCGGAGGCCCGGGCAAAGGTCCGGATTACGGAGGTCCGGTCGAACCACGCCCGCGCCGACGAGGTCGAGCGGCTTCCGCTGGAGGAAGACGAGGACGGGTCGAGTGAGCCGGACACAACGGACGACAGTGACCCGGGAGCCGAAGAGGCCGACGACCGAAGCGACCGCGAGCGGGCGCTCGACCGCGAAGAGCTGGGCAGCCGAGAGAACTTTTGGGGCAACTGAGCCGCGATATGACGCTTCCGGACCCTGACGAGCTGCTTGACCGGGTCGGATTCGAAGAGGCGACAAACGTCCTGACGCGTCGGCAGGCAGAGGTGCTTGCGCTCCGTGAGCGGGATATTCCGCAAGCGGACATCGCCGGGTTGCTGGGGACGTCGCGGGCGAACGTCTCCAGTGTCGAGGCGAGCGCACGGGAAAACATCGCCAAGGCCGAAGAGACCGTCGCGTTCGTCGAGGCGCTTTCGGCACCGGTACAGCTGACCATCGAATCCGGTACCGACCTCTACGACGTGCCGAACCGTGTCTACTCGGCCTGCGACGAGGCCGATGTGAAGGTAAGCCGGACCGCGCCGGAACTGATGAAGCTCATCAGCGACGCGGCTGGCGACGCCATCAGAGGCCGGGAGGTCCGACACGAGCTGACAGTCACCGTCGCCGGTGATGGCTCCGTCTCGGTCAGAACGTAGCTGCCTGCCGCCACCGACCGTTTTTATACGACCGGCGGCCGACAGCCCCGACATGGACCTCGACATTGACGGCAACGCAGCACTGGTAACGGCAGGGACGGCTGGGCTCGGACTCGCAAGCGCCGAGGCGCTGGCCCGAAACGGCGCGAACGTGGCGGTCTGTGGCCGAGATGAAGACCGGCTTTCGCGTGCGGAGGCGAAGCTGGAAGCCATCGACGGGGGCGATGTCCTCGCGGTACAGGCCGATATCACCGACCGGGAGGCGCTGCAGGGCTTTGTCGGCAAAACCATCGAGACGTTCGACGGCCTCGACCACGTCGTCACAAGCGCCGGCGGCCCGCCGTCGGGGTCGTTTCTCGACACCGACGACGAGGACTGGTACGACGCCTACGACCTACTTGTGATGAGCGTCGTCCGAACGGTCCGGTCGGCACTGCCGACACTTGCCGAGGACGGCGGCGGGACCGTCGTCAACATCACCTCGCGGTCGGTACAGGAGGTCATGGACGACCTCGTGCTGTCGAACTCCGTCCGACGGTCGGTCATCGGGCTGATGAAGAGTCTCTCGCATGAGTTGGGGCCGGAGGTCCGCGTCAACGCCGTCCTCCCGGGTGCACACGAGACAAGCCGTATCGAAGAGTTGGTCGAGGACGCCGTCGAGCGCGGCGACTACGACGACTACGAGGCCGGGCTCGACGACTGGTCGGAGGGCGTACCGCTGGAGCGGGTCGGCGACCCCCGCGAGCTCGGCGAGACGGTTGCGTGGCTCTCCAGCGAGCGGGCCTCCTACGTCAGCGGCGCGACACTGCCCGTCGACGGCGGCTCAACACGAAGCGTGTGAGCCTCCGGCCGTTCGCCACTCACCGTCGGAAATCCACGGACGGTTTAACTAACTGGCCGCACAACATCCGGCACTCAGATGGCCGATTCGCTGTGCGATTTCCTGAAGGCGGACGACCGGTCGGAGCGGAAGCTCGCGGTCGTCGGCGATGTCGAAGGGCCAGTCCAGTCGCTTTTCGAAGAATCCTTCGGAGGGCTTGACGTGAGTATCGAATCGTCGGGCCAGTCTGGCGGCGAAGAGGCCACTGTCGCACTCGTCGAAAACGGTGAGGTCGTCGCCACCTCACCGATGGGCGCGATACGGAACGCAATTCTGCTTGTCAACTCCGATTTATACACCAGCGGGCTCAGCGGCATCGACAAACACGAAGCCCCCGAGGTGCTGACCGAGTTAGACGAGCAGGTCGTCACGCTCCGCGGATTCCCGGCCTCGGTCAAGGAAAAACTGCTGCTTATTGTCATCTCCCGGCACATCGAACGGCGGGCGCTGGAGGCCGGGGACGGGCGGCTTGATGTCGCCTTCCAGCGGCTCTCGCGTCTCTGCGATGAGTACGGGACGAAGAAGGTCTACGAGCGGCTAGCGACGACGGCCGTTGATGTCCATGCGTACGGGGTTCCGGATGGACGGCCGACCGACATTCCCGAACTGACCGTACATGGCAACGACAGCGAGCGGTACCGCCGGTCCTGGTTCGTCGTTTTCACACCGCCGCCGGAGGGAGACACTGAGCCGGCGGCGCTTGTCGCTGTCGAGACTGGCGAGAACGTCTGGCGGTCGATGTGGACCTACGACGCCGAGCAGGTCGCCGCGATACAACAGCACATTCAGGAAGCGTTCTGAGAGAGCGGTTAGCTACAAACGAGACGAACGTCGTAGTCGGCCGTGCCGTCGACAAGCGAGTCAAGGACGCGGCCAGCGTTGTCGCTGCCGAGGTAGACAGCGTCAGCATCAGCCTCACGTGCGACCGCGGCAATCACCGTCGCGATACGTTGCTTGCCCGCGTACGGCCCGAGTTGTTCCGTACGAAAATCGGCTGCCGGCGCAGCCGCGACAACAGCGGTTTCGAGGTCGGCGGCAACCTGCTCGGGGTCGTAGGTACCGTTCGCAAGGAACCCGTAGGCATCAGCGAGGCGGTCGTCACCGGGAAGCACCGAGACCACGAGTAGCCGGTCGTCCGAGTCCACGGCGTCGGCAGCACGTTCGAGCGCCGCCTCGGAGTCGGCGCTCCCGTCGAATGCGACGACGAAGGTCATACCGAATGTATCCGCCGGTCAATCAAAACAGTTCCCCGTCGGCGTCAACGACTCATCACGACGAGCGCCTGCGTGACACCAAGAACGACCACAACGAAGACGCCGAGAGCGAACAGACTACGGAGCCGTTCGGAGGGAAAGAGCGATTCCGCAAGCGAGAATGCGGCGAACAGAACGCCGATACAGAGCAAGAAAGCAACCGAAACCGCAAGCGTAAAGCCGAGCACACGGACGGTCCAGGGGGCCTTGTCGATGAGCCCAGCGGACCGACGGCGGAGGGACATACGTAGATAGGACCCCGCGGCGCGTAAAATATCTTGACGGTTCGACGCCGGATGCCGCTAGGGCCGGAGGCGTCCTACCATGTCTCGACGCGCCCGTCACGGATGTCTTCGAGACAGCCCTGACAGTCGGGGTGGTCGGCGTCAAAACAGGCCGGACGCCCCTCAGCATCCAGCCGAACGGCGCGTTTTTCAGCGTGTCGGCGGCAAACGAGGCGTGCGCGACCCGACTCGTCGGTCGGTAGCTCGGCGAGCGATGTCGCCTTGGCGTCAGTGTAGGCGCGTTGTGCCTCCGCGAACTGCTTGCCGGCGTCGTTGAGCTTCGTCCGAAGGAGCCGTTCGAGTCGACGACGGTTACTCACACGGGGCAATAGGAACGCCAGCATCAAAGAGCCGTCGGCGGTGCTCCCGTTTCAGCCACAGTCACGCAGCCTCCGACGGACGCCGAACGATGAAGATATCGTACGCGTCCTCGGCGGCGACTTTCGAGCCGACGCTCGCTATCGAGGTGACAACCCGGCCGGCGTTGTCACTGCCGATAAAGACGACCTCGGCCCCGACCCGCTGTATTTCCGTTCGAATTCGGGAGGCGATGGTCCCGGTTGCCGCATATCGGCCGACAGTCACATACCGGAACGAGACGCCGTCCCGGCTTGCGACGGTTCGCTCGCGCAGCGTCGAGACGACGGCGTTGAGCGTAAACGCTTCGTCGTCCTGTAGCCAGCCGCGTTCGCGTGCGTACGACTCATTGTTCGGAATCACTGTTACGACGACGATCTCCTCGTCGACCGACGACCGGAACTGCTCTGCTCGGTCGATAGCCGCCTCGGCCAGCGCGGAGCCGTCGTACGGAACTACGAGGGTCATACCGGATGAAAGACGGCACGGCACCAAGAGCGTATCCTTCCGGAAATCGGTCGTTTGCGGGCTAACAGTTTCACTTTCGCCGCGCCACCGACGATTTTTATACCATCCGGCACCAATCGGCGTACGTCTCCCACTGAAACCACGCGGAGACGGAATCACCATGTCAGACCTGCGAGAGCACGCTACTGAGATACACGAACAGTTCTCCGACGCCATCGACGAGAGCGTCGACGAGACCGAATCGCGGCTGGAGACGCTCGTTTCCGAGTACCAAGTACCTGTTGAGGAGGCGCGACGGAGTGTCGTCTCGACGTACATCGACGAAAGCGACATCGACCGCGACGAACTCTCCGGCGGCAGCAGCCAGTCGGCCGAGGTCACCGATATCGACGCCCCGGAAGAGTGGCTCGATTTGACTGTCAAGGTCGTCGACCTCTGGGAGCCGGGAGCCGACTCCATCGCACAGGTCGGCCTACTCGGCGACGAGACGGGGACAGTCAAGTTCACCAAATGGCAGAAAAGCGACCTGCCGGCGCTGGAGGAAGACGAGGTCTACCGGCTCGAAAACGTCGTCACCGACGAGTACCAGGGCCGGTTTTCGGTGAAGCTCAACTCGACGACGAACATCGAACGGCTCGATACGGATATCGAGGTCGGCGACGACACGACCGAGACAGAGGGCGCACTCGTCGATATCCAGTCGGGGTCCGGGCTCATCAAGCGCTGTCCGAAGCCCGACTGCACCCGAGTCCTACAGAACGGCCGCTGCTCGGAACACGGCGAGGTCGAAGGCGAGTTCGACCTCCGCATCAAGGGCGTCCTCGACGATGGAACCGAAGTCACCGAAGTCATCTTCGACAAGGAGGCGACCGAGGAGTTGACCGGCATCACCCTCGAAGAGGCCCAACAGATGGCGATGGACGCCCTCGACACCGAAGTGGTCGTCGAGGAGATGCGGGAGGTCGTTCTCGGACAGTACTACCGCGTCACCGGCCCGACGCTTGGTCGGTACGTGCTAGCAAACGATACTGAACGGCTCGACGGACCGGTCGATGCCGAAAGCGTGCTCATCAAAGCGAGGTCGATATAAATGAGTGACTCCGAACCCAGCCGCGAAGTCGCCCGCCGGGCGTTCGCGGCCGAATTCAATGATGCGACGTACGTGTTCAAAGAATCCGACGACGAGCGGGCCCCCGTCTACTCACTGCTGCCGACCGGCGAGCGGGCAAACCGCGTGTTCATCGTCGGGACGCTGACCGAAACCGAGGATATCGGCGAAGACTCCGAATACTGGCGCGGCCGCATCGTCGACCCGACAGGGACGTTCTTCACCTACGCCGGGCAGTATCAGCCTGAAGCGACATCGGTGCTCAGAGAGGCAGAAACACCCGCCTACGTCGCTGTCGTCGGCAAGCCGAGGACCTACGAGACGGACAGCGGTGAGGTGAACGTCTCGCTGCGTCCAGAATCGATTACGGTCGTCGACGGGGCGACACGCGACCGGTGGGTCGCCGAAACGGCCGAGCGAACCGTCGAGCGCATCGAAGCGTTCGACTCGGCCCACGAGTACGCCGCGATGGCCGAAACGCAGTACGACCCCGACCTGTCGGTCTACCGGGACCAAGCTATCGCCGCCCTCGAAGACCTCGAAACGGACGCCGAGCAGCCGGCTGAAGCGTAGGGCCGCAACCAGTTGGTATCAGGAGTCGAACGCGTCGGCGAACTCGGCCGGCAGCGTCGCCAGCTCGATTCCCCATGCTATCGGCAGCCATACGAGCGCCAAGAGCGTAATCAGAACGATGCCGATGACGTTGAGACCGACCCCAACACGCGCCATCTGCGGGAGCGTGATGTAGCCGCTCCCGAAGACGATGGCGTTCGGCGGTGTCGCGACAGGAAGCATAAACGCAAACGAGGCCGCCGTCGCGCCGGCTATCATCAGTCCGAACGGGTGGACGCTGATGCCGATGGCCACTGCGCCGAGAATCGGCATCAGCATCGCCGTCGTTGCCGTGTTCGAAGTGACTTCAGTGAGAAAGATGGTCATCACGACGACGGCCAGCAGGATTGCGGCCATCTGGACGCCTTCGAGCAGTTGGAGCTGTTCGCCGATCCAGACCGCGAGGCCAGTCTCGCTGAATCCGGCCGCGATTGCAAGCCCACCGCCGAAAAGCAGAATGACGCCCCACGGAATCTCGACGGCGCTCGACCAATCGAGCAGGAACGTCTGGTCGCCGTTCTCGCCGGTCGTCGGGAAGGTAAACAACACCAGCGCGCCGCCGATAGCGACAATCGTGTCGGCGTCGTCGGGCGGCGTGATGTCGAGAACCGGCTCGATAAGGCTCGCGCCGATCCACGCCGCGGCCATTCCGACGAAGACAACGGCGACGAGTTTTTCCTGCTGGCTCATGCTGCCGAGTTCGGCGAGTTCACGGTCGATGGTTTCCGTTCCCGCCGGCAACGAGTCGAACTGCGGTGTCATTGCGATGCGGGTCACGTAGATGTAGACCGTAACGAGACCAAGCGCGGCTATCGGAACGCCGTAGAGCATCCACTCGGCGAAGGAGACCGACTGCCCGAACAGCGCTTCGGCTTGCCCGGCAAAGAGGATGTTCGGCGGCGTGCCGATGAGGGTCGCGACGCCGCCGACCGACGCCCCGTAGGCGATACACAACATCAGCGCGATGCCGAAGGAGAACTCACCGACGCCGGTGTCGATGTCGACATCGGAGTCGTCTATCAGGTCGGCTGTCTGATAGATGACCGCGAGCGCGATGGGGACCATCATCATCACCGTCGCGCTGTTGGAGACCCACATCGACAGTATTGCGGTCGCAAGCATGAACCCGAGGATGAGCCGTGAAGGCTCCGTGCCGACAAGCTTGATCGTCCGGAGCGCGATACGGCGGTGAAGCCCCCACCGCTGCATCGCCATCGCGAGGAAGAACCCACCCATAAACAGGAACACGAGCGGGTGGCCGTAGGAGGTCGCCGTCGGTTCGACAGGGAGGGCGCCAGCAAGCGGAAAGAGCACGATGGGAAGCAGCGAGGCAGCGGGAATCGGAATCGCCTCAGACATCCACCAGACGGCGACCCACGCGGTCACGGCGGCGACGGCTTGTCCCTCGGCCGGGAGCCCGTCAGGCGTCGGGGAGAAGAGGAGCGCAGCGAACAGAAGTGGCCCGAGAACGAGCCCGATTTTCTGTCGGAGGCTGTAGGAGCCGCCGACGTCGAACGGCGAGGAGTCATCGCCGCCGCGGCTACCGGCGTCGGTGGCGGAGCCGCCGTCGCTGTCCGCAGTCGACTGTCCGCCATCGGGGAACACCTCGCGTGCGAGCTGTTGTTCCGATTCGGAAAGGCTGTCGATATTCGACGCGATAGCCGGTGCATCGAGTGTGAGATAGGCTTTCGTTTCCGCGTGGAGCTGCCACAGATACGCCCACAGTCGCCCGGATGGACGCGACGGCTCCGCTGTTGTGTCTGTCATCAACGATGAGGTCCGTCTGAAAGGTATAAGCCGTGGTGAATCTCTTGGCGTGTGAATCACGTGGACGCGGCACACGCCGCAGGTCACGCGAGACCGAACGCATCGAGCACGGCAAACAGCACATCCCCGTAGGTCACGGCGACGACCAGCCCGACGAACATCGGAACGATAAACGGGATGCCGGGGGAAATCCAGACCTGCTCCGTCTCAGCGTCGGCGAGCACGGCAAGCCCCTCGCGGAGCTGTTCGGGCGTTGTTCCGTATGCGTCGTGGGCGTCGAGAAACATCTCGGCTCCCCACGGGTCGTCAGCGGCGGCTACCGACCCACCGGTTTCCGGGGACGTATCCCACTCGTCGATAGCGCCGTCGCCGGGGCGGTTCGGGTCGGTCGGGACGGTACGGCGGTGGTCGTCCGGAGCCGCCCGGAGGGATTCGAGGTCGCTGCCGCGCCACTGGAGGTACATCCGCAGGGCATCGATGTCGAGGCCGCCGCGGGTGAAGCCGTCGGGCGTCTCCAGCAGCCGGCCGTACTCGGTCGTGACCGCAGAGACGGAGACTGGTCGGCCGATGAACATCGCAGGGGTGATTTCGCCGCGCGGGAGGTTCCGGACGGCGAGCACGAGCGGATACGCCAGCCCGACGACAACGGCGTTCGAGAGGATGGTGAACGAAAAGACCCCGAGCGGTGCCTCGTAGAGCGGGTAGGCGCTCTGGAAGACGTAGTACGTCGGATAAACCGGGAAGGCGACCGCGAGCGTGATGATAGCCTTGGCGTCGGCCCCGCCGAAGCCGCCGATTCGCCAGAAGATGTAGCCAAGTGGGGCGACAAAGCCGACCGAAAGCAGCGTCTGGACGACAAAGCGCCGCCGTTCGAAGGTGGGCACCTCGGTCGGCGTCACGAAGCCAGTGACAGCGACGGTGTCCCACAGCAGGGCGATGATGCCAACGGCAAGCAACGGCAGCCACGTCCGGTTCGGTATCCGCCGGGTCTCGATGTCTCGATAGGCAGCCCACGCGAAGGCCGGTACGGCAGCTAGCCGGAGGAGGTCGGGGCCAGTGGCGGTGCCGAACAACAGCGACGACACACGGCATACTGCGTCGGAATCACGTATAAAGCCACGGTGTCGCGGGCGACGGGCGTGAAGAATCGACACGAAAGCAATGTATATCCCTACGAGTGCCGAGAGACAGGTGAGACGGAATGCCGTACCGCGACTACGAATCGCTGTCGCTGGCCGAAAGCGCCATCATCTGTGTCGATGTCCAACAGGGGTTCGACCGGGAGCGGTGGGGCGAGCGGAACAACCCGGACGCCGAGCGGCACATCGCGGAGTTGCTTGCGGCGTGGCGGGAGGCCGGACACCCCGTTATCCACGTTCGTCACGACTCGACTGAGCCGGATTCGCCGCTCCGGCCCGGCCGGTCCGGCAACGAGTTCAAGCCTGCCGGCGAGCCCGAGCCCGGCGAGCCGGTGGTCGGGAAACGCGTCAACAGCGCATTCATCGGCACCGAGCTTGAAGCGCTGCTGAGAGAACGGGGCGTCCGGCGGCCGGTGTTTGTCGGCTTTACGACCGACCACTGTGTTTCGACATCAGTCCGGATGGCCGAGAACCTCGGGTTCGAGCCCTACGTTGTCAGCGACGCGACCGCAACCTTCGATAGAGAGCTCGGCGGCACGCGTTACGCCGCAGAACAGAACCACCGGCTCGCTTTGGCGCAGCTTTCCGACGAGTTCGCGACGGTCGTCGAGACGGCGACGCTTTTGGCGGCGCTTGCGGAAAGAAAAGCGTGACAGCCGCTGTGCTGTCTGTACTCCGGATGGCGAGAAATTGAGCGGGCGATTCAATGGGTCGTCCCACGGCCGGGACGTGCCGAATCAGATGACGCGGTTCTGGAGGTAGTCGAGGTGCTTGGCGTTGAAGACGATCTTGACCTCGTCGGCAGCCGGGCTACCGATGCAGGTCAGGCGGACCATCTTCTCTTCGACTTCTTCGTCGGAGAGAATCTGCTGCATGTCCATGTCGATTTCGCCTTCCTTGACAATGGCAGCACAGTTCGCACACGCACCGGCACGGCACGAGAACGGCCAGTCATAGCCCTGCGCCTCGGCGGCCTCGAGAATGTACTCGCCTTCAGCGACGTCGAGCGAACCGTAGTCCTCTTCGTCGAGGTCGGCGTCGGCGGCGTTTTCGAAGAGGTCGTCGTCGTCCATCTCCCAACCGTGGTCGTCCAGTACTTCGTAGTTGAGGTATTCTACTGTGGGCATCACCGCGTTCCTTCACACCCCTGTATGTTGAAGGTTGCTGTTGTCTGTCGGCGCGGAACTGAAATGAAAAATTCGTACAGTCTCGTGACGGCTCAGACCACGGGGACGAACCGAAAGACGAGAAATGCGCCGAGCGTGGCAATTGCAGGGACGACGTTTTGCATCAGAATAACGCGGCCGGTCGTCTTCGGGTCGAACAGGTCCGAGGCAGCGGGGATGTCTCCGGGGTCCTCCTCGCCGATGGGCGGTGACTGCTCGCTTTCGGGCCCGGTGTCGCCGACTGTCGCCGCCTCGTCGGCTGCGAGCGCGCCGACGGAAACGTTGGTCTCTTCGCCGCGAACCGCATCTCTGGCGCGCGTTGTTCGTGTCGCTCGACCCCAGCCGAGGCCGACGATGCTCATCGTCGCGATGATGACAAACGACGCCGGGATGCCGATGGCAGCCAGCGCGGCCGTCGCTGTCGAAGAGATGACGGCGACGACGATGGCGGCCGTCAACGGGAGTTCCGTGAGGTCGTTGCCCATCGTATCCAGCGTCTTCCGTGCGATTGTGAACGCACCGATGCCCACCGCAACAGTCGCGATGATGATGCCGAGATTCATCGACAGTTCGCCGCTGCCGACAAGCGGCGCGATAGCGTTGGCGACGTTCGAGGCCCCGCTGGAGAAGGCCATCAGACAGCCGATGCCGATGACGACGAGCGCGCCGACGCGCTCCCGGCGGCTGCCCTCGCCGCGTAACGGGTTCCCCTCGGAGTCGGGAATCGCTACCCACTCGTTGATTGTCGGATAGAAGTAGCGGCCGACGACGCCGCTTATCCAGAACGCGATAATCGGGGCGACAATCCACCACGAGACGATCTGGCCCATCGTCACCCAGTTCAACGTTCCAGTTGCCAACCCGAGCCCGGCGATAGAACCGACCGCAGTCATCGATGTCGAGGCGGGGACGCCGAAGCTGTTGGAGATAAACAGCGCGAAGCCGATGAAAAACAGGACGACGATACTCGCCTCCAAGGTGAACAGCTCTCCGGGGACAATACCCTCTCCAAGCGTATCAACGACTTCGCGGCCGAGCGTCCAGCCCCCAGCGAGAAAGAAGACCGTCATCAGCGCCGCAGCCGCTACCTTCGAGAGGACGCCGGCACCGACCGCCGGCCCGAACGCCGGGGCGGTCGTCGCGCCGCCAATGTTGTAGCCGACGAAAACGGCGACGAGAATGCCGACAAGCAATAGAAGCTCCATACCACCGCTATCATCGGCGGGCGGATAACGGATACGCTTTTGCCCGTACGGGGCGGCCGTGGCAGTATGTTCCCGTCGTTCGAAGTCATCCCGGCAGTTGATATGCAAGACGGACAGGTCGTCCAGCTCGTAGGGGGCGAACGCGGCACCGAAACCGAGTACGGCGACCCGGTCGCGGCAGCCCAGCGGTGGGTCGACGCCGGCGCCGAGACGCTGCATCTCGTCGACCTTGATGGGGCCTTCGAGGGCGAACGGGCGAACGCCGACGCCGTCGAGGCGGTGCTCGAAGCGACCGATGTCAGCGTCCAACTCGGCGGCGGCATCCGGACCGTCGATGACGCCGATAGCCTGCTTTCGATGGGTGTCGACCGCGTCATCCTCGGAACGGCGGCCGTCGAGAACCCGGACATCGTCGGCGAAATCAACGACCGCCACCCCGGGAGTGTTGTCGTCAGTCTCGACGCCAAAGACGGCGAGGTCGTCGTCTCCGGATGGACCGAATCGACCGGGCTGGACCCCGCCGAGGCGGCTGCCCGCTACGAAGCGGAAGGGGCCGGCGGCGTCCTGTTTACCGATGTCGATGTTGAGGGGCAGCTCTCGGGCGTGCGCGCCGACGAGATTGCGCGCGTCGTCGACGCTGTCGACATCCCGGTCATCGCCAGCGGCGGCGTCTCGACGCTTTCCGACATCGAGGCGCTAAAGGACGCCGGCGCGGCGGCCACCGTTGTCGGAACGGCACTCTACGAGGGGGAGTTCACGCTCGAAGAGGCAGCGGCCGTCGTCTAGTGCCACCGAAGCAGACCGCGGGCCCGGACATACAGCAGCGCAAGCCGGGCGAGAAGCCCCGCGGCCGTCGTCGGAGGGAGCTTCGACGCCGCGATAAGAGCACCGGCCGGGAGCATGTGGCGTGCGCTCATACAGCTTGCTTCGTTAACAACCGTTAAAAACACCCGTCAGACGTGGGTCCGACACCGGAGCCGCCGGCCACTGAGACCGGACGCGGCACGGAACTTATACTGGCTCATACCGTATCCGGCAGTGTGAACACCCGAACGAGCGCACTCGACGACCTCATCTTCGGCGTCGACATCCAGAGCGGGGACGTCCGCGGCGACGCGCCCTCCTATGCGCTTGTGGCCTTCGACGGCGACGCCGTCGACCGCGATGTCGTCTCCCGCCGGAAGCTCCACCGGCGCATCGACGACGAGGAGCCGGCCATCATCGCAACGGACAACACCTACGAGCTCGCCGAGGACAAGGGTGCGCTCGTGCGGTTTCTCCGGCAGCTCCCCTCCGAGACGAAGCTCGTGCAGGTGACCGGCGACGAGCGGCCGGAGCCGCTGTCGCGCGTCGCCGCCAGACACGGCGTGCCGTACGCCAAGCCGCCGATGAAAGAGGCCGAAGCGGCCGCCCGGCTTGCGGCCAGAAACGTCGGCTACGAGGTGTCAGCGTTCACCGACACAACCGAAATCAAGGTCGCACGCGGACGCTCGACCGGCGGGGGCGGCGGCTGGAGCGAGGACCGCTTCACCAGACGTATCCATGGAGCGGTCAAGACGACCACTCGCGAGGTCGAATCGAAACTGGATGCGGCCGGGCTCGACTACGAGGTCGAACGGACCGAAAAGTACGGCGGCTACTCGCGGGCCGTCTTCGAGGTATCGGCGACGCCCAGCGAACTGCCGGTCTCGTCGATGCGGTCCGGCGATGTCCGCATCGAAATCGAGCGGGAGCGACGCGACGGCATCGAGTACCGGCCGCTGGCTCAGCGCCGCGACCACGTCATCGTCGGCATCGACCCCGGGACGACGACCGCCGTTGCGCTGCTTGATCTCGACGGCGGTGTTCTCGACGTGTGGTCGAGTCGGACGGCCGACACCGCCGAGGTCATCGAATGGATAATCGAGCGCGGGCGGCCGGTCATCGTCGCCGCCGACGTCGAGCCGATGCCGGAAACCGTCGAGAAAATCCGTCGGAGCTTCGACGCCGCCGGCTGGCGGCCCGAAACCGACCTACCGGTCGACGAGAAGCTCCATCGAACCAGAAACGAAGCCTACGACAACGACCACGAGCGCGACGCCATGGCGGCGGCACTTTTCGCACTTGACGACCACGCCGACCAGTTCGAGCGGGTGCAGGCGAAGACCCCGGCTGGATTCGACCGTGGTGAGGTCATCGCCCGCGTCGTTGCTGACGGCGAGAGCGTCGAGACTGCTCTTGAAGCCCTCTCAGAGGATGAGTCCGACGAGGAGACGACGGAGAAACACGAGCCCCGAGAGCTGACTGATGAAGAAAAGGAAATAAAACGGCTCAACGAGCGCGTCGAGCGGCTTGAGACGCACGTCTCGGACCTGAAAGACACCGTCGAGCAGAAGGACGACCGTATTGTGGAACTCGAAGACGAACTCTCCGAAGCCCGGCGCGAGGAGCGCCGCGAGGCACGCGAGCGCCGCGAGGTGACCCGTCTCGAGCGGGAAAACGAGCGGCTCAAGCGAGAGCTTTCGGAGGTCGAATCAAAAAAGGCCGCCCTCGATGACAAGCTCGAACGGCTCAAGGAACTCTGGAAGCTCGACCACTCGAACTTCGCCGATGTCGCGGACGAAAAGCGGGACCTCGTGCCGGTCAAGCCGGTCGAGCAGTTTACCAAGGGCGCTATCGAGGCGGCCGACAAAGCATACGGACTGGCGGCTGGTGATGTCGTCTATCTCCGAGACGCAAGCGGCGCGGGCCGGGAGACGGCGGAGCTACTCGTCGACCACGAGCCGAAGGTCGTGCTTCGGGAGGGTGGCCTCTCCGAACAGGCCGACGAAATCCTGTTCGACAACGAGATTCCGGTCGGCCCGGCCGACGAAGTGACGATACAGGAGGTCGACGAACTCGCCGTCGCGCGCGAAAGCGACATTGAGGCGGTCATCGACGACTGGGAATCCCGGGCAGCCGAACGACGGCGCGAAAAGAAAGAGGCCCAGTTGGACCAGCTAATCAGCGAGCACCGCGCCCGCGAGCACAGCTAACCGGTCAGTAGAGGTCCTCGTACTCCATTCCCATCGATTTGAGGAACCGGTCGCCGAGACCGTACCCGACGAGCGCGATGCCGACGACAACGACAAGCGCACCGAAGGCGGCCTTCCGGTCGCGCAGTCCCAAAATCACCAGCCCGGCGACGAGTGCGACAACCCCGGCCTGTCCTGTCTCTCCGAGCGACTTTTTGATGACTTCTTGGTTCATACCTCGAACTCAGATGGCGATAATTAAAAGAACGCGGTTCCGGCTGGCTCAGAACTCGTCGCAGACCGGGATACCGACCGTTCCGTAGTCGTCCATCGAGGCGATGACCTCCGGAACCTCCTCCAGCGAGACCGTCTCGGAGACGATTTTCCCGGGGTCGATCTTGTCCTGTGCCATCATCGAGAAGATTTCCTCGTACTCGTGAGGCGGCATGCCGAAGGAGCCGACGAACTCGCGTTCCTCCATGACGATGTTGTCGACGGGTAGTGACACCTCGCCTTCCTCCTCGCTCGTCGTGAGCCCGATCTGAAGGTTCTGGCCGCCCTTTGCCAGCGAGTTCACCGAGTTGCGGCAGGTCTCGGCAACACCGAGGGCGTCGACGCTGACCTCGACACCGCGACTGCTCGGGGTGTGTGCCTTGACGGCCTGCGGGACATCTTCGACTTCGGTGACGTTTACGGTCGCGTCCGCTCCGAGTTCGACGGCCTTGTCGAGTTTGTCTTCGCCGAGGTCAACGCCGATGACGTTCGCACCGAGCGCATCGGCGACGTGAATCGCCGAGAGGCCGACACCGCCGCAGCCGTGGACGGCGACCCAGTCGCCGGGCGTGACATCGACGCGGTGGACGAGGCCGTGGAACGCAGTCGCAAATCGGCAGCCGAGGCCGGCGACATCGACCGGGTCGACGCCGTCGGGAATCTTGATGGCGTTGTGGTCGGCGTTTCTGACCGGGAACTCTTCGGCGAAGGCCCCCGGCTGGAAGGGGACAAAGCCCATCGGAACAACGCGTTCACAGATGTTTGCGCGGCCCTGCTTGCAGTACCGACAGGTGCCGTCGCTGAGGTTGAACGGAACACAAACCCGGTCGCCGACACTGAGTTCCGAGACGTCCTCGCCGACTTCTTTGACTGTCCCGACCGGCTCGTGGCCGAAGACAAGCCCCGGGGTCGGCGCGACGCCGATCCAGTCCCAGTCGCCCTGCCAGGCGTGCCAGTCGGACCGGCAGACACCACAGGCCTCGGTCTCGACGACGATTTCGTCGGCGTCGGCCTCCGGTCGGTCGACCTCCTGTACTTCCATCGGTTCGCCCGCCTCCTCGAAGACGACAGCGCGCATCGACATTGTGGCCATACACTACCGGGCCACCGGTTTAACGGTTGTTACCATACATAAATGTAGCCGGGTTGGCAGGGAACGGGCTTATATACGCCGTAGAAGGCGCGGGGTCGGCACGCACAAGCGCGGTACAAATTGCATTCGAAGCCCGTCCTCGCCAGGGCCAGTTCCGCTCCGCGCGCGGGCGACGATGCCGATAAAGGATTAAAAGGTTGCCTACCCAAGCGGCAGCTATGAGCGACAACGAGGGCCGAAAGAACCTCCGGATGCCGGAGGGAGACGAGGTGTTCGCCGTCGTGACAAACATGCTCGGGGCAAACCGGGTCAAGGTCCGGTGCATGGACGGCACAGAGCGAACGGCGCGGATTCCCGGCCGGATGCAAAAGCGCATCTGGATACGGGAAGACGACGTCGTGCTCGTCGAGCCGTGGGACTGGCAGGACGAGAAAGCCGACGTCGTCTGGCGCTACGAAAAGCAGGAAGCCGACCAGCTCCGCGAGGAAGGCCACATCACAGACAGCGTCTAGAGCCGGGGGATTCCGCGCCGCTTTTTGTACCCTCCGCACAACGGACGGGTATGGCAAACCAAGAGCTCATCGACGCGCTCCGGGACGCCGAGGCTGTGAAGTTCGGCGAGTTCGAACTCTCCCACGGCGGCACGTCCGAATACTACGTCGATAAGTACGTCTTCGAAACCGACCCCGGCTGTCTGCGGCAGATTGCCGATGCCTTCGCCGACCGTGTCGGCGACGCAAAGCTGGCCGGCGTCGCGCTGGGTGCGGTACCGCTTGTCGCTGCAACGGCCGTTGAGACGGACAGCCCCTACGTCATCGTCCGAAAGCAAAAAAAGGAGTACGGGACGGGCAACCAGATAGAGGGTGACTTCGACGCCGGCGAGGAGGTCGTCGTCCTCGAAGATATCGCAACGACGGGCCAAAGCGCCATCGACGCAGTCGAGGCACTCCGGGAGGCCGGCGCGACCGTCGACCGCGTCATCGTCGTCGTCGACCGCGAGGAGGGCGCTCGGGAGAACCTCGCCGAACACGACATCGAACTCGAATCGCTCGTGACGGCCTCGGACCTATTGGCTGACCGGTAGGCGTTGGCCGCGTGATATCCATTCTCGTGTGTAACTTTCCTTCAACAGACTCCGAAGTATTCATACACGTGGGGGTACCCGGTTCGGAGTATGAACCGCTCGGAGAAGGCAGCCCTCCAGTTGCGCGCCGTCGACGTGTTGCGGACGCTGAAAGAGACCCGGACCTACGAGGAACTCGCCGACGAGACCGGGCTGCCGGCCGGTGACCTAAACCGGTATGTGAACGGCCACGTGCTGCCGAGCGAGACGCGGGCGCGTGACATCGTCGACAGCGCCGGGCGCGAACTGCTGGCGACGGAGCTGAATGCCCGCATCGCCGTCGACGAGGAGGGCTATGTCGACAACACCCGAGTGGTCTTCGACCAGTCGCTGCTGTCGCTTGTGCCGCCGGTCGCGGCTGAGGGCCTCGGTATCGACCCACCGGACACCGTACTGACAGCCGCAACCGACGGCATCACGCTCGCGGCGGCGATGGCGCGGTACTTCGGGGCGCGTTGTGCCTACGCCAAGCAGTCCCGGGAGACAGCCGTCGAGGAGTTCATCGAGGCCAGACAGCGACTCGCTTCGGGCATCGAGATAGATTACTATTTGCCCGAAAGCGCCATCGACGCGGGCGACTCCGTGCTCGTCGTCGACGACCTCATCCGGTCGGGCGAGACACAGGAACTGCTGTTGGACATCGCCGGGTCGGCTGATGCCGACGTGATAGGCGTCTTCGCGCTCATCGCCGTCGGCGACGAAGGAATCCAGCGGGCGCGTCGCCACACCGACGCCCCGGTCGGCGCGCTTGTCGAACGGAACGGGTAAGCAGACCGAGAGTCAGGCACGGAACGCCCCGGCCGCTGGACGAACTCGCGGTTTCGACGGCGAACGGTGTACGTCCCGAGACAACAACCGTTAAGAGCGCATCCGATAGTATGACGGAGTACATAGTATGGGCGTAGGTGATTCGCTGGCGGCGTACTTCGACTTCGACGAGTACGGAACGGATTACAGGACCGAAACAGTGGCTGGCGCGACGACGTTCCTCGCGATGGCGTATATCATCGTCGTCAACCCGGCCATCCTCTCGGAAGCGATTATGACCGACCCGCCGGCCGGGATGAATCAGGGCGAGGTCATCCAGATGCTCGCTGTCGTCACCATCCTTGCGTCGGTTGCGGCTATTCTCGTGATGGCGTTCTACGCGAAACGGCCGTTTGGGCTGGCACCCGGGATGGGGCTAAACGCCTTCTTCGCGTTCACCGTCGTTATCGGCTTGGGCGTGCCGTGGCAAGTCGCGCTCGCAGCGGTGTTCGTCGAGGGGTTGATATTTATCGCGTTGACCGCCATCGGCGCACGGCGGTACGTCATCGAACTGTTCCCCGAGCCGGTGAAGTTCGCTGTCGGCGCCGGTATCGGTATCTTCCTGCTGTTTCTCGGGCTGCAGGAGATGAATGTTGTCGCGGCGTATCCTGATGGAACGCTGGTTGAACTCGGTAACTTCCTGCTTGAGCCGGCGGCACTCGTCGCCGTTGCCGGACTCGGACTGACGCTGTTTCTCTATGCACGCGGCATCAAGGGGTCGATTATCGTCGGTATTCTCACGACCGCCGCGGCCGGCTGGGTCGCCGCGCTGATGCTCCCAAACGGCGAAGAGCAGTTCGCGCCGCCGGCCTACGCCGACGTTCAGGAACAGGGCTTCGTGCCGTATCTCCTCGATGTCCAGTATAATTTCCTCCCGCTCGTCGAGGGGTTCGTAAGCGGCCTCGGGCAGATAACCGAGGACCCGCTTGTCTTCCTGCTTGTGGTCTTTACGTTCTTCGTGGTGGACTTCTTCGATACCGCGGGCACACTCATCGGCGTCTCCGGCGTGGCCGGGTTCCTTGACGACGACGGGAACCTCCCCGACATCGACAAGCCGCTGATGGCCGACGCCGTCGGAACGACCGTTGGCGCGGTAATCGGCACCTCGACGGTGACGACGTTCATCGAATCATCGACCGGTGTCGAGGAAGGCGGTCGGACGGGCTTTACCGCCCTCGTGGTCGGACTCCTGTTCCTCGCTTCGCTCGCCGTCGTGCCGCTCGTGAGCCTCATGCCGCTGTATGCGACCTACATCGCACTCGTCGTCGTCGGTATCATCATGCTGCAGGGTGTCGCCGACATCGACTGGGAAGACCCCGTCTGGGCCATCTCCGGCGGCCTCACGATTACGGTGATGCCGCTGACAGCCTCTATCGCCGACGGGCTCGCGGCGGGTATCCTCAGCTATCCGCTCATCAAGACCGCGGTCGGAGAGCGACGTGACGTGACGCTCGGCCAGTGGATTCTGGCGCTGGCGCTTGTCGCCTACTACGTGTTCTTCTTCCTCGCCGACGGCGGTTTCGTGGCGTTCTGACGCCACGGCGTTTTCGGGTCGTAACACCCTGTGGCCGCCACCGCCGTGCTCTTTAGGTGGCGGGGCGTATCTGAAGTCGATGGCAAACATCACACTGTACGAGCTGGCGGGGTGTCCGTACTGCAAGAAAGTCATCGACAAGCTCGACGAGTTGGGACTCGACTACGACAGCATCGAGGTGCCGCGGTCCCACAGCGACCGAACGGAGGTCGAAGACGTAAGCGGCCAGACGGGCGTCCCGGTCATCATCGACGAGGAGCACGGTATCGAAGGAATGCCCGAGTCAGACGATATCGTTGAGTATCTCGAAGAAACCTACGGGAGCTGAAGCGACGGATAGCTGATTTGACAGCGTATTTTCCCCGAGACGCAGCTTTTTGTACGACGGTCCGGTAGCCAACAGTGAAATGGTAGACGATAACACAGACCAATCGCTGTCGTTCGGCCGGCTACTCTTCGGAGCCGGACTAGCGCTACAGGCCAGCGAAGACTTCCGAGAGATGGACGAGACGGTCGAGTACGCCGAATCAGCCGGCGTTCCGGTGCCGGACGTCCTCGCACCGCTGGCTTCGGGGATGATGCTCGTCGGCGGCATCGGGGTGGCGCTGTGGCGGTTTCCGCGGATAGCGACCGGTGCTGTCGTGACGTTTCTCGCCGTCGTGACGCCGACGATGCACGACTTCTGGAACGCCGAGCCGGGTGACCGGTCCGGAGAGCGACTGGCCTTCTTCGGCAATCTGGCGATGCTCGGCGCGGCGCTGGCGTACCTCCGAAAAGCCTACCGCTAGAGGGCCTCCTTGTAGGCTTCTAGCGTCTCCTCGACGTCCTCCGCAGTGTGGCGATAGGAGACGAAGTTCGACTCGAACTGGTTTTGGGAGACAAGGACCCCCTCTTCAATCATCTTCGGGCGGAAGAGCCGGGCATAGCGGTCAGTCTCGGCGTCCCGAACGTCCGTCGCGCTGGTGGGACAGGTGCCGTAGCGGCTGCAGTCGGAGGACTGTCGGCAGCCGTTGCGGCAGGCCTCACCCTGCGGCGTACCGTCACCGCGGGTGAAAACCACCTTGAAAAGCGAGTCCGTACCGACGACGGTGTATTCGGGAGCCTGGTCGGCAACGATGTCCGATAGCCCCTCCCGGAGCTGTCGCCCGAGTTCGTTGACGTGGTCGTAGACGTCCTCCTCGGCACAGAACTTCAGCGTCTCAAGCCCGGCAGCCATCGTGACCGGGTGCCCGGAGAAGGTTCCCGCCTGGAAAACGTCGCCGGAAGGCGTGAACTGCTCGATGTACTCCGTTTTCCCGCCAATCGCGCCGACAGGGAAACCGCCGCCGATTATCTTGCCAAACGTGGTGATGTCGGGGTCAATGTCGAACTTCCCTTGGGCACACTGGAGCCCGCCGACGCGGAAGCCGGTGATGACCTCGTCGAAGATGAGCAGCGAGCCGTAGTCGTCGCACAGCGACCGCAGCGCCTCGTGGTAGCCGTCCTCGGGATACACGATGCCCATGTTGGCCTGAACTGGCTCGACAAGCACCGCGGCGATGTCGTCGCCGTGGGCACGGAAGACCTCGCTTGCTGCCTCGGGGTCGTTGAACGGCACGGGAATCGTATGCTCAGCGAAGGACTGGGGGATACCGGCACTCGACGGCGCGACGTCGTCGGCGTCGCCCTCGACGAGGGTCGACTCTTGGGCACCGTGGTAGCCCCCCTGCATGACGACAATCTTGTTCCGGCCGGTGGCGGCGCGGGCGAGACGGCAGGCCGAAACGGTGGCCTCGGTGCCGCTGTTGACAAAGCGTATCATCTCGACGCTTGGGACGTGCCGGCAGACGAACTCGGCGTGTTCAACCTCGATTTCGGATGGCATCCCGTACATCGGCCCCTCCGAAGCACGAGACTGGACGGCCGCCTGAAGCTGTTCGGGCATATCGTGGCCGAGCAACAGCGGGCCGAGTCCCTGAATCCAGTCGATGTAGCGGTTGCCGTCGGCATCGATGACGTGCCCGCCGTCGCCGTGGTCGGCAAACACCGGATACGGCTGCGGCGCGGCGCGGACGGCCGAGTTAACGCCGCCGGGCAGCACCGAAAGCGCTCTATCGTACAGCGAACGGGAGCCTTCGTGGTTCATATCGGAGCGGTTCTGCCGCCGTGCCGAAAGGCGTTGCCGTCCGTTTCGAGATTGCCGCTACTACAGTGTTGCGAACAACCACAACTTTTGGAGCAGTATATTGTGACGCTCGTTCAGTGTTTCTACACTTCGTGTCGATATTGCCGCATTCAATCGCATAATACCTTCCCACACCATAGACCAGGTTGCCGCGGTCGGTCGCGGCGACCTGTACAGCACCGCTCAGAACGAACCGTAACGGCTGGCATCCATCGGTTCCTCCGTTCGGGGTCCGGCCGGACCCCGACAACTTTCGTTTCTCCGGCACCTACAGGTACCTGATGACCGCGCCCCGCCGCCGGACAATTCGCGAACGTTTGATTCCGCTGGTTGTTGCCGGACGCACGTCAACGACTACGGTTTTGGAGTGATGGTTCTTGCCATACAACGAGGATGATAAACGACCACTGGCAGTGTTCGACGGCCGGCCACATGGGCGGAGGGATATCCCCGGAAGCGTGTCCGCGAGCGGCGACTGGCGGGGGGAAAAGGCGGTGAGCGACCCGGTTCCGACGACTTGTATGCGGTGTGCGGTCGGCTGCGGACACGTCCACCACGGTGCTGACATCGGCGACGGCGTCGCCGTCGCCCGCGGCGACCCGGCCCATCCGACCAACGAGGGGCTGGCCTGCGGCCGCGGAATCCGCGAGAGCACGGACCCCGGCGGTGAGTGGCTCACGCGGCCGCTCGTTCGTCGTTCGGAAGAGCTCGTGCCGACGACATGGGATATCGCGCTCGGAGCGGCCGTCACCGGGCTCCGAGAGCAGATAGCGGACGACCCCCACAGCGTCGCCGTCCTCGGGAGCGGCCAACAGACCAACGAGGCCGCCTATGCGCTCGGAAAGCTCGCCCGAGGCGGCATCGGAACCCGACACTACGATGCGAACACGACGCTGTGCATGGCCAGCGCCGTCGCTGCCTACTACGACGCCTTCGGCAGCGACGCGCCCCCGCCGACATACGATGACATCCCCGACGCAGAAACACATCTCGTGTGGGGGGCGAACCCGGCGGTCGCCCACCCGGTCATGTTCCGCTGGATTCACGATTCGGCGACAGACGACGGAGAGCTCATCGTCGTCGACCCGGTGGAAACAAAGACCGCACAGGCGGCAGACGAACACGTCAGACCGGACCCCGGAACCGACCTTGCGCTTGCCCGTGCAGTCCTTGCCCGATTGCTCGACCGTGGCGAGGTCGACCGCGAGTTCGTCGCAAACCACACGGTGGGGTTCGACGACCTCCAAGCCGTGCTTCCCGAGGCGGAGACTGCCGCCGAAAGAGCCGGCGTGTCGCTGGCGACTGTTGACCGACTCTGTGCGGCGCTTGCACGACCGACGCTGTGCTACTGGGGGATGGGCGTCAACCAGCACGTTCAGGGTACCGACACCGCCGCCGCGCTGGTCGACCTGTGTCTGGCGACGGGCAACCTCGGTTCGGGGAGCGGCCCGTTCTCGCTGACCGGGCAGGCGAACTCGATGGGGACCCGCGTCTGTTCCGCGAAAGGAACGTGGCCCGGCCACCGGCCGTTCGCAGACCCCGAAGCACGGCGGGATGTCGCCAGCGCGTGGGACGTGCCGGTCGACCGCCTGCCGGACGATACCGGCCCCGGCCCGGTCGGTATCGTTGAGGCCATCGAAGCCGGCCACGTCGATGCGGCCTACGCCGTCGCGACGAATCCCGCCGCCGGAATGCCCGACGCCGACGCCGTCCGGGACGCGCTCGAAGATGTCTTCCTCGTAGTACAGGACGCGTTCCGTACGGAGACAACGGCGTTGGCGGACGTGGTGTTGCCCGCCGCGACGTGGGGGGAATGTGAAGGGACGACGACGAACATGGAGCGTCGGATATCCCGGGTGCGGCCCGTGATGGAGCCACCAGCCGGCGTCAAGACGGACCTTGAGCTGATAACGACGCTTGGAAACGCCTTCGAGCCGGGGCTGTTTGCGACCGACGAGCCCGCAGCCGTCTTTGAGGAATTCGCCGCCTTGACCCGCGGGACTGTTGCCGACTGCTCCGGGGTCAGCTACGCGCGGCTCGACGCCGAACACGCCGTTCGGTGGCCCGCCCCCGATGCGACGACGCAGGGCGGCTACCGGTATCTGGACGACGACGGCGGCTGGACGTTCCCGACGCCGTCCGGGCGGGCGCGGTTCTCGACGGCCACGTTCGATGGGCTCGCCGAACCGACCTCCGAGTCGTACCCGCTGACGCTGACGACCGCCAGAACCGACGCCGAATACAACACCGGCATCCGCTCGCGCGACCCCGGCGACGACGACCCGGCGACGGCGCGAGTCCACCCGGAAACTGCAACGGCTGACGATGGCGCGACCGTTCGTGTTGAGTCACCGCGTGGGTCGGTCCCGGCACGCCTCACACACGACGTGGCCGTCCCTACGGGTGTTGTCTGGCTGCCCATCCACCATCCGCGAGTCAACGAACTCACGACGCGAAAGCGCGACCCGACGGGCGAGCCGAACTTCAAGCAGTGTTCGGTTCGCGTCCGTGCAGCCGAGGACGGCGGGGCCGAGCGCGTCGGCGAAGCCGACAAGCCCGACCAGTCCATGACCGCCCGATGAGTCCGCCCGGAGGTTTATATCCGTTCGTTCTGACCGGGAGCATATGCTACCGTTGCAGATGTCGTTCAGCGGCGCGGAGCTTTTTGTGCTGTTTTTGATACTGCTGTTGTTGCTCGCCCCGATTGCCGTCGCGGTCGCCGTGCTCGTCTATTTGCGGTCGAAACGGAACGACCGACTGGAGGCGCTCGAAGAACGCATCGAGCGGCTTGAAGCCGAGCAGGACAACTGATACCAGCGGTTAGCGGTCTGTTATTACGGCGCGGGCGACGACAGCCACCAGCACGAGCCCGAGGACAATCATCAGCCCTTGGGAAGTCGCGGCGACAGCGGAGTCACCGTCTCCACCGGTCACGAGCGCGATGATATCGGGCACTGCACGCAGCGAGCCCAAAACACCGAGGGCACCCAGCGCGCCGATGCCGTACATCCCGAGACGCTCACGGTCGGTCGCACGTCCAACCGACGCGAACCCGATGATGAGAACGCCGAAGAGAGCCGGGATGAGCGCCGTCATACTGGCGAAGTCAGTGAGGACCCATGCGCCGACACCGAGGGCGCTCAAGAGGGTGCCAACAACGAACCCGGCTGTGAATACGGACTGAGTGCGGTCTGTCATGGCTGTGTGTTTCACCACCGGCCCGATATATCTTCAGTAAAACTACTCCAGCGTCTCGGCGAATCCGAACCGGGGCTTGACATCCGTGACGCGAACTTCGGGCGCGTCACCTGGTTCGGCACCGGATACAAAGAGGGTGTAGCCGTCGACCTTGGCGACGCCGTCGCCCTCGTCGCCGAGATTGTCGATCTCGACTTCCAGCGTGTCGCCCTCACGGACCGGGGCTGTGAGCCGTCCCTTAGCGACCATGAACAGCTCCGACGATGAGTCTCGGGAGGCATCAGGGTGAATCGTCCGGACGTACTCGAACTCGCGGTCGATGTCTGCCCGAAGGTCGTCGGTGTCCGGTCCCTCGAAGACCTTGGCGACGAGGTCGCCGTTCGGCGCGAGCAAATCGAGTGCCGTCTCGAAAGCCATCCGCGCCAGATGGACCGAGCGGGCGTGGTCGAGGGAGTATTCACCGGTCATGTTGGGTGCCATATCCGATATCACCACGTCAGCTTCGCCGACGAGCGCCCGAACCTTCTCTCGGGTTGCATCCTCAGTCATGTCGCCGCGGACCGTCTCGACCCCTTCGATCGGGTCGATGCGCTGGAGGTCGACGCCGACAACAGTGCCTGCCTCGCCGGCCAGTTCATTGGCGACCTGTAACCAGCCACCGGGGGCGGCACCGAGGTCGACAACCGTATCGCCCTCGTTGATGAGGTCGGCGGCTTCGTCGAGCTGTTTGAGCTTGTAGGCGGCCCGACTCCGATAGCCCTGCTGTTTGGCCCGGTTGTAATAATCGTCTTTCCGTGTCATATATTGTTCACCGAACGCCGTCGAACGCTCCGCGTGGGGGCGGGCGGCGAATCCGCGTTCATGCCGCGCATACGCCGCCGAGGCTGAAAGGGCCGTCGGATACCGCCGGAACCGACCACAGCCGGGGTGCAAACGCTGCCCGCCGCGTAATGATTTAAGGTCACGCCGCGTGCCTTCCCTGCATGGACTACGAACTCGCCATCGAGAACACACCGGAGACAGTCCCGGCCGGCACCGGCATTCTGCTCATCCACCCGAGCACTGGCGAAACCGACCGCATCGACACCGACTTCTTCAAAACCGATACCGACCGACTGTTCGTCATCTCGACGCGGACGACAGCCAGAGAGGTCCAGCAGAAGCTAGAGTACTACGATGTCGACGAATCAACGGCCGAGATTCTGGACACGCTGTCGGTCGAGCGGGGCTATTCACGGCGGAGCTCGGACCGGGTCCACTACGTTTCCGCGCCGGACGACCTCGACGGCATTGTTGAGACGACACGGCAGTTCCTCGACGAAAACGAAGGCAAGCGCCGCATCAGCCTCGATTCGGTGACCGAAATGGCCTACTACGCCGATGAGGAGCGGGCACTCGAAGCAGTCGGGGAGCTGCTGGAGCTGCTCGCCGAGTACGACGCCGTTGGGCTGTTCCACCTCTCCGAAGAGGTCCACGATGACGCCGACGTCGAGGCGTTCAAGGAGCTGTTCGACGGTATCGTCTACCTCGAAGAAGACGGGACGGTTGAAAGTCAGTTCTAGCTGCGGTTAGTAGAATTCGCGGACGAGGTCGGTGGCGTCTTCGGGGGCACCGTCGGGGATGTCGACCATCGGCTCGTCGACGCCTTCGCGGACCTCGAACGGCACCGAACTCTCATCCTGATACAGCACGCCCTGGTACTCCTTTTCGCGGTCAAGGATGAGCTCTTTGGCCTCGTCGTAATCCGAAGGGTCGTGGTCGACGTCCTCGTCGCCGACATCGACGATTGCATCCCGGAAGTAGTCGTAGGTATCGACGTCGTTGAACGTCACACACGGCGAGTAGACGTTCACGAAGCCGAAGCCGTCGTGCTCGATGGCCTCTTGGACGAGTTCGGCGTGGCGCTGGGAGTCCGACGAAAAGGACTGGGCGATGAAGGTCCCGCCTGCTGCAAGCGCCAGCGCCAGCGGATTCACCGGCTGCTGGTTGGTCCCGTCCGGCGACGTCGAGGTCTCGAAGTCCTCACGCGATGTCGGCGACGCCTGGCCCTTCGTCAACCCGTAAATGCGGTTGTCCATGACCACGTAGGTCATGTCGACGTTTCGGCGGACGGCGTGGATGAAGTGGCCAGCCCCAATCGAGTAGCCATCACCGTCGCCGCCAGCAACCATCACCTCAAGCTCCGGATTGGCCATCTTGACGCCCGTCCCGACCGGCAGGGCGCGACCGTGGACACCGTGCAACGCATACGAATGCATGTAGGTCCCAATCTTACCGGAGCAGCCGATACCCGCGACAACAAACGTGTTGTCCGGGTCGTTGCCGGTTTCCGCCAGCGCCTTCATCATCCCGTTCATCGTCCCGAAATCACCGCACCCGGGACACCACGTCGGCTGCTTGTCTGACTTGAAATCAGTAAAACGTACGTTCGAACTCATTGTTATGCTTCGACCTCCGCTGTTTCGCCGAGAGCGGCCTTGATATCCTCTGCGAGTTCGTCCGCCTTGAAGCGGACGCCGTTGTACTTGTTGATTCGTTCGACCCGCGTGAGCGCGTCGTGTTCTATCAGGTCTGCGAACTGACCAGTCGCGTTACACTCGACGACAATCACGTCGTCTGCGGCGTCAATCTCCTCGGAGAGGTCCGGCCGTGGGAAGATGTACGGCACCGAAATGAATCGCACATCGAGGTCTTCCTCGTCGAGGTAGCCGATGGCCTCCCGCATTGCGCCCTCGTTGGAGCCCCACGAGATGACGAGCGTGTCGGCGTCCGCGTCGCCGTACTCGCGGTAATCGAAGTCCTCGCGCTCGATTGCGGTTTCGACCTTCCGGTCGCGTTTGTCGACCTGCTTGACCCGCATCTCCGTGTCCTCGGTTCGGCGGCCGAGTTCGTCGTGTTCGAGGCCGGTCGACATGTGAGCGCCGTCCTCCGTGCCGGGGAAGGCGCGGGGGCTGATGCCGTCGTCGGTGATGGCGTGCGGCTGGAACTGCCCCTTCTGGTTTGTCCACTCGTCGATGTTGTCCTCGTCGACGACCTTGCCGCGGTCGATTTCGACGGCGTCCATGTCGAACTCCTCGGGCTCGAAGGTCTGTTCGGTGACCGCAAGCGAGAGGTCAGCGGTGAGGTAGACGGGGAGCTGATACTTCTCGGCGAGGTTGAACGCCTCGACGGTCTTGTGGAAACACTCCGAGATGTTCGTCGGTGCGAGAACGAACCGGGGAACCTCGCCGTGGCCGCCGTGGAGCATCGCAGTGAGGTCGCCCTGTTCTTGCTTCGTCGGCATCCCGGTCGAGGGGCCGGAGCGCATAACGTTACAGATGACAAGCGGCGTCTCCGAGGTGGCGACAAGCCCGAACGTCTCCGCCATCAGGTCAATACCCGGCCCGGACGTCGCTGTCATCGAGCGGGCGCCTGCGCGGGCGGCACCGAGCGCCATGTTGATGGCCGACAGTTCGTCTTCGGCCTGCACGACGACGCCACCGTAGTTCTCGACACGTCCTTTGAGATACTCCATTACGTCCGTTGCGGGCGTAATGGGGTAGCCGGCGTAGAACCGGCAGCCGCCGGCGATTGCGCCCATCCCGATGGCCTCGTCGCCGTTCAGAAGGACGTAGTCGTTGTCGGTCGTCTCAAGGTCATAGGGCGTCGAGAGGTCGTATTCCTCACGGACGTACTCTGCGCCGAGCCGAGCGGCTTCCTTGTTGTTGTCGACGATGGCCTCACCCTTGCCGCCGAAGCGCTTTTCGAGTGACTCGTCGAGATATTCGATGTTGAAATCGGCGACCTCACAGGCTGCACCGAGGGCGACGATGTTCCGCATAATGGCGCCGCCGGCATCCTCCGCAAGCGCCTTCAGCGGAACATCGAGCCCCGTCATCTCCCCGGGGGCTTCGAAGTCCGACATCATCGAACGCTCGCCGTCGTAGATGATGATGGAGTCCTCGTGGAGTTCATCGAGGTTCTCATCGACGGTGCGCTGTGTGAGCGCGATGAGGATGTCGAGTCGGTCGACGACGCTTTCGACGCGGTCGACAGATGTTCGTACCTTGTAGGCGGTGTACCCGCCGCGGATTCTCGATGCGAAGTCTTTCGAGGTAAAAACGTGGCGCCCTGCGCGGGAGAGCGCCTGGGCGAAGATTTTCCCGGTGGAGTCAATCCCATCGCCGGCTTCGCCGCCGACGGCCCAGTTTAGGTCCTCTGGCATACTAGGCAGGGCTTCAGCACGACGGACGTTAAGCCTTCTGAATATTGCCGCAACCGCTCGTTGACAACCGGCAGCGCCTGCCTCCGTCGAAGCCGACAGACCAGCCGGGGCGGTTCGTAAACGCCTTCCGGACGACGCTCCCACCGATAGTATGGACCCAATCGAGACGACCGTCGCCGCCGTCCGCGAGGTCGGCCCCGACGCTGTCGCCATCGACATCGAAACGCCGAGCGGGTTCGAGGCCGCGCCGGGGCAGTTCGTCAAGCTCTCGGCCGAACTCGACGGCGATACCACCGGGCGGTTCTACACTGTCTCGTCACCTGATACTGAAGCGGTGTTCGAAATCACGGTCGGGTACGACGCCGAAGAGGCCGGTGCGTTCAGCGAGTACCTTCAGGCCATCGAGGCCGGGGACACGGTGACAATTACTGGCCCGTTCGGGAACGACTACTACGAGGGTGAGCCGCGAGCAGTTATCATCGCCGGCGGGCCAGGGGTCGGCCCGGCGGTCGCTATCGCCGAGCGCGCGCTCGCGGACGGACACGATGCTGCCGTGGTGTACGTCGACGATGAGCCGCTCCACGAGGACCGGCTCGCTTCGCTCTCGGCGGGTGGGGCCAACGTTTTGGTGCTGAACGGCGCCGAACAGCTCGGGGATGCCGTCGCTGACGCCGTCACCAACGGGGACGGCGAGCAGGTTTTCGTCTACGGGTTCTCGTCGTTCCTCGAAGACGCAACGGCGGCTATCGAGGCGGCGGGCGGCGACGCCGACGCGGCAAAGACCGAAAACTTCGGGTGAGGACGCCCCCTCTCGACACGCGACTATTTATATACAATACCGCGGCCATCGGCTGTATGCGCTGGTAGTTCGACCACGGCCCGCCGGGGCGGGTGTGCGGCATCCGGGCCGTGGACTGGACGTGTGCCGCCTGTACGCTCAGTGTTCGACGTACTCGATTAGGACGCCCCCCGTCGATTTCGGGTGTAGAAACGCAACCTGATGTCCCCACGCACCCTGTCGCGGTGCTTCGTCAATGCATTCGACGCCGAGGTCGGTGGCCGTCTCTAGTGCCGCATTGATGTCGGTCGTCTCCAGTGCGATGTGGTGGAGACCCGGGCCGTGTTCGTCGAGATAGCTCGCGATAGTGCCGTCGTCCTGTGGTTCGAGCAGCTCGAAGTAGCCGTTCTCCAGTTCCAAAAAGAGCACCTTCAGTTCCCCGAACCGCTCCTCGTGGGCGATGCTACAGCCGAAGAGGTCCTCATAGAGGAACGCAAGCCCCTCGGCATCGTCGGTCGCAACCCCTGCGTGGTCGAATCGCATACCGGGGGTATCACCAGCGACAAATAAAAACGGGCTGGAACGGATTGGCAGTCAGCCGTGGTACTCGCCAAACACATCTCGCATGGCGTCACAGATTTCGCCAGTCGTCGCGTACGCTTTCACCGCGTCAACGATGTAGGGCATGACGTTCTCGTCGCCCTCGGCCGCGCCCCGGAGTGCCGCGAGGGCGTCTTCTACGGCTTCGCTGTCGCGTTCCGCCCGTAGTTCTTGGACACGCTCGCGTTGCTTTCGCTGTTGTTCGTCGCTTACCTCCTCGATATCTTCCTTGGGGTCTTCATCGACTTGGAACTCGTTGACGCCAACGATGATGCGGTCGCCGGAGTCGATCTCCTGTTGGCGCTCGAAGGCCACGTCCTGAATCTGCTTTTGGACCCACTGGTTTTCGACGGCCTGCCGCATCCCGCCGCGGTCGTCGGCCTCCTCAAGCAGCTCGAAGGCCTCCTGTTCGAGTTCATCAGTCAGGCTCTCGACGTAGTACGAGCCGGCGAGTGGGTCGATGGTATCAGCCGCGCCGGACTCGTGGGCGAGAATCTGTTGGGTCCGCAGTGCGGTCCGAACGGACTGTTCTGTCGGCAGCGACAGCGCTTCGTCTTTCCCATTGGTGTGTAGCGATTGCGTACCGCCGAGCACCGCCGCAAGCGCCTGATAAGCGACGCGGACAACGTTGTTTTCGACCTGCTGGGCGGTCAGCGTCGAGCCCGCTGTCTGGGTGTGGAACTTCAGCTGCTTGGAGGCGGGCTTTTCGGCGTCGAAGCGCTCCTCCATTATCTTATACCACATCCGACGGGCTGCCCGGAACTTCGCGACCTCTTCGAGGACGTTGTTGTGTGCGTTGAAGAAGAACGAAAGCTGTGGGGCGAATTCGTCGACATCGAGCCCGGCGTCGATGGCCGCCTCAACGTACTCGATGCCGTCGCCCAGCGTGAACGCAAGTTCCTGTGCTGCCGTCGCCCCCGCCTCGCGGATGTGATAGCCGGAAATCGAGATGGTGTTGAAATTCGGCACCTCTTCGGCACAGAACTCGAAGATGTCTGTGATAATCCGCATCGACGGCTCCGGCGGGAAAATGTACGTGTTGCGCGCGATGTACTCTTTGAGGATGTCGTTTTGGATGGTTCCCCGCAGCTCCGTCCGGTCGACGCCCTGCTTGTCACCGACGGCGATGTACATCGCCAGCAAAACTGACGCAGGCGCGTTGATGGTCATCGACGTCGAGACTTCATCGAGTGGAATCCCGTCGAAGACAGTCTCCATGTCTTTCAGGGAGTCGATTGCGACGCCGGATTTACCGACTTCGCCTTCAGCCATCGCGGAGTCGGAGTCATAGCCCATCTGCGTCGGCAGGTCGAAGGCCATCGAGAGGCCGGTCTGGCCCTCATCCATCAGGTAGTTGAACCGTTCGTTGGTCTCGTCGGCAGTCCCCATCCCGGCGTACTGTCGCATCGTCCACAGCCGCCCGCGATGCATCGTCGAGTAGACACCGCGGGTGTAGGGTGGCTCGCCGGGATAGCCGATGTCGTCCTCGTAATCGAGGTCGGCGACATCAGCCGGGGTGTACAGCGGGTCGACTTCTTGGCCGCCTGTATCAGTCGTGAACTCGTCTTTGCGTTCCCCGAAGCGCTCGACCGTCGGTCCGTAGGTCTCCTCCTCCCATTGGTCGTGCCCCTCGCGAATCGCATCGAGGTCGTCGGGGTTGAACATCATTGGAGAAAGCAGGCCGGACGGCTTAAGCGTTGGCGGGACGCAGGCGTTGTTTCGTTTGGCAACGCCGAGCGGTCGGCCACCGCAGAGAAAGCGGATATCGCGTGTCAGTCGGCAGCGTCCTTCGCGCCGTCGACAGTCTCGCGGACGGCGTCGGCTCCCTCGTCGTGGACCAAGTCGCCGACGATGACGGTATCGGCGTGCTGTCGCATCGTGTAGGCCGACTCGTAGTCGCGGATGCCGCCGCCGTAGAAGACGGTCGCCTCCTCGGTCGCGTCGGTCGCTGCCTGTACCATCTCCGGGTCACCGAGCATACCGGAGTATTCGACGTAGACGATTTCCTGTCCGAACATTTTCTCTGCGACCTCGGCGTAGGCGGCGACCTCGTCGATATCGAGATTGCAGTCGGCCTCGGTGTAGTCAGCGACGGACGCGTCAGGGTTGAGAACGATGTACGCCTCGGTGAAGGTCCGGTCCCAGTCGATGTCGCCGTCAAGCCGGACCCATTCCTTGTGTGCGCCGGTCGTCCAGAAGACGTCGCCGGCGTTGAGCACGGTGGGCACGAAGTAGCCATCGAGGTCCTCGTCGTGGACGACCGCGCCGACGTTCGACGGTTCAATGTAGACTGGAATGTCGTGGGCGGCGGTCGCCTCGACGACTCGGGCCATCTTCTCTTCTGTCATGCCGGTCGTGCCACCGATTTCGAGGGCGTCGGTGCCGGTCGCACAGACATCCTGAAACGTCTCGCCGTCGGCGAGCGTCTTGTCGGGGTCGATTTTGACGATGTGGTCCCACTCTGCCCAAGGCGCGCTCATATGCACTCCGTATCAAGGAGTAGCTAAAACGGCTTCGTCTCGACGGCAGCAACAGCGTGTGGCTGTCAGCGGCGCGTTAGTCGGCGCTAGCGCTAACGTTGGCCTCTGCTTGCCACTCCCGGAGCCGGTCTTCTGAGACACCCTGTACCTCGTTGGCGACGGCCTCGGCGTCGGCACCACGGAGGTCGGACAGCGACTCGATGCCGGCGTCGGCGAGCTTCTCGGCGGTCTTTTGGCCGACGCCGTCGAGGTCTTCGATGGCCGAGGCGGCCTGCTGTTCGCGATACTCCGTGTAGTTGCAGATGGGACAGCCAAGCTCCCACGGGTCGTCGCCGTTGTCGACGACACGGAGATGCGGCAGGTCGTGGTCCGCACAGCGTTCGTCCAGCACTTCGATGTCACCGCGACGCGGCAGCGGCAGCGAGTACTCACACTCCGGATAGCGAGTACAGCCGACGAGCCGCGAGCCGCTGCGGAGTTGTTTGATAGCCAACTCACCGTCCGCGTTGTCGCCGCAGTCGGGACAGTCGCCGATGATACGGTCGTCCGTCTCGTCGGCCTCGTCGGCCTTACACTGCGGGCAGCCATGGACGAACGTGCTCCGGCCGGCGAGCATCTTCACGTGGTTGAGGTCGTGTTCTGTACACGCCTCGTCGATGACCGTCGGCTCGCCTTGGCTCGGCAGCGGGAGCGTATACCGGCAGTCCGGAAACCCATCGCAGCCGACGAAGTACGACCCTTTTCGCGAGCGCCGTATCAGGAGGTCCTCGCCACACTCCGGGCAGGGACCGAGCATCCGGTCGGCCTTCATCGATTCTTGAAGGTGCTCGCCGATTTCCTCCCGGGAGTCGTGGAGCTCATCGAAGATGCGGCCGAGTAGCGCACGGGATTCTTCGGTCACCGCTTCGAGGTCCTTTTCGCCATCGACGATGGCCTGCATGTCCGACTCAAGCTGTGCGGTCATCTCCTCGTCGACGATGCGGTCGGCGAACTGCTCTGCGGCCTCGACGACAGCCATTGCGAGCTTTGTCGGTCGCGGCGGGTCGCTCTCGATGTAGCCGCGGTCGTAGAGCTTCTGGAGCGTGTTGTGCCGGGTCGATTTGGTACCGAGCCCGCGGGATTCGAGTTCCTCGATGAGTCGCGACTGGCCGCGACGGCGAGGAGGTTGGGTTTGCTTTTCCTCGATGCGGGCGTCCTCGATGGCAAGCTGTTCGCCCTCCTCGACAGCCGGGACGTGGTTTTCCGAGGTCGAGCGGTACGGGTACACCTCGTGATACCCCGGTTCGACGAGCCGCTTGCCGTTTGCCTTCAGCGAACAGCCGTCGGCGTCGGCGACGACCTTCAGATGTTCCCACTCGGCGGCGTCGGCAACGGTCGCAAAGAAATGCCGAACGACCAGTTCGTAGACCTCCCATTCGTCGTCCGAGAGGTCGTCCTTGTTGGGGATCTCGCCGGTTGGGTGGATGGGCGGGTGGTCGGTCGTCTCTTCGTCGCCCGCCGTCGGCTCGATGTCATCTGCCGAGCGCAACATCTCGGCGTCGTCGGCAAAGAGATAGTGGTCGGTAAACGCCGACAGCAGCGCCTCGGGGTCGAGGTCGTCCGGATAGACGGTGTTGTCAGTCCGGGGATAGGTGATGTAACCAGCGGTGTAGAGTTCTTCGGCGACGCTCATCGCCCGCTGGGCCGACAGCCCGATGCCGTTGGCGGCGCTGATATACTGGGTGGTGTTGAACGGCTCCGGCGGCTCGTCGGTCCGCCGGCGGCGGCGGACTGACTCGACCACCGCCGTGCCGGCATTCCGGAGCGTCTCGAAGGCGGTTTCGGCCCCGGATTCATCCCAGACGCGCTCCTGTTCGGTGCCGTCCTCGCGGTAGAAATACTGGGCCTCAAAGGTCGTCCCCTCGCGGGCGAGGTCGGCAAAGAGCTCCCAGTAGTCGTCGGGGTCGAAGGCCTCGATTTCGCGTTCGCGGTCGACGATGAGCTTCAGCGTCGGCGACTGGACCCGGCCGACGGAGATGAAATCATCGCCGAGTTGGTTCGCCGAAAGCGACAGAAAGCGCGTCAGCGCAGCGCCCCACAGCAGGTCGACAATCTGTCTGGCCTCGCCGGCGGCCGCGAGGTCGAAATCGAGGTCATCAGGGGTTGCGAAGGCCTCTTTGACCTCGTTTTCCGTAATCGAGGAGAACCGAACCCGCTGTATCGGAATATCGGCTTCCTCGCGGATGAGTTCGTAGGCCTCCTTGCCGATGAGTTCGCCCTCGCGGTCGTAGTCGGTCGCGATGGTCGCCCGGTCGGCTTCGCCGGCGAGTTGCTTGAGCGTCCGGACGATGTTCTCCTGTGTCGGTTTCTTGACGACGTCGGCCTCGACCAGTTCGACGGGCTGGACGTCGCGCCAGTCTTCGTACTCCGGCGGGAAGTCGACGCCGACGACGTGGCCGGAGAGGCCGACACAGCGCTTGTCGCCCCACCGGTAGACGTTGACGCCGTTCCGTCGCTCCGTAGACGCGCTGCCGTCGGAGAGGATTTCTGCGATACGACGGGCAGCGTTGTCCTTTTCGGTGACGATGAGCTCCACGTTGTGTCCGGGTACGCCGACTCCGGATTTCAACGTTTCGTCGCGGAGAGCAGGTACGGGTCGCTGCTATCCGCTGGACGGCGGCTAGCCGTCGAGTTCCGCCCGCAGAAGCTCGTTGACCGTGCCGGGGTCGGCGCTGCCGCCGGTCTCCTGCATGACCTGTCCGACGAGGAAGTTCAACGCGCCGTCCTCGCCGGCGTGGTAGTCCTCGACGGCATCGGGGTTCTCCTCGATGGCGGCCGTAACAGCGGCTGCGACCGCATCGTCGTCGGTCTTACCGAGGTCCTCGGCCTCGACGATGTCGCCCGGCGGTTGACCGTCGTCGAGCATCCGGCGGAGGACGACCTCCTCGGCGTTCTTGACGGTGATTTCGTCCTCGTCGACGAGCTCGATGAGATGGGCGAATTCATCGAGACGGCCCTCGATATCGGTAATCTCCATGTCACGGTAGTTGAGTTCGCCGAGGAGGTTGTCCGCAACCCACGTCGCCGCCAGTTCGGGGGCGAAGGTGTCGGCGACCCGCTCGTAGAAGTCAGCAACCTGCTTCGTTGACGTGAGCTTCGAGGCCGTCTCCGCATCGAGCCCGTACTCCTCGCGGAACCGCTCGCGGCGGGCGTCGGGGAGCTCCGGGATGTCGATTTTCTCCTTCCAGTCGCTGACGCGCAACGGCGGGATGTCCGCCTCCCGGAAGTAGCGATAGTCTTTTTCTTCTTCCTTCGAGCGCATCGAGACGGTGATGCCGCGGGACTCATCCCAGTGGCGAGTCTCCTGTTCGACCTCACGGCCACGCTGGACGGCGTTTTTCTGCCGCGTCTCCTCGTAGGCGAGCGCCTTTTCGGCCCCCTTGTGGCTGGAGATGTTTTTCACTTCAGTGCGGTTGGCGGCTTCGAGCGTCGCCTCGTCGATGCTGCCGTTCTCACCGACTGCGTCGCTGTCGACAATAGAGAGGTTGGCGTCGACGCGCAAGGAGCCGTCGCGGGTAACATCGAAGACGCCGAGGTATTCGAGGACTTCAGTGAGCTTCGCGAGGAACGCCCGTACCTCAGCGGCGCTACGGAAATCGGGAGCAGTGACAATCTCCAGCAGGGGCGTACCGGCGCGGTTGTAATCGACGAGCGTGTGCTCGGCGGTGTCGATAGAGCCGCCAGCGTGCGAGAGGCTTCCGGGGTCTTCTTCGAGGTGGGCACGCTCGATGGCGACGGTTCGTCGCTCGTCGTCGACGGCGAACTCGAGTTCGCCGCCGTCGCATATCGGGGCGTCATACTGGGTTATCTGGAAGTTCTTCGGCAGGTCGGGGTAGTAGTAGTTCTTCCGGTGAAAGCGGGTCTCTTCGGGGATGTCGGAGCTAAGCGCCTTGCCGACCTTGACGGCGGCCTCGACGGCCCCTTCGTTGAGCACCGGCAGCGCGCCGGGAAGGCCGAGACAGACGGGACAGGTCCGGGTGTTCGGTTCCTCGTTGTCGTCAGCGTCGGTCGAACAGCCGCAGAATATCTTGGTATCCGTTTCGAGCTGCACGTGGACCTCCAGCCCGATGACGGCCGTGAGGGAGTGCTCCTCGGCGGTCTGTGCGGTCATTACGTAGGTGTTTTCGTCCAGACGCTTTAGCGTAACCGTTGCCGCGCGTTCGTGGCGGGCGGGCAAGCGGCGCCGAACCTATCAACGCTCGTGGGAATGTCTGACGCAGATTTATACGTTCGGGGACACCACCGCAATGTATGTCCGGGAACCGAGTCGAGGAACTCGAAGAGAAGGTGCGCGAACTGGAGGCGACCATCGAAGGGCTGACCGACGAACTCGTCGAGACAAAAGAGCGGCTGGAGGCCGTCGAGGACGAAACCGGCGTCGAGCCGGACGGCATCCGCCGGTCGGGACGCAGCGTCCAGTCCCAATCGCAGGCCGCGGGACAGCAGCCCGAGACAACGACCGACGACGACGCGGCCGACGACGTTAACAACGACGAAGCCGGAGGCGACGACAACACGGACTCCGAGTCGGGAGACGACATCATCGTCGCCTGACCGGGGCCGCCACGAGCACCCCCATGCATATCAAAGCGCTCGTCCTCGACAACTTCAAGAGCTTCGGACAGAAGACGAAAATACCGCTCTACGAGGACTTCACCACGATAAGCGGGCCGAACGGCTCCGGCAAGTCCAACATCATTGATTCGATTCTCTTTGCGCTTGGACTGGCCCGCACGTCCGGCATCCGGGCGGACAAGCTGACAGACCTCATCTACAACCCCGGCCACGACGACGACGGAAGCGGGTTCGGCGGCGAGCGCGAGGCATCGGTCGAGGTCGTCCTCGACAACAGCGATGGGACGCTCAGTCGCGAGCAGGTCGTCTCGGCGGCCGGCTCCGAGAACGTCGGCGACATAGACGAGATAACCATCCGTCGCCGGGTCAAGCAGACCGACGAAGAGACCTACTACTCCTACTACTATCTGAACGGTCGGTCGGTCAACCTCTCCGATATTCAGGACCTGCTCGCGCAGGCGGGCGTCACGCCCGAGGGCTACAACGTCGTGATGCAGGGCGACGTGACCGAGATTATCACGATGACGCCCGGCTCGCGGCGGGAGATAATCGACGAAATCGCCGGCGTGGCACAGTTCGACGCCAAAAAGGAGGACGCCTTCGAGGAACTGGGGACGGTACAGGAACGCATCGACGAGGCCGACCTCCGCATCGAGGAAAAACAGCAGCGCCTCTCGCAACTCGAAGACGAGCGGGAAACAGCGCTCGAATATCAGGACCTACAGGAAGAAAAAGCGGAGTATGAGGGCTATCTGAAGGCCGCGGAACTCGAAGACAAGCGTGAGGAGCGCTCCTCGGTACGTGAGCGAATCGAGGAGACGGAGGCGACGCTGGAGACGAAACAGCGGACGCTCGACGAACGGCAAGGACGAGTAAGCCGCCTCGAAGACGACCTCGAAGAACTCAACGCCGAAATCGAGCGCAAGGGCGAAGACGAACAGCTCGAAATCAAACGCGAAATAGAGGAAATAAAAGGCGACATCTCCCGGCTCGAAGACAAACGCGAGGCGGAGCGCGAGCGGCTCGAAGACGCCGAAAACGAGCGCCGGCAGGCGTTCGTACAGGTCGACCGGAAACAGGAAGAACTCGACGACCTCGAAGCAGACATCCGGAACAAGAAGGTCGAGAAATCCTCGATAAAGGCCGACATCCAAGAAAAGGAAGCGGAACTCGAAGCTGTCGAGGCCGAAATCGAAGCCGTCGACAGCGAGTACGAGGAGACGAGAGACGAACTGGAATCCCACCGGGAACGCGTACAGGAGCTGAAAGACGAGCGAAACGACCTCCAGCGCGAGCAGGACCGGCTGCTCGATGAGTCCCGCCGTCGGACCAAAGAGGAGCGGGAAACCGAGTCGGCACTGGAAGATGCCGAAGAGAAGCTCCCGGAACTCGACGCCGAACGGGCGGACCTCGAAAACGAACTGAAAAAGGCCGAGGCAAACCGGGAGACGATTACCGAGGTCGTCGAAGACCTGAAATCCGAAAAGCGACGGCTTCAGGACGACCTCGAAGACCTCGAAGACGATATTTCGGCCAAGCAGCAGGAGTACGCCGAGCTTGAAGCTCGCGCGGGCGACAGCGGCGACGCCTCATACGGTCGAGCAGTGACGACCGTGCTGAACGCCAGCATCGACGGCGTTCACGGGACCGTCGGCCAACTCGGCGGGGTCGACCCCGAGTACGCCACCGCCTGTGAGACGGCCGCCGGCGGACGGCTGGCGAACGTCGTTGTCGATGACGATAGCGTCGGCCAGCAGTGTATCGAACACCTCAAATCCAGAAACGCCGGCCGCGCGACCTTCCTCCCGATGACGGAGATGCACAACCGGTCGCTGCCGTCCACACCGGATCTGCCGGGCGTGGTCGATTTCGCCTACAACCTCATCGACTTCGACAGCCGGTATGCGGAGGTGTTCTCCTACGTCGTCGGCGACACGCTCGTCGTCGAGGACATGGCAACCGCCCGCGACCTGATGGGCGAGTTCCGGCTCGTGACGCTTGACGGCGACCTCGTCGAAAAGTCCGGAGCGATGACCGGCGGCTCGAAATCCGGCTCCCGATACTCGTTCAGCAAGCGCGGCAAGGGCCAACTCGAGCGGGTCGCCGAGCGGATTACCGAACTCGAAGACGAAAAACAGTCGCTCCGCGAGGAGCTTCGGGATGTCGAATCCCGGCTCGATGACGCACGGGACAGACAGACCGACGCCGCAGAGCAGGTTCGAGATATCGAGGCCGACATCGAGGCCATCGAGGAGAAACGAGGCGAGGTCGAAGGACGCATCGAGGAGCTCGAAGCCGAACTCGAAGAGCTCGAAGCCGAACGCGAGCAGGTCGCCGAGGAGATGTCCGACGTCGAAGCCGAAATCGAGGCCAAAGACGACGAAATCGAAGCCGTCGAGGATGACATCGAGGAGCTTGCGGCTCGCATCGAAAACTCAGAGATACCGGAGCTAACGAGCGAAGCCGAAGCGATACGCGAAGATATCGCCGAGCTGGAGGCACGCGCCGACGACATTGACGGCGACCTCAACGAGCTGCAACTCGAAAAACAGTACGCGGAGGAAGCAATCGACGAGCTCCACGACGACATCGAGACAGCCCAAAACCGGAAGGCCGACGCCGAGGCCGAAATCGAAACGCTCGACGCGCAAATCGAGTCGAAGGAAACGACGCTGGCAGAAAAGAAAGAAGCGGTCACCGAGCTCGAAGACGAGCTGGCGTCGCTCAAAGACGACCGGGAGGCGCTCAAAGCCGACCTCAAAGCGGCGAAGTCGAAGCGGGATGAGGCAGAAGCCGCCGTCTCCTCAGTCAAGTCGAAGCTAGAGTCGCTGACCGAGACCGAGGAGCGACTGGAATGGGAAATCGAAGAACTGGAGGCCGAGGTCGACGAGTACGACCCCGAATCGATTCCCGACCACGACACTGTCGAGACCCGGATTACCGAACTCGAAGCCGAGATGTCGGCGCTGGAGCCGGTCAACATGCTCGCAATCGACGAGTACGACGAGGTCGAAGCCGACCTCGACGAGCTCGAAGCGAAACGAGCGACGCTGGCCGAGGAGGCCGACCAGATTCGGGACCGCATCGACGCCTACGAGGACCGCAAGCGGGAGACGTTCATGGACGCCTACGAGAGCATCAACGAACAGTTCGCGGACATCTTCTCGCGGCTCTCCGGCGGCAGCGGCGAGTTGGTGCTCGAAGACCCCGAGGACCCCTTCGAGGGTGGGCTGACGATGAAGGCCCAACCAGGCGACAAGCCGGTCCAGCGGCTCGATGCGATGTCCGGCGGCGAGAAATCGCTGACTGCGCTGGCGTTCATCTTCGCCATCCAGCGGCACAACCCGGCACCGTTCTACGCGCTCGATGAGGTTGATGCCTTCCTCGATGCCGCCAACGCCGAGATGGTCGGCGAGATGGTCGAGGAGTTGGCCGGCGACGCCCAGTTCGTCGTCGTCTCCCACCGGTCGGCGCTCTTGGAGCGTTCCGAACGCGCTATCGGCGTGACGATGCAGGAGAACAACGTCTCCGCGGTAACCGGCATTGACCTCTCCGAGATGGGGGTGCCCGCCGATGACTGACGACCGACGTGCGGCGACAGATGGCGGGGCCGCCGACGAAATCCCGCTCGATATCACCGGCCACGGCGACACACGAGAGGCGACACAGCTCGGCGACGGTGACGAACGTGACGAGCCCCTCTCGGAGTTCGACATCGAGGAACCGGGGGGCGACGACGACACGGTTGAGCCGGTCGAACTGCTGGTGCAGTTGGCCGAGGAAGGCGAAATCGACCCGTGGGACATCGACGTGGTAACGGTGACCGACAAGTTCCTCGACCGGCTCGACGAAGCAGACCTCCGAACCGGCGGGCGGGCGCTGTTTTATGCCTCGGTGCTGCTGCGGATGAAAAGCGACGAGCTGTGGAACGACGACGAGCCGGACGACGAGCCCGAAGCGGCACCATGGGAAGCGCCGCCCGGCGAGGAGCCGCCAGCCGGTGGCGACCCCTTCGCCGAACTCGAACGGGAAATCGACCGCCGCATCGAGCGAAAGGACGCCCGCGGCACACCTGAGACGCTCGACGAACTCGTCCGTGACCTCCGCGAACGCGAGCGGGAGACGTGGTGGAAAGAATCGAGGAGCTACGACACCTCGGAGTCGCCGTCCGGCTACAGCCGCGGGACACAGACCCTCGACTACCACGACAGCGACGAGTTCCGGATGGACGAAGAGCCGACCGCCGCAGACGTTACCGAGCGGACCCACGACGAACACATGGAGGACATCATCAACGATGTCTACGTCTCTCTCCAGCAGCACTACGACAGAGGCCGCGAGGAAGTGCTGTTCGCCGAGGTCCGGACCGCGGGCGGGTCGACGGTCGACAGCTACCTCGGCGCGCTCTTTTTGGCGCATCGCGGGCAGGTCCGCCTCAGACAGGACGACCTGTTTGGCGACCTCTGGATACAGGACCCGACATCGGCAGCAGCCGAAGGGCAGGCAGCGGCCGACGACTAATCGCTCCAGCACACTTCTGTAGCGCTCCGTTATTGGGAGGTAGATAGGAAGTCCGATGATGAGGCCGTCTACTGCTTGCCCGAAAAGAACGTAACTGTTGTTTTCGGTGATTTTTTATAATATACTGTGTTATGGTATTACACACCATGACGCCAAACAGGTTCCAAGAGCGGCTCGAGGAGACACGGGGGCGGGTAGACACCGACGAGGTCGTCGCTGCGCTGTCCTACGTCCGTGAGGACGGCCGACGGTAGGACAGAGACCAGCGACGGGGGGCACGGGAACAGGTGAGGGTGAATCGCCTCGGGGTCAAGCCCCGAGGCTTCCCGTTTCCACGACGTGACTTGCAGACACACACTGAAATTCAGGTGTGTCCGTAGCGGTCACAGTCTCCACGGGCGTGTCTTCGGGCCATCCCAGCCCTAGTTCAGAAAAGCCTCTCTGCAACACGTTCATCGCCGCATTCGCGTCTCTGTCCGTTTCGAACCCACACGACGGGCAGGAGTGTTTTCTGACCCAGATGGGTTTCGCCGTCTCCACACCACACGACGCACACTCTTTCGTCGTGCCTCTGGCTTCGACTTGAACGACGTGGCACCCGTACAGGTCGGCCTTGTATTCGAGGAGGGTGATGAACTGTCGCCACGCCGCGTCCTGCTTGTTGCGGGCGTTGTGCGACTGTTCAAGCATCCCCTTCACGTTCAACTCCTCGACGAATACGGCGGCGTACTCTTTGACGAGCCACGTCGTGATTTTGTGCTGGTAGTCCAGCACCTTCCGCTTGATGTGACGCTTGACCTTGGCGACCTTCAGACGTTGCTTCTCGTAGTTACTCGACCCTCTCTCTTTCCGCGACAACTTGCGCTGTTCACGGCGAAGACGCTCGTACTCGTCTTCGAGGTCGAGCCAGTCCACGGTCTTGCCATCGCTGGTGTGGATGTAGTTGAGAATGCCAAGGTCGATTCCAACGCTGTTGCTCGCGTTGAGCGACTCCACGTCTGTTTTCTCGGGCAGGTCTGTGTCGTCGGTTTCGAGTCCGAAGGAGACGAACCACTCCCCAGTCGTCTCCTTCTTGAACGTGACTTCTTTGATGGTGGCGTGGTCTGGAATCGGTCGGTGGTAACGGATTTTCACCCAACCGATTTTGCTGAAGCGAACGTGAGCATACCTGTCGTGGCCCCTCTTTTCATCGAGGTCGAAACCGGACTGGTTGTACGTCACGCTCCGGTAGTCGGTGGGTGCTTGCCGTTTGAGCCGACCAACGTTGTACCCTTTCTCTTTCTTTTTGCGAAGGTTCGAGAGGTTCCGGTGGAAGCGTGCAACGGTGGCTTGGGCGGCCTTCGAGTGCAGTTCGCTGAAGACGGGCCACTTGCGTTTCCACCCGGGGAGTTTGTTGTTTTGGTCGTACTCACTCGGTTTGTCGTCTTCGGGGGCTTGTTCGTATTCCCACCGGATGTGGTTGTAGAGCTGGCGATGAACGTCGAGATGGCGTTCCAGCCGCTCCGCTACCTCTTGTGTCGGGTAGGCGTGGTAGCGGTGACTGTGTTCCATCGCTGTCTCTTGATTATGGATGTGTTAACTTAATGGTTTGTATCACGAGTTGTCGGCTTCATCCCCGAGGTCAAGCCTCGGGGTATTCGCCTTGTCCGCTGATAAAAGTCGGGGACTGCGGCTCGGTGGCAGAGAGTAGCACCCTGTTTTATTTATTATCGCGCTCATCTACGGGCATGTATCCTACCGGGCTCCCCGAACTCGACCGGCACCTCGGGGGCGGAGTACCGCCGGGGACGCTGGTCGCGTTAACCGCGCCGCCGAACACCCAGTCGGAGCGGCTGCTCGAGCGGCTGGCGGCAGCAAACGAGACGCGCTACGTGACGACGCTTCGGGACGCGGCGCGTGTTCGGGACCGGCTCCCCGAGGCATCCGTGTTGAGCGCGACGCCCGACGACCTACTGTTCGACCCGGAAACGTACCTGTCTATTCCGTCGTCCGGCTGTCTGGTCGTCGACTCGGTGACGGAACTCGAACGGGACACCGACACCTACCGGGAGTTTCTGGAGACAGCGGCACGGGAGACGGCCGAAAGCGACGGCATCGTCGTGCTCCATGCCCACGAGGCGGAGCCGAACCCACCGGAGCGGTGGCTCACGCTCGCACGCGCCGATATGACCGTACAACTCTCGCTCGAAGTCTCTTCGGACGCGGTAACAAACCGGCTGGCGGTGACAAAACACCGCGGCGGGGCAGTTCCCGAAAAGCCGATGCAGGTCCGGCTGTCAGAGGACACGTAGCCTACGACAGCGCCTCGTAGCGGGCGCGGACGCGCTCGAAGAGGTCTCTGCCGCGGTCGGTCGAGAGTCGCGGCTCGCTCGTTGCAAAGAACTCATCGAGTCCGTCGTAGGCCTCGAAGTGTGGATTCGCCTCGTCGGCGTCGTAGCGGCCGTCCCGCTCGTAGACGAGCGCCTGCAGGCAGGTATCGAGCAGGTCCATATCCTTGACGAACCGCGCTTCGGGGCTGTCTCGCCGCTCGTATGCCTCCCATAGCTCCCGGATATCGTCGCCGAGACCGGCAAGCGGCCCGGAAAGTGCCGCCCGTTCCCGACGGACCTTCTCCTCGTCGTCGACCGTGTCGGCGTCCGGGTCGGCGCGAGTCGGGATGTCGCCGACCTCGGCCTCGGCGATGTCGTGGACGACCGCCAGCGAGAGCGCACGCTCCCGGTCGAGGTCGTCGGGACAAAAGCGGACGACAAGCGTCGCAACACCCCACGAGTGGGCCGCAACCGACTCCGGGTTCTCGACAGCCCGGAGCTGCCAGCCGGTCCGGCGTTCGTCCTTCAGGGCGTAGGCATCGGCCAGCGCCGAAAGCGCCGCGTCGATGTCACCGGTCACGCTGGCTGCCAGGCGTCGTCGCCGACCTTGCGGGCGGCCCCGCGGCGTTCCATCTCCGCGAGCACCTCGTCCAGCCGGTCCGGTTGCGCGATCTCCATCTCGATGCGTTCGAGACCGTGATAGGCCGACAGGTAGTGGCGGATGTCGTCGCGGCTGAAGGTGTCGGCGTCGGCTTTCTCCATGACGCCGCCGATGAGTTCTATCATGTCCTCAATAAAGTTCCACGGGTAGACGACCCACGTCCATGTTTCGAGGCGCTCGCCGACGAACTCCGGCTCGAACTCGCTGGTGTCGAGTAGCTGGAGCGTCGCCGTTCGTACCTCGGCGGCGTCGCGTTCGGTGACATACTCGTAGGCGCGGCTGATGGAGCCGCCGGTGTCGGCGATGTCGTCGATGACGAGGACGTTCTTGCCTTCGACGCTGCCTTCCGGCATCGGATACCGAACCTGTGGCTCGTCGGATTTCTGGCCGGTGCCGACGTAGTGTTCCATCTTCAGGCTCGTCAGGTCGTCGAGACCGAGGAAGTCACAGAGACACCGCCCCGCGAACCACCCGCCGCGGGCCAGGGCGACGACGACATCCGGTTCGAATTCGGCGGCCTTGACGTGGTCGGCCACGTCCCGGCAGAGGCTGTAGATGTACTCCCAGTTCGTCACGGTGCAGTTGAACTCATCCGGGAGGTCGCTCATGGCTCCGGCTGGGAGCCCTCGCGCCTAATACCTGCCGGGTCACGGTGTCGAGCCCAAGCGGTTAACACCGCCCGGTCCGGGGAAAGCGGTATGGAGACCCGACGCGCCCTGCTCGTCGACGCGTTCACGACCGACCCGCTGGCCGGCAATCCCGCCGGCGTTGTCCCCGACGCCGACGGACTGGCGGACGACCAGCTACAGGCCATCGCCGCCGAGCTTGGGGCCTCGGAGACGGCCTTCGTCCTCGAAAGCGACGATGCGGACCACCGGCTCCGGTTTTTTACGCCCACGACGGAGGTCGACCTCTGCGGACACGCGACCGTCGCCGCCCACGCGTGGTTGGCTGAGACGGGGCGGTTGGACGACGGGAGCTACACCGTCGAGACGGATGCCGGGGCGGTGGCGGTCGAAATCGACTCGGGAACCGTCTGGCTGTCACAGCGGCCGGCGGAGGTTGCGGCTGTCGAACTCGACTACGAGCGGCTGGCGACGGCGCTCGGTGCCGACCCCGCGACCCTGACCGATGTCGGTGCTGACATGCCGCTGGCGACCGCCTCGACAGGCCTGCCGTATCTTGTCGTCCCTGTCAATTTCCTTGAAGGGCTTTCGGCGCTGGACCCAAACGCCGACGCCGTGGCGTCGTTGTCGGACGAACTCGACGTGGCGGGTGTCTATGCCTTTACCTTCGATACGCTCGGTGCGGAGACGACGCTGCACGCTCGGATGTTCGCCCCTGCGCTGGGCGTCGACGAAGACCCCGTAACGGGAACGGCGGCGGCGGCAGTCGGGGCGTACCTCCGGGCGTTCGAAGCCTTCGACGGCGAGCTACCGGCTGAGGTCGTCGTCGAGCAAGGCCACTTCATCGACCGACCGGGGAAGGTGCGGGTACAGGCACAGGCCGACCCGGTCACTGTCGGTGGCGAGGCAGCGACGGCGTTCGACGGCGAGCTATCAGTCCCGGAACCGGGCGACGACGATATCATCGAAGCCTGATATCCCGGAGGCCGGCCGGGTCAGAGGTCGACCGCTCTGAGCCGGGCGTAGCCGACGAGGAGCGGGGCAACCGTCCATGCGACCAGCAACGCCACCGCGACCGGCGGGCTGGCAGTCACCACGTCGGGAGCGACCTCGCCGGAAAAAAGCGACGCGTTCAGGTTCATGTACGCCTCCATCGGCGACAGCTCGGCCAGAAGCTCCGCCCACGCCGGCTGGGGGCCCTCGGGAAGCGAGAACCCGTTGAGCGCAAACCGGAGGCCAAACAGAACCATATCCCAGAGCAGAAACAGGAAGTACGCGCCGATAGCGACCATTCCGGAGCGGGCGGTCGTCGCCGTGGCCGCCGAGGCACCGACGGCGATGGCGGTCATCGCGACGCCGAGGCCGAGCGCGGCCGCCAGCCCGCCAAGGGTGAGCATGGCCGCGGGGAGGCCGACGGTTACGACGAAGACGGCCGCCGCAGCCAGATAGCCGACAACGATGACAAGCGCCGTGAAGGCGCTGCGGCCGAGCGCCGTTCCCAAGAGCAGGTCCCGCCGAGAGTGCGGCGGCGCAAGCAGCAGCCGTACTTCGCCGGTTTGCCGTGGGCCGGAGAGCCTGTCGTAGCCGAACTGTAGGGCTGCAAGCGGAACGAGAAAGTAGACGATAGCTACCAGTAGCTGCCCGAACTCGGGTCGCGATGGTCCCGGTGACGGCCCCAAGGCGTAGACGAAGAGGCCAAACACCGCCGCAAAGAGCACGAGCGTCGGCCATGCCGACCGCGAGCGGAACGGGTCCCGGAAGTCACGCTCGGCCAGCGTCCTGAGCGACCGCTTCATTGGCTCTCCCCTGTGTAGGCGGCGAACAGCTCCTCAAGCGAGGCCTCGCCGGTTTCGATGTCCTCAACCGTGGCTCCGTCTGTCCGGACGGCGTCGACGACGGCTGCCTTCCGGTCGTCGGGACAGGCGGCGGCGACCGTCCGGCCGGTGACGGACACATCAACGACCCCATCGAGTGCCTCGACGGCCTCGATAGCCGCATCGGAGAGTTCATCGACGGTGACAGACAGCCGTGCTTTCGAACCGAGTCGGCCGCGCAGGCCGTCGATGCTGTCGCAGGCGACGAGTTCGCCGTCGGCGAGAATGCCGACGCGGTCGGAGACGGCCTCGACCTGTTCGAGGATGTGGCTCGAAAACAGGACGGTCGCGCCGCGGTCGTTTTCTTCCCGAACGATTTCGCGCATCCGGCGGGCACCGTTGGGGTCGAGACCGGTCGAGGGCTCATCGAGGATGAGCAGCTCCGGCTCGCCGACAAGCGCCGTCGCCAGCAGAAGCCGCTGGCGCATCCCCTTCGAGAAGCCACCGACGCGGCGGTCGCCGACGCCGTCGAGGCCGACGCGTTCGAGCAGCGCGTCGGTGTCGTCATCGGCTCCTTTCGAGTCGATAGCAAACCTGACGTGTTCAGTGGCCGTTAGGTGGCCGGCAAGCGCCGTCGCGTCCGGGAGGACGCCGGTACGGGCGTGGACAGCGGTCGGGTCGGCCTGTGCGTCGTGGCCGAAGACCGAAACCGACCCGTCAGTCGGGCGAACGTAGTCGAGAACGATGTCGATGGTCGTCGACTTCCCCGCGCCGTTGGGGCCGAGGAAGCCGAACACTTCGCCGTCCGGTACGGAAAAGGAAACATCGTCGAGTGCGACAACGTCTCCAAACCGCTTGTGGACGGACTCTAGCTGGAGGGCAGGCATGCGGAGCCGAGTTTCGTTGCATCGAATATAGGCTTGGTGGTAGCTACAGAAAGAGTAGTAGTAGCTTCAATCCGGTAGAATAGAAAGAGTCGGGACAGTCTGCGGAGCAGCATTGGGTGCAGCAAAGCCATCACGAGGCCCATACTGACCGGAATTCAAAAGCACTCCGTGCGGAGAACAGTGACATGTCGGGCGGATTTCGGTCACACGCCGAGCAAATTGTGGCGGTGTCTGTGGGTCTGGACGGTGTGACGCAGCGTCGGCGGCGAACGAATGGCCTAAGTTGAGGGCCAGTAAAGCCTCATTTGATGACTGAAGACGGGTCCGGAAGCGCGAGCAAATCCGTACTCTGGCTGGACGAAATCAGGTCCGACGACCTCGGGGCGGTCGGCGGCAAGGGCGCCTCGCTCGGCGAGATGACCGCCGCGGGGCTGCCGGTCCCGCCGGGGTTCGTCGTGACAGCACAGACCTACCGGGCGTTCATCGAGGAGACGGGCATCGACGAGGAGCTCTTCGAGGCCGTTGACGTCGACTCCGACGATTCGGCGGCGCTGGCCGAGGCGGAGGCGGCCGCAAAGGAGCTCATCCTCGACACCGAGATTCCCGAATCCGTTCGTGAGGAGATTCTCGAGGCCTACGACAACCTCGACGACGGCGAGGCCTTCGTCGCGGTTCGCTCCTCGGCGACCGCTGAGGACCTTCCGGACGCCTCCTTCGCCGGGCAGCAGGAGACGTTCCTCAACATCACGCGCGAGGACCTCGTCGACCGTATCAAACACTGCTGGGCGTCGCTTTTCACCCAGCGGGCCATCTACTACCGGAACGAGCAGGGCTTCGAACACGACCTGGTCGACATTGCCGTCGTCGTCCAGAAGATGGTCGCCGCCGACAAATCCGGCGTGATGTTCACCTCACACCCCTCGACCGGCGAGCCGCAGATTATCATCGAGGCCGCGTGGGGGCTCGGCGAGGCCGTCGTTTCCGGGTCTGTCTCGCCCGACAACTACGTCGTCGACCGCTCCGACGGCGAAATCCTCGATACGACCATCGCGGACAAGAAGGTCAAGATGGTCAAAGACGAGGAGACGGGCGAAACCGTCGAGAAGGACGTCGAAGACCACAAGCGGAAGGCACAGGTCCTCGACGACACCGAAATCGGGTCGCTCGTCGAGCTCGGCGAGCGGGCCGAAGACCACTACGACGAGCCACAAGACATCGAGTGGGCCATCGTCGACGGCGAGGTCTTCATGCTGCAGTCCCGCCCGATTACGACGATTTCGGAGGACAGCGACGCGGGCGAGACCGCCGAAAACGACGGCGAAGTGCTCGTCCAAGGCCTCGGCGCGTCGCCGGGCGTCTCCTCCGGGCCAGTCCGCATCGTCCGCAAGCTCGACCAACTCGACAAGGTCGGCGAGGGCGATATCATCGTCACCGAGATGACGACACCGGACATGGTACCGGCGATGAAGCGCGCCAGCGGCATCATCACCGACGAGGGGGGCATGACGAGCCACGCCGCCATCGTCGCCCGTGAACTCGGCGCACCGGCCATCGTCGGTGCCGGCAACGCGACCGACGCACTCGAAGACGGCCAGACAGTCACCATCGACGGCGACAAGGGCAGCGTCACCGAGGGGGATGTCGAGCCAGACGAAGAAACCGACGCCGTCGAGGAAGTCAAACCGCAGAGTCCGGTCAAGCCGATGACCGCGACCGAGGTGAAGGTCAACGTCTCGATTCCGGAGGCCGCAGAGCGAGCCGCCGCGACCGGTGCGGACGGCGTCGGGCTCCTCCGGATGGAGCACATGATTCTGTCGACGAACAAGACGCCGGAGCGGTACATCGAAGACCACGGCGAAGACGCGTACATCGAGGAAATCGTCGAGGGCGTCCGCGGCGTCGCCGAGGAGTTCTACCCGCGTCCCGTCCGCGTGCGGACGCTCGACGCGCCGACAGACGAGTTCCGGCAGTTGGAGGGCGGCGACAACGAGCCACACGAACACAACCCGATGCTCGGCTACCGGGGCATCCGCCGTAGTCTCGACCGGCCGGAGCTCTTCGAACACGAGCTAGAGGCGTTCCGTCGGCTCTTCGAGATGGGGTATGACAACGTCGAAATCATGTTCCCGCTCGTCAACGACGCCGAGGATGTCGTTCGCGCACGGAACCTGATGGAGTCGGCGGGCGTCGACCCCGAGGTCCGCTCGTGGGGTGTGATGATTGAAACGCCCGCCGCGGCGCTGTGTATCGAAGACCTCGCCGAGACGGGCATCGACTTCGCCTCCTTCGGAACGAACGACCTCACCCAGTACACGCTGGCTGTCGACCGCAACAACGAGAACGTCGCCCAGCGGTTCGATGAACTCCACCCGGCGGTGCTTCAGCTCATCGGCAACACTATCGAAACCTGTCGGGAACACGACATCGCGACGAGCATCTGTGGACAGGCCGGCTCCAAGCCGGAGATGGTCCGGTTCCTCGTCAACGAGGGCGTTTCGTCCATCTCGGCGAACATCGACGCCGTCCGGGATGTCCAACACGAGGTCAAACGGAAAGAACAGAAACTCCTGCTGGATTCGATTCGCTGACCCGTCCGGCAGCAAACAGCTGAAAACACAACTCATAAACAACGCGAACGATTGGAAAGCGGTATGCAGCGGGCCGAACCGCAGGAGTTCTCTCGGGTGCTGTCGTCGATGTGTACCGAGCCGCATCCGGCGGCCCGCGAGGCGGCAGAGCGCTTCCTCGCGACGAACCCCGGCGACCCCGGAACCTACGAGACGGTCTCGAAACTCGAACGCGAGGCCGTCGATATGCTCGGCGAGGTCGCCGGGCTCCCCGACGCCGCAGGATACATCGCCTCCGGCGGCACCGAAGCGAACATCCAAGCGGTCCGCATCGCCCGGAACCGAGCCGATACGCGGACACCGAACTTCGTCGCGCCGGCGTCGGCGCACTTTTCGTTCCGGAAGGCTGCCGACATCCTCGGCGTCGAGCTTCGAACTGCGCCGCTTGAGGACTACCGCGCGAACCTCGACGGTGTCGCCGAACTCATCGACAGCGACACCGCGCTGGTCGTCGGCGTCGCAGGCACGACCGAGTACGGCCGTGTCGACCCGATTCCGGCGCTGGCCGACATGGCCGCCGACGCCGGCGCGCTCTGTCACGTCGACGCCGCGTGGGGCGGCTTCGTCCTCCCGTTTACCGAGCACGCGTGGGATTTCGACGACGCGGACATCCACACGATGACCATCGACCCCCACAAGATGGGGCAGGCCGCGGTGCCGGCCGGTGGGCTGTTGGCCCGCGGCCCGGAACTGCTCGATGAACTGGCCATCGACACGCCGTACTTGGAGTCGACCTCGCAGGTGACGCTGACCGGCACCCGAAGCGGTGCCGGCGTCGCCAGCGCGGCGGCGGTGATGGACGAACTGTGGCGGGACGGCTATCGGCAGCAGTACGAAACCGCACAGACGAACGCCCACTGGCTGGCGGCCGAAGTCGAGAGCCGCGGCTTCGACGTCGTCGATCCGGTGTTGCCGATCGTGGCGATGGACCTTCCCTACGACCTCGTTGCCGACCTCCGGGAGCGCGGCTGGCGGCTCTCCAGAACCGAGGCCGACGAGGCCCGAATCGTCTGTATGCCACACGTCACCCGTTCGATGCTCGAAGAGTTCCTCACAGACCTCGACCGCCTCGCGTAGGGTGGTCCGGCGAGAACGGGAGTGTTTTACCCCTGACGGTACCCAAACAGAAGTATGCACGAGGAGTTTCCGACCGAGACGCCGGCGGTTGTCACCTGTGGGCTCCCGTATGCCAACGGTGACCTCCACGTCGGCCACCTCCGGACGTACGTGAGCGGCGACGCCTACGCGCGGGCGCTTGAGAGCCTCGGCCAGTCGGTCGCCTTCGTCAGCGGCTCGGACATGCACGGCACGCCCATCGCGGTCAACGCCGCCGAGGAAGGCGTCGACCCCGAATCCTTCGCCGTCGAATACCACGAGCAATACGAAGAGACGTTCCCACAGTTCAACATCGAGTTCGACAACTACGGCCACACCCACGACGAGACCAACACCGAGATGACGCGGTCGTTCGTCCGCTCGTGGATAGACGACGACCACGTCGTCGAGAAGGAAATCGAAGTCGCATGGGACGCCGAGGCCGACCAGCCGCTCCCGGACCGCTTTGTCGAGGGGACCTGTCCGTACTGCGGCGAGAAAGCCCGCGGTGACGAATGCGACGAGGGCTGTCAGCGCCACCTCGAACCCGGCGAGATAGAAGCCCCCGTCTCGACCATCACCGGCAATCCCGCCGAGTACCGCACTCGGCCCCACAAGTTCCTCCGCTTGTCTGACTTCCAGGAGTACCTGCGCGGCTTCATCGACCGACTCGAAGGCACCGAGAACGCCCAAAACCAGCCACGGGAGTGGATAGAGGGCGAGCTACAGGACCTCTGTATCACGCGGGACATGGACTGGGGCATCGACTACCCCGCCGACGGCGACGAAAGCGGCGAAGACCTCGTCCTTTACGTGTGGGTTGACGCGCCCATCGAGTACGTCTCCTCGACAAAGCAGTACTCCGAGCAGGTCGGACGCGACGAGTACGACTGGGAAGCCGTCTGGAAGAATCAGGTAGACGGCGTCCCGCCGGAGGGCGGCGAAATTGTCCACATCATCGGCCACGACATCATCCAACACCACACCGTCTTCTGGCCGGCGATGCTGCGGGGGGCTGGCTTCAACGAGCCGCGGGCGGTGATGGCCTGCGGCTTCGTCAACCTCGACGGCGACGCCTTCTCGACGTCGCGGAACCGCGCCGTCTGGGCCGACGACTACATCGAGTCTGGGCTGCACCCGGACCTCTACCGGTACCACATCATCACCGGCAGCGAGTTCACTGCCGATGTCGACTTCTCGTGGGACGGGCTCCAAGAACGGACCAACAGCGAACTGGTCGGGACCCTCGGGAACTTCCTGTATCGGTCGCTGCTGTTCGCCGAGCGGAACTACGGCGGCACGCCCGATGCCGCGGTCAGCGACGAGGTCAGAAACGAAATCGAGGCCGCAATGGCCGACTTCCGGACCGCGGTCAACGACTATCGGGTCCGCGGCCTCGGCCGCGCACCAGTCGAACTCGCAACGTTCGGCAACGAGTACATCCAGCGCCACGAGCCGTGGAAGCTCACCGACGACGACCCCGAGAAGGCCCGACAGGTCATCCGCGACTGCGTCCAGATCGCGAAAGCCATCGCGGTGCTGGCCGAGCCGGTGTTGCCGGGGAAGGCAGCGGCGCTGTGGGACCAACTCGGCGAGGACGGCAGCGTTCACGACGCCGAACTCGGTGCGGCGCTGGAGTCGCCGCCGGAGGCGTTCGACGAGCCGGACGAACTCTTCGAGAAGCTCGAAGACGACCGCATCGAGGAGCTAAACCGGCAGCTCGAAGAACGCATCGAGGCAGCAGACGCCGGCGACGAAGAAGGGGAAGACGAAGACGAGGAACCGCCGGCTGCCGACCTCGAACCGGTCGCCGACGAGCGAATCAGCTTCGGAGACTTCCAAGACCTCGATATCCGGGTCGCGGAGGTGCTCGAAGCCGAACCCATCGAAGGGGCCGACGACCTCGCCAAACTGGCGGTCGACATCGGTGTTGAAACCCGCCAAATAGTCGCCGGCATCAAACAGCTCCACGACCTCGACTCGCTTTCGGGCACGAGAATCGTCGTCGTCGCCAATCTCGAAAAAGCCGAACTCTTCGGCGTCGAGTCCAACGGGATGTTGCTGGCCGCGGGCGAACAGGCCGACCTCCTGACGACGCTGGAAGACGCCGAGCCGGGAACGAAGGTTCAGTAGCCGTTAGAGCCGGCAACGGCGTCTCGCTCTATCCGTTCTGTTGTGTGAGACCTACCCGATTGGCTACTATCAGACCACAGACAGAGCGAAAGCCCCCGACATGTGCAGACGAGAGCGTCGGATACGTCCTGCGGCGGCTGCCAACGGAAGGAGGGACAGACCCGACAGCCATTTGCGGCTGTCAGCACTACCAAGGGGTATGAGCGACAGCGAGGAGCCGCCCGACGAGGAGTGGGCCTACACGCTCGAAGACATCGAAGAGCGGGAGGCCGAAGCCGAGGCGGACGCCGAACGCGAGCGCCGACAGACCGAACCGATTGCGGCCGGCGACCCATCACTCGAAAACGTCTTCTTCGTTCTGCTCGGGGTCGGGTTCACGCTCTTTATCATATCGCGGCTGTTCGTCGGCTGACAGGCCCGGCGTACCGGCCAGTCAGCCACGAGCGTGCCCAACGCGAAGAGAGTGCCGGCCAGAGGTGGGGGCGTCAGAAGCATTAACCGCGGGGCGGCCCTACCTGAGAGTATGGCTGAACTGCTCGGGTACTCGGTACCGTTCCTGCTCGTATTGGTTGGAGCGGTGCTGATGGTGATGGAGGGGTTCGCACCCGGGGCACACTTTATCGTCGTCGGCGTCGCGTTGCTCACCGCGGGGCTTGTCGGGCTCCTCGTTGGGGGCGTGTTACCCGGCGCTGCGCTACCGCTGGTGCTGGCGGCGGTCGTTCTCGTCGCCGGCGGCGCAGCCCTATACGGCTACCGGCAGTTCGACTTCTACGGCGGCAAGGGAAGCGGCCAAACCAGCGACTCCTCGTCGTTGCAGGGACAGACCGGCCGCGTTACACAGCGGGTAACCGAAGACGACGGCGAAATCAAACTCGATTCGGGCGGGTTCAACCCGTATTATCAGGCCCGGGCGCTCGACGGCGAAATCGGGGAGGGTGAAAAAGTAATGGTCATCGACCCCGGCGGCGGCAACGTCGTCACCGTGGAGGCGGTGTCGGCGTTCGAAGACGACATCGACCGCGAGTTGGCGGCCGACCGAAAGCGAAAGACGTCCAACGACGAGCCGACCCCCGGCAACGAATCAGCAGCCGCCAGCGAGCCGGAGAGCGACGGTGGAAGCAACGAACAGGACCACAGCGACGACACCGAAAGCGAGAGCGAACCGGCCTGACTATCCGAGGCGGTCCTCCCAGTCCTGTGCCGGCAGCGACGCAGCAGTGACGCCGCCGGGGCCCTGCGCCAAGAGCATGACTGCTGCGTCGTCCATCACGTCTGCGGGCAGTATCGATGCCTGCTCGTCCGCCGAAAGGTGGTCCCAGAAGCCGGTCTTGGCGCGGCCGCCGGGGTCGAGGGCGTTGACGTTGATTTCCGGAGCGACTTCGTCGGCAAGAGTGCGGGTAAAGCCCTCCAGCGCCCACTTTGAGGCGACGTACGGAGCCCAGCCAGCCTCACCGCGGCGGCCGAGCCCTGACGAGATGTTGATAATGTTGCCCGCCTCCATCTCGGGAACGGCGTGCTTCGAACAGAGGAAGGGGCCGGTCGCGTTGACCTCCATTATGAGCCGCCAGTCGTCGGCATCAATGTCGGTCGTCTGGCGCCGTTCGTCATACAGGCTCAGTAGTCCGACGGCGGCGTTGTTGACAAGACCAGTAAGGTCGCCGTAGGCGTCGACCGTCGCGTCGACGAGCGCCGCGACGGACGCTTCGTCTGTCACGTCGGTCGGGCAGACGAGCGTCTCGCCGTCGGTTTCGTCGGCGACAGCCGCGAGTTGGTCTTCGCTGCGGGCCGCAAGAACGGTGTTTGCGCCCTCGCGGGCGAACCGTTTCGCCATCGATGCGCCGAGTCCCCGGCTCGCGCCGGTGACGATGACCGTCTCGTCGTCGAGTCGTCCCATGTGCGGGTGCTCGTCCGGCGGGGCCAAAAACTCGCGGGGCGAGGGTTACTCCTCGCGGCTGGGGGTGCCATCGCTATCGCGGGCTTCAGGGGAGGGAGCACTCGCATTGGTTGCCCCAGATACAGCGAAGCCGGGGCGGCTATCGAGCGTCCGATGCGGATAGGGGATGTCGACACCGGCGTCGTCGAAGCGCTGTTTGACGGTACGGACGACTGCCTGTTTCGTCTGCCACTTCTTGCGGGCGCTCGGGTCGCGAATCCAGTATCGGAGCTCCAGAACCACCGCCGAGTCGCCGAAGGCCGTCGGTACGACCTGCGGCTTCGGGCCGGGGGCGACCTCATCGACAGACGCCATCGCTTCGGCCGCGAGCTGTTCAGCCCGCTCGATGTCGGCCTCGTAGTCGATGCCGACCTCAGTCCGAAGCCGGAGGCGACCGCGGCGGGTTCGGTTGATGACGGTGCCGTCCGAGACGGCGTCGTTCGGCATCACTATCTCCTCGCCATCGAAGCTCCGAAGCCGGGTGTTGATGATAGTGATGTCGGTGACGATACCCTCCTCGTCGCCGATGACGACCCAGTCACCGATTTCGAACGGTCGGGAGAACATCAGCACGAAGCCGGCAATCATCGAGCCGAGCGTCTGTCGGGCAGCCATCCCGACGACGATACCGAGGAAGCCGGCACCGACAAGCAGTCCACCGAGGTTGAAATCCCAGAGCGAAAGCGCCGCCAGGCCGACAGCAGTGAAGACGGTTATCTGCAGAACCCGGTAGAGAACGCCCTGCTGGTGCTGGTTGACGAACTCCGAGTCGGCAGTCATCGATTCGAGTTCCGTCTCAAGAACGCGGGTGCCGACGATACCGGCCGCAAGCAGTCCGATAGACAGCAGCAGCCGGCCGAGAATCGGGAGCGCGTCGGCGAGGACGGCAGCGACAAGCCGGGCGATGTCGAGATACCCCCAAACGATTAGCAGAACCAGCGCGACGACGACGGTAATGCCCGTCTGAAGCGTCCGGACAACGAGGCGTGTCGGGAAGGGCAACTGGACCGCTTCATCGACGGCCGTAGCGAAACTCTCCTCATCAGCCGTCTCTAGCTGGTGGTCAACTGCGTCGACGATTCGACGGATGATGCGTGGTAACACGGCTGTCGCAACGATGATGGCGACAATAGCGATGATAGCACTGACTGCTAGCCGTGCCTCGGTCGTCGCGAGTCCCTCAAGCGCGAGCCGGGCGTCCTCAAACAACTGCATCCACGCTAGTACATTCTTTAGTGATACAAAAATCCGGCTCTACGGGGCAACAGCGCCGGAAAAAACGGAATTCGTCGGTGGGCCGACGGCGGTCGGACAGCGATAGGGGGTTACTCGGCGGAGATGACGTCGTCGATGCGGGCGATCATCGTCGCAGCCTCGGTGGCCGACTCGATGGCTTCCCGCTTGACTGCGGCAGGGTCGAGAATGCCGTGTTCGACCGGGTCGCCGACGTTGCCGGACTGGCCCTCGCTGATGAGGCCCGCACGACCCTCGGATTCGTGGGTCGAACGAAGCTCGACGAGCGTGTCGATGGGGTCCATGCCGGTGTTTTCGGCGAGCGTTCGCGGCAGGACATCGACGGCGTCGGCGAAGGCTTCGATGGCGAGCTGCTTGCGACCCTCGACGCTGGCGACGCTGGAGCGGATGTGGTCGACAACGGCGATTTCCGTCGCACCGGCACCGGGGACGACACCGCCGGCATCGATGGCTGCGGTGACGACATCGAGAGCGTCCTGTAGAGCGCGTTCGAGCTCGTCGGCGACGTGTTCGGTGCCGCCGCGTGCGAAGACGGTGACGGTCTCGGCTGCCGCGCCGCCTTCGATGAAGGCGAGTTCGTCGTCGCCGAACGTCTCGACGGAGACGGTGTCGGCGTTACCGAGGTCGTCTGCCTCGATGTCGCTGAGGGTCGCGACCGAGCTCGCACCCGTCGCGCGGGCGATGGAGCGGGCCTCGTCGTCGTCGACGGAGTCGAACGCGAGGACACCGTCCTTGGCGAGGTAGGAAGCAACGACATCGTCGACATCGCCGGTGACGAAGGCGACATCGATGCCCGCGTCGACGATAGTCTGGGCGTAGCCACGGAGCTCGGATTCTTCGGCCTCGATGGCGGCGTTGAGCTGGTCGACGCTGGAGATGTCGTACTCGGCGTCGATTTCGGCCTCGGCGACCTCGATATCGAGGTCGAGGACGGCAACGGAGGCGTCCGCAAGCTCGCGGGGCATGTCCTCGTGGAGCGGCTCTTCTTCGCTGATGACGCCCTCGACGAGCTCGGTCGCGGATGCGCCCGCACCAGTCTGGGTCCGAAGCGAGATCGCGTCGCGGTCGACGCCGTCGTCGGTGCGAACCTGCTGGACGGCCCCGACGACCGTCTCGGCGAGCGCTTCGGCGTCGATGTCGCCGGTTCCCTTGCCGGTCATCGAGGACTCGGCAACGGAGATGAGGTCGTCATCCTCGACGTCGCCGCCGAGCGTCTGGTCTTCGATTGCCTCTAGTGCGAGCCGGGAGGCTTCCTGATACCCTTCGACGATGGTCGTCGGGTGGACATCGTCTTCGATGAGGTCTTCGGCCTGTGCGAGCAGTTGACCGGCGAGCACGGACGCGGTCGTCGTGCCGTCGCCGACTTCTTCTTCCTGTGTCTCGGCGACTTCGACGATCATCTGCGCGGCCGGATGCTCGATGTCCATCTCCTGCAGGATGGTCGCGCCGTCGTTCGTGATGACGACGTCGCCGGAGTCGGAGACGAGCATCTTGTCCATGCCGCGTGGACCGAGCGTGGTCCGTACGGACTCGGCGACCGCCTTGCCGGCGGTGATGTTCGACGACTGAGCGTCCTTGCCGCGGGTACGCTCCGAATCTTCGCTGAGAATGAAAAGCGGCTGTCCGCGCCGCTGGCGCATCTGCTGTGACATGTTCGTTCGATATGTCGTCAGCGGTTCTATATAAAACTACCGCAACAGCCGGGAGACGGGGCGGTGATACCCCCGATTTCGGACAGGGGTTGATACCGGGTCGGATATCACGGTGATGGAGCGGGCAGTGGCTCCGGCCGGTCGGTCACCGACGGTCGTAGACAGCGACCGCACGGTCGGTGCGGTCCGACCAGCCGGCGGGGTTTCGGGCCGGCGAGCGGTCGGCATACCGGGCACGGAGGCCGTCCGTGAATCCGGAGACACCGCCGACGGCGACATCACGTCCGTTGCCGAGCCACACTGTCGGCTTCGCATCGCCGCGAGCGACATCGCGGAAGGCGGAAGCAGCATCGTCAAGCGCGTGGCGGAGCGTCCGGATGACAACGGTGGGATGTGGACCGTAGTTCTTTGCGAGCCGGTAGGTAAGCGACCGGTACCGACTTCGCCAGCCTCGCTCAGTCCGGCCGCCATCGGCAGCCGCCTCCCTGGCGACGCACATCTCTGCGGACCACGCGACCTCGCGGTCGACCCCCGCGATTCGATGGGCAGCATCGCGTGCGCCGCCGACATCGAGCCGTTCGTCGAAGCCATCGATGTCTTCGAGCGTCTCGTCGGTAAACGCGACGTTGCCGCCGTTGAAGTAGGTGACCGTCCGACCTCGGATGCGCCGCGATTCGGCGGTATCGGTGGCGACGCCGGCCTGTAGCTGTTCATGGGTTGGGCCCGTGACGGCGTCGGCGTCCGACAGTGCATCGACAACTGCCCCATGCCAGCCGGATTCGACAGTGAGCGAGGGGTTAACGAAGGCAACGACATCGCCGCGGGCGCGGTCGAGCCCGGCGTTTCGGGCGGCGTTGACGTTCCGGTCGTCGACTTCGACCAACACCGCGACATCGTCGCGGTCTCTGACCATCCCGCTTGTCCCGTCGGTCGAGGGGCCGTTGACAACGACGACTTCAGCGGGCGACTCCGCGGCCAGCGCATCGAGACAGCCGCGGAGCTCCTCGCGGTCGTTCAGCGTCGGAACGACGACCGAAACCTCCATGCGAGGTAGATGCGTCGCCGGCCACTAAAAGTGCCGCGTCTGTAGCCCGCTATTCTGGAATGCGAGCGTCCCAGTAGGAGACGGACGCGAGGCGGTCGCCGGCGGTTGTCCGTCCGATGGTCGTATCGGCCATGCGGAACGGCCGTGCGAGCCAGCGCGGAACCGCCCGGTAGAAGCCATACGGAACGATGAAATCGTGGGCCGCGTCGGCCAGTTCAAGGTCAGCACCGACGACGAGTTCTTTCGCCTCGCGGGTCGAGTAGAGCCGCGACCCCATCGGAAGCGCCCAGTTGTAAATCGAACGGGCGGAGTATCGCTTGAACGTATCGAAGAATATCTGGTCTTTCGTGACGCGGCGCATCTCCTTGATGAACCCCTCGGGGTCGGGCGCAAGATGGAAAAACCGCATCGCGAAGACGGCGTCGAAGTGGTTGTCGGGGAACGGAAGCCGGCCCGCATCGCCCTGCAGGAACGAAAGCGTCTCCTCGACGCCTGCGGCGCGGGCTTTTGCCCGTCCCTGTTCGAGCATCGCCTCGGAGATGTCCATCCCGACGATGTCGGCGCCGCGCTCGGCCAGCATAACCGTAAACCGCCCGGTACCGCAGGCGACCTCAAGGATACGCTTGCCGTCTACTGGGGCCAAGGCGTCCAGCACTGCCTCCTTCTCCCTGCGGTCGATGTAACGGCCGCCGCCGGAGAAGCGTTTGTCGTCGTACGCCTCAGCGATGTCGTCCTCTTGGTACCACTCCTGTCCCTTCACGCTACCTCAACGGACCTTCCCAGAGCATAAAAGGATGCTGGATACCGCGGCGCGAGTGGGGAGCGGGTATCGGGAGCGGGGTAACAACGAGAAACATGATTGAAATTTTATTGCTCGCGACCCGAACGCGACAGCTATCATGAAGCATCCGTTCCATAACGGTCCTAAACGGTTCCGGCAAATCATGTCATCGCGTTTTGTTTAAGGGTACATTATACACATTCGATAGTTCTTATTGTTTTGACACACATATAGCGAAGTTTTACCAGTGGCTTTCCCGCACTGGAGGATATGAGCACGACCACGGAGGAACGCTCACGCCAGTCCGAATCGCCGATGTCAGACCCGGAGTTCCGCGAGACGCTCCGTGAACTCCCCCCGAGCGCCAAGCTCGTCGCCAAAGTTCTTGAGGGTGCCTCGCCGATGTCGCAGGGACAACTCGCCGAGAAGTCGCTGCTGCCCGACCGAACGGTGCGCTACGCGCTCAACCGACTGGAGGAAGAAGACCTCGTCGACTCCCGCTACTCGTTCAACGACGCCCGCAAGCAGGTCTACTTCCTCATCAACTGAGCGGCAGGCCAGCGGATATATTCTGTTTTCCGGAGACGACAACCGGCCGGTGTAGCGACGGCCGGAGCCGGGGGGCCAGTAGCCGCCGTCAGTGCTCTCCGAAACCGACACGTTCAGCGTCCGCTCGCGCACGTTCGGCGGCGGCCGACAGCTCGACGTCGGCGACGATGTCGCCGTCCCGAATCAGCGGCTCCAAGAGGGGGTCGGCGTCGTCCGGTGGGTCGGCGTCGGCCAGCGCGATGTGGTGGCCGCCATCGGTGGTCCGGTAGACCGCCTTCGTTCCCGAGAGCTTCCCACGCTTTGCTGCCGGGTCGCCCTCTACCTCGACGATATCGAGCGCGAAATCAACCGGGTCGGCGTTGGTTATGTGGCTGCCAACGCCGAAGCCGTCGGCGACATCTTTGAGGTTCCGAATCGCCTCCGGCGTGATGCCACCGCTGACGAAGATATCGACGTCCTCGTGGCCGGCGACATCGAGCTTCCAGCGAGTCTCGCGGACGATGTGGCGGAAATCCCCGCGTCGGGAGCCGGTCGTATCGAGCCGAACACTGTCGAATCCGAGTTCGGCGGCCCGGACGGCCTCGTCTACCTCGTCGTCGTACGTGTCACACAGCGCGATACGGGGAACGTCCGGGGCAACGGCCTCATCGAAGGCCTGCCAAGCCTCCTCTTGGTTGCCGGGGCCAAAGCATATCATCAGCGCGTGTGGCATCGTCCCCGACGCCTCGCGGTCGAGGATGTCGCCGGCAGCGACGTGGGAGAAGCCATCGAAGCCCGCAATCAAGGCACTCCGGTCGACCGTTCCCGCAATCGAGGGGTGGACGTGCCGGGCACCGAAGCTCAGAAGCGAGGTGTCGGGAGCGGCCTGTCTCGCTTCAAGCGCGGCGGTCGCCATGCCGGTCGGGTGCGAGAGAAAGCCCAAAAGCGAGGTTTCGAGCCGGGCAAACTCCAGATACGGTCCCTCGATTCGCATCACTGGACCGCCGTCGAAGAGAGTTCCCTCGGGGAGCGCGTCGACGTCGATGTCCCGCCCTTCGAGGAGCCGAGCAGCGTCTTCCAGCCCCGCCAGCAGCTCGAACTCGCCGGTCGGGAACTGGTCGGCGGTCACCTCAGCGACGACGTGGGGGTTCCTGCCGGCGTGTTCCAGCGCCTCCTCTGTGCGGAGAAAGTACGCGTCGGTCGCGCGCCCGGACTCGATTGCCGAGCCGGGAACGGTATCGAACATACCGAGCCATCGGTCGCCGGCTCGAAAAAGCTACGCGTTCGGCGCGACCGCCGGCGAGATATCGCCGACAGCTTCGGGGGTCGGCGCGCCGACGACGCGGACCGATGCGTCGGCGTCGGAGACGCTGACGGTCTTTTCGAAGCCGGCCGCCCCGTCGAACCGCCAGTGGCCGTCGGCGGTTTCCTCGCCGCCCCAGTAGTCGAGGACCCGCTCGTAGCCACGGCGGAACGTCGCCGCCTCGTCGGCGTTCTCGAAGGTCACGTTCCATCGGTAGGCGGTCTCGTTGTCGCGCTGGTAGGCGTGGAGCCGGTCGCCGGTCCAGCCGTCGGCGTATTCGATGTCGTACGTATACCGGGTGTCGTCGCCGGTAAAGGCGGTGTGGGGGACGACACCGGAGGCGCGGTCGTCATAGGCCGTTCGGGCGAACATCGCGACGAGACCGGCCTGCCCGACGCGTGCGTGGTCGGTGCCGTTGTCGACGGTGACTCGCTGCCAGCCGTTTCGGGGCTGGTCTTCGATACGGGCCTCGCCGTAGGTGCCGCTGCCGTACGTTTCCGGATAGATGACCTCGGCACTGGCGGTCGGCGGCGCGTCGTAGGCCGCATCGACGGCGCTCCAGCCGCCCCGCTCGCGGTGGTGGTCAATGAAGGGCGGGCCGGCGGTGTACGGGAAGAAATCAAGGACGTAAAGCCCCCAATTGAACGCCGCCGGGACACCGACCGTGCCCCCGTCGTCGTCGGTCCCGAGACACTGCCACTCGTCGGTCTCACAGCGGGCCTCGTATTCGGTTTCGATGACGACGGCATCGCCCTCGATGAGACCGTTGCGGGCGTTGGTGCCGTCGATCGTACCGTCTCCAACGTCTTCGAGACCGAAGTGCTGGTCCTGTAGCGCGTGCAACAGCTCATGGGCCAATGTCATCTCGTCGTCGAAGGTCGCCGGGTCGTTCTCGCTGACGACGACCAGCCGCTCGGTCGTCGGCTGGTAGAACCCGAGGACGGTGTCACCACGGTTTACCGCCCTCGCGTCGGTGACATCTTCGTCGGACTCGACCAGAAACAGCGCCTCGTGCTGGACGTTATCGAGCGTTTGGGCGTCCGCAGGCGGGTCGCCCCAGACATCGCCGTACTCCGCCTGGAACGCCTCGCGGGTGAGGAGTTCGACATCGACATCGGACTCGAATTCAAGGCCCCGCAGCAACTGGACCCGCGCCATCGCACGAGCGGTGACAGCGTCGACTTGCGGGTCGGTCAGGCCCGCCTCAGCGTCAAGGTCGAAGGTGTCGTTGTACCAGTAGCCGTCGTGGTAGCCCGGATGCGGCTCCGCGGGGGGCTCGGACGTCGGCGGCGCGTCCGCCGCCGGCTGGTAGCCGACCGTACAGCCGGCCGAAAGCAGGACGGCGGCGAGCGCGGTCGCCGCCAGCAGGCGTCGGTCCATTCAGTGGGGTTCGGCACCGCGGCGGCAAAAACCCACGCATGCCGGGAAAACGGTTTGTCGGCTCGACCCGAAGCTGCGGGCGAACATGGAGCTTAATCCGGAGACCACCGCCGTCGTCGTCGTCGACATGCAGAACGGCTTTTGTCACCCCGACGGGTCGCTGTACGCGCCCGGGAGCGAGGCGGCAATAACGCCCTGTGCCGACCTCGTTGCGGATGCCCGGGAGGCCGGAGCGTCGGTGGTGTTTACCCGTGATGTCCACCCGCCGGAGCAGTTCGAGGACACCCACTACTACGACGAGTTCGACCGCTGGGGGGAACACGTCCTCGAAGGCAGTTGGGACGCCGAACTCGTTGCGGAGCTTTCGCCCCGGGACGACGAACTCGTCGTCGTCAAGCACACCTACGACGCCTTCCACCAGACCCAACTGGACGGCTGGCTGGAGAGCCACGGCATCAACGACCTCCTCATCTGTGGGACGCTCGCGAACGTGTGTGTTCTCCACACCGCCGGCTCGGCCGGGCTGCGGGACTACCGGCCGATACTCGTCGAGGACGCTGTCGGCGCTATCGAAGACGACCACCGCGAGTACGCCCTCGACCACGCCGAGTGGCTCTTCGGCGACGTCTACGAGCGCGGAGCGCTGTCGTTCGACGGCTGAACGCGGCAGGGTGTCTGTGAACGCAGCGGAACGAATGCGTGTGGTTTCCCCGCGCTTAAGTCGGGGCGGCGAGAATGCGGGGTATGGAGAACCGAACGTACACCGCGGACGCCGAACCCGGCGAGACCGTCACGGTCGCCGGCTGGGTCCACGAAGTCCGCGACCTCGGCGGCATTGCGTTTCTGATTTTGCGCGATACGACCGGACAGATTCAGGTCAAGTTCGAAAAGGACGAGATGGACGACGAACTGGTCGAGACCGGGCTGAACGTTGCCCGCGAATCAGTCATCACCGTCTCCGGCGATGTCGAGGAGGAGCCACGCGCGCCGACCGGCGTCGAGGTCACCCCCGAGACCGTTGAGGTGCTCTCGGAAGCCGACACCGAACTGCCGCTGGACCCGACCGGCAAGGTCGACGCGGAGCTTTCGACCCGGCTCGACAACCGCACGCTCGACCTCCGTAGCGAAGAGGGACAGGCCATCTTCGAGATTCGCGCAGAGGTCCTGCGAGCCGTCCGGGAGGCGTTCCGCGACGCCAACGCGACCGAAATCAACACCTCAAAGATCGTTGCCACGGGAACTGAGGGCGGCACCGAACTCTTCCCGATTACCTACTTCGGCGAGGAAGCGTTCATGAACCAGAGCCCGCAGCTCTTCAAACAGCTCGTGGCGGGCTCGAACATCGAGCGTGTCTTCGAAATCGGCCCCATCTTCCGCGCCGAGGAGCACAACACGCCCCGCCACCTCAACGAGGCGACCTCCATCGACTTCGAGGGGGCCTTCTGTGACCACACCGACGCGATGGATGTCTGTGAGCAGGTCGTCACCGCCGCCTACGAGGCGGTCGCCGAGAACTGCACGGACCAGCTCGAAGCCCTCGGCATCACAGAGGAGTTCGAGGTACCCGAGACGCCGTTCCCGCGACTCAGCTACGAGGAAGCCATCGAACGCATCAACGCAACCGGCGAGCTCGACGAGCAGCTCGTGTGGGGCGATGACCTCCCGACCGAGGGCGAGAAGGCGCTCGGCGACGACGTGGGCGGCCACTACTTCATCACCGACTGGCCCGCCGAAATCAAGCCGTTCTACATCATGGACCACGAGGACGGCGAGCTCTCGACGGGCTTTGACATGATGCACCCGCGGATGGAGCTCGTCTCCGGCGGCCAGCGTGAACACCGCCGCGAGGAGCTCATCGCCGGCTTCGAACAGCAGGGGCTCGAACCCGAGGCCTTCGAGTACTACACGAAGATGTTCAAATACGGCATGCCGCCCCACGCCGGCTGGGGGCTTGGCGGCGAGCGGCTGCTGATGACGATGCTCGACCTCGATAACATCCGGGAAGCAGTGCTGTTCCCGCGAGACAGGCAGCGCCTGAGTCCGTAGGCGAAGGCGCAACTGTCGAGCGGGAGCACGGAAGTCGCAGTCCGCGCGGCCGAGCGAAGCAAGGCAAGCGGAACCGTCTTCCAGCGTTCCCGCGAGACCGCCAACGTCTGAGCCCGTAGACGAAGACACGGCGGCTCGGCAACGACCGACCACGATTTCTTTTGGGTGGCTCCGCCACGAGCGACTGTGCTATCTATCGCCAGTCGGCAGAGCGCCGCGGTTCGTTGTTTGATACAACAACACCTATTGAACACCATTCTGTACCTCAGTGTATCTCAGTGGCAACAGATGGCAGCAGCCGGTAGTCTTATATTGTTTCGGGTAATAGGTACAGGTACAGATGAGCGAAAGTACCTCCCCAGTAAGCATCGTGTTCGACCTCCAGCGGAGCGCCATCGAGCAGACCCACGAAGCCGTCGAAAACGGCGTTGAAGTCCAGAAGAACCTCAACGAGACCATCGTTGACGGGCTCGACCCGGCCCGCGACCTCTCCGAGCGGAGCAGCGGTCTCCTCCGCACGGGCGTCGATACCTACTTCGACGCCATCGAGTCCGCCGTCCCGGGGAGCCAAGATGTCGTTGCGGACATCCGCGACAGCATCGACGAGCAGCTCGACACCCTCGAAGAGAGCCAGACGGACGCGCTCGACCAGCTTGAGGAGAACCTACAGGACGGCTCCGAGTCGGTCGACGAACTGCTCGATGACTTCCTCGGAACGCTCGAAGAGCAGGTCAACACCCTGCTGGACGCCCACGAGGACCTCGAAGACCAGACGGTCGAGGCCCTCGAAGAGCTGGAAACCCAGCTGCAGGACCTGCAAGACGAGTTCGAGGAGCGCGGCGAAGAGCTCCAGTCGCAGCTTGAAGACCAAGTCGACACCCTCCAAGAGCAAATCGAGGACCAGGCCGACACCCTGCAGAATCAGGTCGAAGACGTGACCGAGCAGGTCCAAGACGCCACCAACCCGGACGACGACTCGGCCTAACGTCGTCGGCCCCCTCGTTTCTGGCATACACCAGTCCCCTCTGTCGTGTCCCATCGGCGGCGGCGAATTCGCCGTCGCCGTGTTCTCAGCCCATACCGACGGGTACACAAGCGGCCCTCCCCGACCCCCGATATGAGCGACCTCTCCGTCGAGCCCATCGACTCCGTCGACGAGGCCGACCTGCCGGCCGGCGTCGACGCACCGGAGTACGTACTGTACGGCGGCAAAGGCGGCGTCGGGAAGACGACCTGTGCTGCCGCGACGGCGCTTGCCAGCGCCCGCGACGGGACGCCGACGCTCGTCGTCTCGACCGACCCCGCACACTCGCTGTCCGATACACTCGGCGTCGACGTCCCCGACGAGCCGACGCGTATCGCCGAGGAGACACCGCTTTTTGCGGTCGAAATCGACCCGGAGACGGCCGCCGGCCCGTTCGCTCCCGGAGAGGACGGCCCGGATGCCGACCCACTCGAAGGGGCGGCCGGTCCTGACGGGGCCGCCGGCCCGGAGGACGGCGGCCTGGGGATGGGCATGGGCGGGCTCGAAGACCTGCTCGGCGGCGACGGCCACCCCCTCGCCGGCGGGGCGATGCCCGGCGCGGACGAGGCAGCGGCAGTCCAGCTTCTGTTAGAGTATCTCGACGACCCGCGGTTCGACCGCGTCGTCGTCGACACCGCCCCGACCGGGCACACTCTCCGGCTGCTGGAGCTACCGGACGTGATGGATTCGATGGTGGGGCGGTTGTTGTCCTTCCGCGAGAAGCTTTCGGGGATGATGGGCTCTGTCGGCGGCCTCTTCGGCGGCAGCGACGACCCCGAAGCGGAGATGGAGGCGGGAATGGACGACCTCCAAGAGCTGTCGACGAAAATCGAGCGGCTCCGGACAGCGCTCCGGGACCCCGACCGAACCGACTTCCGCGTCGTGATGGTGCCCGAGGAGATGAGCGTCGTCGAGAGCGAACGGCTCGTCGACCGGCTCGAGGAGTTCGGGATTCCGGTCGGTACGCTCGTTGTCAACCGCGTCAGCGAAGAGCTAGCCGACGTCGCATCCTTCGATGAGGAGTGGTTTGTCGCCCCCGACACCGAAAACTGTGCGTTCTGTCGGCGGCGCTGGGAGGTCCAGCGGACGGCCCTCGAACGGGCACAGGGGCTGTTCCGCGGCCGCGAGATAAAGCGCGTGCCGCTTTTCGCCGAACCGGTCCACGGCGAGGAGATGCTCGGCGTCGTCGGGGCCTGCCTCGATTAGTCGACAACGACGACCCGGAGGTCGTTGACGTTCGTACCGGTCGACCCCGAAAACAAAAGCGCCCCAGCGTCCGCAAGCGCCCGGTAGCTGTCGTTTTCATCGAGGGCCGTTCGAGCGACCTGTGGGTCAACTGTATCAGCGTCGACGAGCGCTCCGGCAGCGTCGGTGCTACCATCGCTGCCATCAGTGTCGACAGCACCGACAACAGCCTCGTCGGGAAGCTTCGGGGCGGCCGCGAGAGCAAACTCCATGTTCGGCCCGCCGACGCCGTCGCCGGAGACGGAGACCGTCGTCTCACCGCCGGAGAGAATGACCGCGGGGGGTTCAACAGGCACGTCGCGCAACGCCACGTCGGTTGCGACGGCGGCGTGAAACCGGCCGGACTGTTCGGCTTCCCCTTCGAGATGCGTCGAGAGCACGCAGGTCTGATACCCCGCGGCTGCGGCGTGGGCACGCGCCGCGTCGACGGCGTCCCAGCCGGAGGCGATGACGTGGTTGCGGGCGGCGACCGACGGCGATTCGGGGGTCGCCGACGACAGCCACCGACGGACGGCGGGCGCGTCAACACCATACCGGTCAAGGACTGTCGCGGCGACATCCGGAGCCGCCTCGACGGGGACAGTTGGGCCGCTGGCGACGACCGCCGGGTCGTCACCGACAACGTCGCTCATCACGACGCCAACGACCGTTGCGGGGGCGGCCGCCGCCGCCAGTCCGCCACCCTTGATTTCAGAACAGACCCGGCGGACGGCGTTGAGTTCGTCGACGGACGCCCCGGCGTCGAGCAGCGCTTCGGTGACAGTACGGATGTCGGCAGCGGACAGTCCATCAGCGGGCGCACAAAGCAGTGCGCTGCCGCCGCCCGTCATCGGCGCGAGCACGAGCGTCTGCCCGTCGGCCGCTTCGGCCCGCTCCAGCAGTGCCGTCGCGCCGTCGACGCTGTCAGGGCCGGGCGACGGGTGGTTTCCTTCACGGACCGTGACGCGGTCGGGGGCGGCCGTCCGATGGCCAGTGACGACGATGCCGCCGTCGAGCCGCTCTCCGAGAAGCCCTTCGAGCGCGGCCGCAAGCCCGTCTGCCGCCTTGCCGCCGCCGAGGATTCGAAGCGAGTCGTAGGCATCGAGGTCGTAGGAACCGTCGCCGATGCGGAGCGTCGACCCCTCGATATCGCAGTGTCGTTCGACGGCCCGTTTCGGCTGTGCCGCTCGGACACCCGCTGTCAGACACTCGACAGCGAGTTCGTGGGCCGGCGAGGGGGTCGAAAGCGGGTCGAACACGTCAGGAGACGAACCGTCTGATGGCATCGAAGACGCTGTCGGCGATGGGGTCCGGGAGGTAGCTGGCATAGACGAGCAACTGTGCGGCCGTCCCGACGACATAGCGCGGCTGTGGGTCCGTCGAGGAAGCCGCCTCGAGGATGACATCGGCGACTTCGCCCGGGTGGGAAGCAACGGGGCTGTCGCCGCCAAAGAGCGAGGCGTCCTCTTGGAACGCATAGAGGTCTTCGTAGGCATCGGTCCGGTCGAGTCGACCGAGCTCGTCGTCGACGCGGTCGCGGAATGATGTCTCGACGGGACCGGGCTGGACGACGCTCACATCGATATCGAACGGCTCCAGTTCACGGCGAAGCGAGTCGCTGTAGCCCTCTATGGCGTGTTTCGATGCAGAGTAAACGCCCATGCCGGGCGCGGCCAGCCGGCCGGCGACCGACGAGACGTTGATGATTGTCCCATCACGGCGCTCGCGCATGTGAGGCAGCACGGCGCGGACGAGCCGGTGCGGACCGAAGACGTTGACATCGAACTGCTTTTCGAACAGTTCGTCGTTGATGTCCTCGATTGGGCCGTGCTGGCCGTACCCAGCGTTGTTCACCAATGCGTCGATGCGGCCGGCCTCGTCGATGACGCGGTCAACGACGCGCTCGACGTCTTCGGTGCTCCGGACATTGATAGTACCGATGTCGCAACCGGCCTCGCCGAGCGTCTGGATGTCGGCGGGGTTGCGGGCGGTGGCGTAGACACGCCACTCGTTTTCGAGGAAGGCGTACGCCGCCGCCCGGCCGATGCCCGACGAACAGCCGGTTATCAGGACGGTCCGTGTGCTCATACCGGGTCGGTCGTGGGGGAGGTAGTTAGGCGTTGGTGTCTGTCGGAATTAGCCGTCGCCGTAGCGGGCTTTCAGGTCGTCGGCGTGGCCGTCGGCCAGCCGAGTCGGCCGCGGGAGCTTGTACTCGCCGCCGCATGCTGCCACGCAGTCGACGGCCGTTTCGGCGCACAGTCGATGGCCGGGGGAGATATACAGCGGGTTGATACGCTTCGAGTCCGGATACTGTCGGCTCTGGTAGGCGTAGCCGACGACGGTTCCGTCGGCGGCAGTCATCGAGTCGTCGGCTTCGATGGGAACCCGCGTTCCTTCGGGGAGCGACGCAACCGTTCGGCTCGGCTCGCCACACAGCAAGCGCTTGGCGACGCCGACCGCCGGCACGTCGAAGAGAAGACCGGCGTGGGTCGCCAGCCCAGCCTCCCGGAAGTGGATGCGGCCGCTGCCGTCGACGACGAGCAGGTCCGGCTCCACGTCGAGCCGCGAGAGCGCGTCGATTATCGGCCCACCCTCGCGGAACGCCAAGAGTCCGGGGATGTACGGTATCGAAAGCGGTGTCACCGCGTGCTCGCGGGCGACGACCTCGCCACCCCGGAGGACGACCACCGCAGAGACCGCCCGGTCGTCGAGAAACGCTTGGTCGACACCAGCGACAAGCGCGTCGCCGTCACGGATGGCTGCCGGGGAAGGCGAGGCCTCATTCTCGAAGCTCGCTGCAGCGGCGATGTCGTGCTGGAGTGTCTCCATCGCTTCGCGGGAAAGCGAGGGGTCGGGGCGGAATCGCGGGGTCGCAAGCTCCATCGGTCAGGGGAACCGGCCGGGGCCACCCGGCCCGCCACCGCCGCGGCCCGGACCGAGGTTGAGCTGACGAGGACCGCCGCCGACGCGGTCCTTGATGCGGTTGCCGTACCAGAGGCCGATGAGAAGACCGACGAGGTGTGCGAAGTGGGCCACCCCATCAAGGATGCCGCCGTCGGAGACGAAGGCGAAAATCGAGAAAGCGGCGAAAAGAATCGTCAGCGTTCGAATCGACATCGGGATGAAAAAGAACAGCAGGACCTTCAGGTCCGGCGAGGTAATCGCGAGCACGCCCATAATCGCCATAAGCGCGCCGGAGGCACCCAAAACCGCGACACCTTCGCTGGTCACGAGACCGACGCCGACCTGCCCGAGGCCGGCGATGATGCCGCTGGCGAGAAAGAGCCCGACGAACTTCTTCGAGCCGATCTGTCGCTCGACCAGCGGGCCGAAAAAGTACAGCACGATGGCGTTGAAAAGCAGGTGCATCGGGCTCCCGTGGGAGAACACCGAGATGACCCATGTCCAGACGTACTCGGGGTGGACCGTCGTGAGGGTGAATATCTGGCCCCACAGGAAGTGGCCGGGGTTTACGCCCTCGGGCGGCAGGGCCATAAACAGCGGCGCAATGAGCCACTGCAGCCCGAAGACGACGACGATAATCGCCAAGAAGAGATACGAGACGTTGTTCCGGAAGTAGGCAAGCGGACCGCCGGGGCCGGTATCGATACCGAGCCGTTCGAGCAGGCCGGGCGACCGACCGCCGCTGCCGCCGGCTTGCACCGAGCCATCGAAGCCGCTGTCGAAGACCTTGTCGGGGTCGTTCCAGCTTTCCAGCCCCGGACAGTTGTGATTTTCCGGGAGCCGGTGGTCGGCACAAAAGGTCCCGCCACAGTGCCGGCAGTTGTACGGCATGTTTTCGTGTTCGCCGCACGCGTCACACGTCGCCATTGGGCCGCACTAGCCGGTGGGTCGGCAAAGTCGTTGGGGTCCCCAGCCGGATATATCAGCCGAAACATGTTAATCGGTAACTCCCATATTTAAGCCGGGATGGCCGAAGAAACCGGGGGGACCGAAGGAGGGGGCACCGGAGCAGAAGATGACAACCCCAAGACGGGGCTGGGAAAGATGGAGTACGAAACCGTCTTCAAAGCGGTCGAGGATGCGGTCTTCCTCTTCGATGTCGAGCGCGACGGCGACGGCGAACCGCGGTTCGTCTTCCGGGGCGGCAACCCGTCGCACGAACGCGCGACAGAGATGGAAGCAGACGGCTGTCTCGGGACGCCACTACGGGAGCTTTTTGATGGGGACGGCGAGCGGCTGCTCGATGAATACCGGCGATGTGTCGAAACAGAGGAGACGGTAACCTACGAGACGACGCTCGAACACGGGACGGGGAGCGTTGAGTGGCGGACGAAGATTACACCCGTCGTCGAGGGAGGGACAGCGACCAGTATCGTCGGGGTGGCACGGGACGTGACCGAACGGAACAAGCGACGGACCGAACTCCAGCGGAAGGAAGCGATGCTACAGCACACGACCGATGTCGTGCTGTTGGTCGATGAGAATGGACGTATCCGATACCAAAACCACGCCGACGAGGCTGTGCTGGGACACAGCACCCGAGACCTGACCGGCGCGTCCGTGACCGAATACATCCATCCGGAAGACAGCGACGGCGTCGAAGCGATGTTAGCAGAGGCCCTGGACTCACCAGAGGAGGTTATCAGCGGCGAGCACCGCTACCGGACGCCGGACGGCGAGTGGCGGTGGTACGAAACGAGGGTCCGCAGCCTGCTCGATACACCGCCCATCGAGGGATTTCTGGTGAGCGCCCGCGACATCACGGAACGAAAGGCCTACGAGGAGCGACTCGAATCCCAGCGGTCCGACCTCGAGGTGCTCAACGAGGTCGTTCGCCACGACATCCGCAACGACCTCCAGCTTGTGACCGCCTACGCGGAGATGCTCGAAGACCACGTCGACGAGGAGGGCCAGGAGTTTCTGGATATTCTGCAGTCCAGCACCGCAAACGCCGTCGAGTTGACGCGGACGGCCCGCGATTTGGCGACGGTACTCTTGCAGGATGACGCCGAGACACAGCGGGTATCCTTGGAACGATCGCTCGAACAGCAGGTCGAGGCGGTGCGGTCCGCACACTCCGGGGCAGCGGTGACAATCGACGGGTCGGTACCGGATATCCACGTGGCCGGCACGGACATGCTGGAGGCGGTGTTCCGGAACCTGCTCTCGAATGCCATCCAGCACAACGACAAAGCCCTCCCCGAGGTGACAGTCAGCGTCACCGAACACGACAGCGAGGTAGAGATTCGGGTCGCTGACAACGGCCCGGGAGTCCCGGACGCACACAAGGAGGCGATATTCGGCAAGGGCGAGAGAGGCCTCGAAAGCGAGGGGACCGGTATTGGGCTGTATCTGGTCAAGACGCTCGTCGAGAGTTTCGGCGGCGACGTGTGTGTCGAGGACAACGAGCCGGAGGGCAGCGTCTTCGTCGTCAGGCTACCGGTCGCCGACTGAGAGCAATCAGTATGCGCCGCTGTCGGGGAGTAAACGCATACAGGACGGGCCGAGAGGGATTTGAACCCCCGACCATCTGGTTAAAAGCCAGACGCTCTGCCGGGCTGAGCTATCGGCCCACACCAAGTGGTTACTGCGGCCGGCGATAAACTCTTTCGATTACAGATACTCGGCGAGCGCCCGGGCGACGATTTCGTCGGGGTCAGTCTCCTCAAGCGCGGCGTGTCGTCGGAGTTCGCGGTAGGTCTCGGGCGGCAGCGACACCGAAAGCTGACCGAGGTCGATGCCCTCAGCGGCGAGGGCCTCGTCGACGCTTGCGCCCTCGTTAACACGGGAGGCGATAGCGCGGACCTCGCGGACGGTGAGGTCGTGGTCGAGCGTCGCCCACGCCAAGAGAAAGCGAGACTCCCCAGAGACACGGGCGATGTGTTTGGCCGCGGTGGGAGCGATTTCGCCGAGTGCGACGTGGCGCCGGATGGAGCGAGGCAGGTCGTGGACCCGCGCCCACTTCCGGATGAACGACACCGTCGCCTCGCCACCGGCGCGCTCGGCGGCGGCCTTGTACGAGCCGGTGCCCCTGACGAGCGCCGCACACGCCGCCGCGCCGCGGAGCATGAAGACGTTGTCTTTGCTGCCGGCGGTGTTGGTCGCGAAGCGCCGAACGACATCGGCTGCTTCGTTGAGGCTCTCAGGGTCGTCAGGGTCGAACTGGACGGCCTGTTCGCCCGCGACACGAGGGTCGCTTCGAATGACGGGCTCTCCGACGGGAGACTCACGGTCCGTCGGTGGCTCGCCGTCAGGTTGCGGCGTCATTACTGCCGCGTACGTAACGAGGGTTAAAAAATTTCCTGCAGTTATGCGACGGCGACATCCGATAGCGTCGTCATTCCGCGTCGTCCCGCTCGTCAGACATATGTTCCCAGATTTCGGTGCAGCCACAGCCGTCTTCGACGTTGTCGAGGTGGCTCGTGTCGACATCGTCGCCGTTTTCTTCGCGTGTCTCCGTCATCGGTGCGTCACCTCGTACAGCTCGGGAGCGACGTCGGCAGAGGTGTGCTGCCGCGCCGACTCCCGCTGTTGTGCTGTCATCACGCCACCCTAAACGGGGCAGTATCTTAAGCCGCTCCGCACCCGTAACCATTTCCCCTGCTCTCCGGTCCCGGCCGCTGCTTCCGGTTTCTCTGACGGCCGTATAGGCAGATATTCGGGAGCCCTCGTTGGGTTCGAGTCGTAGACGGCGTCACCGCGTTCGCTGACGGACGGCAACCACTGCGAGGGCCGACGGCCTTAGGCCGACAGGGGGCGTGGTACCCGTATGCCGACCTCGGTACACCAACTCGACGACGGTGCGTGGCTGAGCGTCAACGACTCCCGGGAGGTAAACGTCAGCGACCTCTGGTGGCTCGCCAGACACGAGTTCTGCGACTGTGCAATGGCCGACTTTCTGGCAGAGGGCTTCGTTGAAATCGGCGTCGACTACCCGAACGTCGAAGGGCGCATCGCCGGCCAGTGTATTGCCTGCGGCGAGAGCGGCGTCACCGACTGGCTGACGCTCGGCCGCGTCGTCGACCCCGAGGAGGGAACGTTCTCCCCGGTCGATACCGAAAGCGTCCACATCCCCCGCCGCCGGCAGCGACTCGCCGACGCGTCCGAATAGTCAGCAACTATCTCCGGGAGTAGCGAGACACGGGGAGGATTGACGACAGAGGGCGTCGTATATGGGTGGGCGTATTGGAAATGGATATGCCGAGCAAGGTCGAAGCCTGGAAAGACGAGGTCTACGGAACGGAAATCCGTGACCACCTCTTCGAATTCGCCGAGGAGGGCTGGAGCGCCATCCCCGAGGACGAACGTGACGCGTGGTTCGAGCGGTTCAAATGGTGGGGGCTGTACCACCAGCGGAAGGGCCAAGAGAGCTACTTCATGATGCGTATCGGGACGCCGAACGGTCGGCTGACACCCGACCAGCTTCGGGTCGTCGGCGAAATCGCCGACGAGTACGCCCGCGGACCCGTCGACAACCCCGAATTCGGCGGGGCATACTGTGACTGGACGACGAGACAGGCGATTCAGCTCCACTGGATTCAGCTGCAGGACGTCCCCGAAATCTTCGACAAGCTGGAGGCGAACGGCCTCTCGACGATGCAGGCCTGTGGCGACTCGTGGCGGAACATCGTCGGCTCGCCGATGACCGGCCGGGACGCCAAAGAGCACATCAACGCGTGGCCGGTTATCAAGGAGCTCAACGAGACGTTCAAGGGCAACGACGACCACTCCAACCTCCCTCGCAAGTGGAAGGTCGCTGTCACGGGCGACACCCGTGGGTCGGGACAGGCCGAAATCAACGACCTCGGCTTCGAGCCCGCTGTCAAGGAAATCGACGGCACGGAGACGAAAGGGTTCAACATCCGCGTCGGCGGCGGCCTCTCCCGGAAGGAGCCGCGCTTTGCGCGCGATATTGACGTCTTTGTCACCCCCGGGGAGGTCGCCGACGTTGCCGGCGGGATTTCGGCGCTGTTCCGCGACCACGGCGACCGTGAGGACCGCTTCAACGCCCGCATCAAGTTCCTCGTCGACGAGTGGGGGACCGAGAAGCTCCGGCGCGTGCTGCAGGAAGACTACGTCGACTTCGAGCTGAAGACGGCCGGCGAGGACCTCCGCGAGCAGTACAGCTACAACGCCGGACGGAACGACGAGGTCGGCGACTACGTCGGTGTCCACGAGCAGACGGACGGCAACTACTTCGTCGGTCTCTCGGTGCTTGTCGGCCGAATGGGAGCACAAGAGGTCATCGAACTGGCCGACCTCGCCGACGAATACGGCTCGGAGCTCATCGGCCTCACACAGCGACAGAACATCGTCGTCGCCGACATCGCCGAGGAGGACCTCGATGCATTCCTCGAGGAGGACCTGCTGGAGTACCACTCGCCGGACCCCCATCCCTTCCTGCGCGGGTCTATCGCCTGTACGGGCACCGAGTTCTGCTCGCTGTCCATCGTCGAGACGAAAAACCGAATGGTCCGCTATGCCCGCTGGCTGAAGGACAACGTCGATGTCCCCGAGGGCGTCTCCGAGTTCCACATCCATCTGTCGGGCTGTACGGCCTCCTGTGCCCAGCCGCAGATTGCCGACATCTCCCTGCGCGGTATGAAAACCCGCAAGGACGGCGAGCCGGTCGAGGCCTTCGACATCGGGCTCGGCGGCGGCCTCGGCGAGAACCCGCAGTTTGCCGACTGGGTCGAGATGCGCGTGGCCGCCGACGAAGTGCCCGGCTACATCCAGAACCTCCTTGCCGTCTACGAAGCCGAACGGGAGGGCGACGAGTCGTTCCGGGAGTTCATTGCCCGCCACGGCGAAGACGAGTTGGGCGGCCTCGCGGAGCCGGAGGAGACCTCCTACGAGGACCCGTACCTCGAGAACACGAAGATGACGTGGTATCCGTACGCCGAGGAGACGGAGATGGACGCCTCCCCGGCCCCGTCGCCGGCTGACGACTAGCGCGGGCTGTCACCGCCCGATAGCTCGACGACGAACGAGTCCGTCGTCAGTCCGTAGATATCCATCGGCTGTCCTTTTTCGGAGTAGCTTGTCGCGACAGTCCGGACGAGCCCGGCGGTTTCGAGCCGGTCGAGGTGGTATGCCGCGACCTGAATCGAGACGCCGGCCGTCTCGGCGACCGCTGAGGCGGGGGCCGGCCCCGAGTCGAGGGCCTGCAGCACGCGCCGGGCGGTCTCTGAGGAGAGCGCCTCAAGTACGTCACCGTCGTCGATAGTAACGGTTTCGAGGTCACGGTCGCTGTCGGCGTCGAGTTCGGTGGGGACCAGTTCATTGACGCACATGGCTTGCAATCCATTATTCGAGGGAGTTTCTATTCGTTTTTACCGAGATACTATCGGTACAATAGATACAATTATAGTATCAGTACTATCAATACAGTCTATACTATCTATGCGCTCGGAAACCGAACTCCGACCCGTCCAAGAGGTCCACGTCGCGCCGGTCGGCTACGAGTACGACCGCATCAAGCGCCCGGCGCTCGAATACGGGGCTGACACGCTGTATCTGCTCCGCGAGCGGGAGCGGACGGAGCTGTCGTATCACGACCGACTGGTGACTGAGTTGACAGACAGAGGAATGACCGTCCGCTCCCGCGAGGTCGACCTCGATGACATGTACGACGTGCTCGGCGAGGTGACAACCATTGTCCACGGCCACGACGGCGACATCGTCCGTGTCAACGTCTCCAGCGGCCCGAAGCTCTCGACAGTCGGGGCGGCGCTGGCGTGTATGGCGACCGACGCAAGCGGCTACCACGTCCACCCGGAGACGCGAGCCCACCCACTCGACGAACAGCCGCGCACCGAGGGGATGCAGTTCGCCGAACAGCTCCCCTCGTATCCGCTGGAGACCCCGACCGAAGACCAGGTGCGGGTCCTCGACTACATCGACAGACGCGACAGCGAGACCTATACGCCGAAGAAAAGCGACCTCATCGAGTTCGCCGAAGACGAGCAGCTGGATTTCCTCACCCGCTCGGAGCCGGCAAACGATAAGGCGAAGTTCGCGCTGCTGAACAACCGGATTCTGGAGCCGCTCTCGGCGAACGGCTACGTTCACATCGAGCCGGTCGGCCGGACGAAACAGGTGTCGCTAACCGACACCGGCGAGAACGCGCTGCGGGCGTTCCGACACAAGCTTTGAGCGCCGACGCCACATAGCGGTTACATGGACGAACGCGTACGGGAGCACGCGGCGGTGCTCGTCGACTGGAGCGCACGGGTCGACCCCGGCGATGATGTCGTCATCAGCGTCGCCGAGGACGCACACGAACTGGCTGTCGCCGTCGCCGAACGCCTCGGCGAGGTCGGCGCGAACGTCGTGACGACGTACGGCTCCGCGGAGCTTCAGCGGGCGTACCTCCAAGCCCACGACGGCGACTTCGAGGCCGGCGACCACGAGGCGGCGCTGCTTTCGGCGGCCGACGTGTATCTCCGGCTCGGCGGCGGACGGAACACCGCCGCGACAGCCGATGTCGAAAGCGAGACGCGACAGGCCTACTCCCGTGCCCGGGCCAATATTCGCGACGCGCGGATGGACACTGACTGGGTCTCGACGGTCCATCCGACCCGGAGCCTCGCCCAGCAGGCCGGCATGGCCTACGAGGCGTATCAGGAGTTCGTCTACAACGCCGTACTCCGAGACTGGGAAGCGCTCGCCGAGCGGATGGCGACTGTCAAAGCGCTGCTCGACGACGGCGAGCGGGTCCGCATCGTCAAAGAGCGAGACGACCAGCCGCGGACCGACATCCAACTGTCGATAGCCGACCGAACGGCGGTCAACTCCGCGGCATCGGTCGCCTACGATTCACACAACCTGCCGTCGGGGGAGGTCTTTACCGCCCCCGCCGACGCCGACGGCGAAGTATTCTTCGACGTCCCGATGACGATATCCGACCGCCGGGTCCGTGACGTTCGGCTCGTCTTCGAGGCGGGGGAAGTCGTCGATTACGAGGCCGCACAGGGAGAATCAGTCATCGAGTCGGTACTTGAGACGGATGCGGGGGCACGCCGACTGGGCGAACTCGGTATCGGGATGAACCGCGGCATCGACCGCGTCACCGACAACATCCTCTTCGACGAGAAGATGGGTGAGACGGCGCATCTGGCGCTGGGACGGGCGTACGATGCGAACCTGCCGGACGGCGAGTCCGGCAACGACTCGGCGGTTCACGTCGACCTGATTACCGACCTCTCGGAAGCCTCCCGCATCGAGGTCGACGGCGACGTCGTCCAGCGGAACGGCGTGTTTTACTTTGAAGACGGCTTCGAGGCGGCTAAGCGGCCGGATTGAACGGCAGCAAGCAACGAACAACTATTGTCGAACACCGTTTCGGTGATTTCTTCCGAATGTTTATTACTGTCAGGCTGCTTTGCCGTGATAGATACTAGCATGCGTCAGTTCTTCCCCGGCGGCGACCTCTCGCCGCTCCCCGAGGCGACGACGGCACAGAAGCGGCTCAGTCGGGCGGCGTTCAACCTCGTCTCGACTGGGTCGACACTCAACCGCGAGAGCTTTCGGGCGGTGCAGGCGGCGGCGGAGCTACCGCTGGCTACGGTCGACGAGACGACCGGAGCCGATGTCGACCCGGCCCACGAGGTCGTCGGCAGCCAGTTCGAGGCGGCCGAGGCGTTCTCAAACCGGACAGAGGACCGGGTGCTGACCGCGATGGTTTCGACGAGCCAACTGGCCGCCGAGTACGCGGCGTTCGTCGATAGCTCCGTTGACGAAGTCATTCCCGGAAGCCGGGAGCTCAACTGACCGAGCCGGCGGCTCGCGGAGAAAACACGGCTGAGGAGAGTAAGCCCCCTTCTGTTTTGACCCGGCATTCGGCTGAGCGCCCGTCGCGTCTCCGGGCTACCATGTTGCGACGGGCTTGCACCGGTGAGGATTCGCCGTTCCATCCCTTCTTCCGCGTCGGCTCGCGGCTGATGCCGCTCGCCCGGGCGTCGCCGTACGGCGACGCGCGCTCGGCGGGTTAGCTTCCTTCCCTCGCGGGTCGGGTCGCACGCCTCATTGCTCGGCGGAAGGGGTCTCGTTTCTGTTCCAGTGCCAGCGGTCTCCCGCTCCGGACTTGCGTCCGGTCACCTGCCCGGAGGGTGGGGGGACTTTCCTCATGGGCGCACAAAGCGCGCCCACGGGGACCGGGCTTCCTCTGCCAGTTCTAACTAGTCGGTTCCCCCGGTTAAGTGACTCGGTGGTGTTTAGCCGCCGGCGGCCAGAGAGACACACATGCACATCGAACGGCTACCGGTCGCCGTGCCGACCCGGGCGCCCAGCGGCGAAACCGCCGCCTACTGTATCGGCCGGGAGGAAGCGCTGCTTGTCGACCCGCCGGCACCCGACACCCGAATCGAACAGGTGCTCGACCGCGTCGAACATATCGCGGTCACCCACCACCATCCGGACCACGTCGGGGCGGTTTCGGAGTACGCCCGGATTGCCGACGCGACCGTGTGGTGTCGGTATGGCCGTGGCGACGGCTTCGAGGCGGCAACGGGTATCCGCCCCGACCGGACGTTCCGGGACGGAACGGAGGTACCGGCGGGCCGCAGCAACGTCATCGTCCGGGAAACGCCGGGACACGCGCCCGAGCATGTCGCTTTCGATGCCGCTGGCGCGCTCGTCGTCGGTGACCTCGCGGTCGCGGCGGGCAGCGTTGTCGTCGGCGCACCCGAAGGCGATATGCGCGCCTACCTGACATCGCTCCGCCGGGTATGGGCGATGGACCCCGAGCGGCTCTACCCGGCCCACGGACCGGTCATCGATGAGCCACGGAAGGTCTGTGAGCGGCTCATCAACCATCGTCGCGACCGCGAGCGCCGCGTGTTGGCGGCCGTCGAAGACGGTAGCCGAACGGTGGCATCGATACTGGATACGGCCTACGAAAAGGACCTCGACGGCGTCCGCGACCTTGCGGGGCAGACGGTTCGAGCACACCTCGACAAACTGGCCCACGAGGGACACATAACGTGGGACGGCGCACACGCCGACCCGGCCGGCTAGGCCGGCTCGGGAGCCGTGCTATCGCAGTCTGGCACCCGTTCAGCCTCTTTTTCACGGCGGGGACAAAGCCCGTCCCGCCGTCCGGCACCGCTGCGGTTAACCGCGCTGAACCGAACGGGTGGACATGGAGAGCCTCGAAGCCGCCCTCGGCCGCGCCGAGTCGCTGTCGGTCGACGAACTGGCCGACGCCATCGAGTCTATCGGCTTCGAGTGTACCCGTTGTGGCGGCTGCTGTACGGCAATCGACGACGAAGCAGGGACCGAGCCTCACACCGCCACCGTGTTTCCGGACGAGGTCCGACAACTGCAGGCGGCCGCTGATGAGCGCTTCGAGACGAGCTACGACTGGCGGGACGTGGCTCGCCCGATGCCCTACGGACTCGACGAGGACGGGACCGGTGAGACCTTCGAGTGGGCGTTGCAGACCGACGCCTGCGGCGACTGTACCTTCTACGAGGAGGCCGACGACGGAACCGGAGCGTGTACAGTCCACGAAGACCGGCCGCTCGTCTGTCAGACCTACCCGTTCAGTCTCGCACTGGGTGGCACCGGCGAGCCGATGGGGGAGGCGGTCGACCGCGAAGGGCTCGTCCGCGCCCACGAGTGTGAGGGACTCGGCCGCGACATCGACCGGGAAACCGCTGAGGAGCTGGCTGAGACGCTCAAAGAGCGGTCGATACGGGACCTGGAGGAAGCAATCGAACTCCGGGAGCGCTACGAGCCGCGCCCGGATGCCGACGGTGCGGTCGTCCACGATTCCGAGGGGTCGAAGCGACCCGATGGGACCCCCCTCGACAGACGATAGCTTCTATAGGCTTGTCTCACATAGCGTAACCGAACGTCTATGGAAATCTCCGAGAAACTCTTGTGTCTGTTCAGCGCCGAGGTCGAGGAGACCGAGGACAAATACGTTGTCGAGGTGCCGCGCCGCGAGGTCGATACCGGAGCTATCGAGGCCGGCGACACCTATCGCGTCGCGCTCATCAGCGGTGCGGAAGCCGCCCAGACAGAAACGGGCGGGGCGTCCGCGGCCCCGAGCGACGAACCCCAGCCGCCGGTCGAAGAAGGCGAAATCAGATACGTCGAAATCGAGGACCTTGGCAAGCAGGGCGACGGTATCGCCCGCGTCGAACGCGGCTACGTCATCATCGTCCCCGACGCGGAGGTCGGCGAGCGGGTCAAGATAGAGGTCTCCGAGGTGAAATCGAACTTCGCTGTCGGCGAAATCATCGAATAACGCCGGGCGTTTCCAACCCGTACCAACACCGCATGGAAGCTGTGAGCAATGGTGGAAAAACGTTAGTAAAACCGCACGCAAGCGGTGTGTTGACCGACCGTACCAAACGCCCTTTTGGGGTCGCTGTCGAAGGAGTTACTATGAGCGCGACTGCGGCAGCGGCGACGGCTGACCTCACCCGAAAGCAGCGACGTATCCTCACCTACCTCCGAGAGAAGGGCCAGACGAAGACGTATTTCAAATCGCGGCTCATCGGCGACGCGCTCGACATGTCCGCAAAGGAAGTCGGCGCGAACATGACCGCCATCCAGGAAAGCGATGTCGACGTTAGCGTCGAAAAGTGGGGCTACTCCTCGGGGACGACGTGGAAGGTAGACGTCTATGGCGGGTCGTAGCTGACGTACTCGTCGACAGTGTCGGCGAAGGCGACCGCTGCCGGCCCGAAGGAGTCGGCGTATCGGACGACCAGCGCGACGAGCGTCTCCGGCTGTCGGACGGTGTATCCGTCCTCGCGGTCGAGAAGGCCCGCAGCCTCCAGTTCTGCAGCGTATTTTGAGACCGTCGACCGTGAGACACCGAGAGCGTCGGCGATATCGCTACCGGAAATCTGGGGGTCCGAAAGCAGTTCGATGAGCATCCGGCGGGGCGTCTCACGGCGGAGATACCCCAGCGCTCGCTGTTCGTGCTCCGAGAAGCGGCCCGCCGGGAAGTACCGCTTGTACTCGCCGTCCTTCCGGTGTTCGATGGTGCCGTCCTCTTCGAGCGTCCGGAGATGGTGCTGGGTCTCACCGGTTCCCAACTGGAGGTCATCACGGAGCTTCGAAAAGTGCGCGCCGGGGGTCGTCGCCAGATAGCCGACGATGGCGTCTCTGGTCTCGTTTTCGCCGCCGTCGTCAGCCGAGAGCCGGACGAGCGGCGTCGTCGCGCCGAGGGCGGCAAAGCGCTTGAGCGTCGCGCGCTTGCCCTCGTCGATACCCCCATCGGTCATTGGTCGCAGTTAGTGAGGTGATAATAAAACAGCTTCGCAACCGCGGTTAGTTCGATTCGCGTTCGAGGTCAGCGTCGTCGAGACCGCCTTCGGGCATCTCTTCGTCCATCTCGGCGATGACCTCGTCGGGGTCTTTGATGTTGGCCGGGTCCTCACCGCTCTTTATCGCCTGCGCCTCTGCTTCCATCTCTTTTGGGTCCACCTCGGCTTCCTCGTCTATCTGGCCGAGGATTTCCTCGATGTTGTCAAGGCCGAGCAGTTCGCGCGCCTCGTCGTCGAATTCGAGTCCCTCGAGCAGTTGGGACTGGTCGGCGGCATCGCTGCCGGTGAGGTGCTTGCCGTAGCGGGACAGCAGGGACGTAAGCTCCTGTGGGAGGACGAAGGTCGTCGATTCGCCCTTGCCGATTTCTTCGAGCGTCTCCATGCCGCGCTCGATGACCGCCCGTTCGCCCATTGCCTCGGCGGACTTTGCGCGCAGCACGGTCCCGATGGCGTCACCTTGGGCTTCCAGAATCTGGCTTTGCTTTTCACCCTGTGCGCGGATGATGTTGGACTGCTTGTCACCTTCGGCCTTCTCGATGGCGGAGCGCCGTTCACCCTGCGCTTCGAGAATCATCGCACGCCGCTTCCGCTCGGCGGAGGTCTGCTGCTCCATGGCCTGCTGGACATCCTTCGAGGGGTTGACCTCGCGGACCTCGACGGATTCGACGCGGATACCCCACTCGTCGGTCGGTTCGTCGAGTTCCTTGCGGATTTTGGCGTTGATTTCCTGCCGCTTGTTCAGCGTATCGTCCAGTTCCATGTCGCCGAGCACGGCACGGAGCGTCGTCTGGGCGAGGTTTGAGACGGCCTTCTTGTAGTTGTCAACTTCGAGGAAGGCCTTCTTTGCGTCCATGACTTTGATGTAGACGACGGCGTCGGCGGTCACCGGCGAGTTGTCGCGGGTAATCGCTTCCTGCCGCGGGACATCGAGCGTCTGGGTTCGCATATCGAAGGTGTACGTCCGGGAGACGAACGGCGGGACGAAGTTGATACCCGGTTCGAGCAGCCGCCGGTACTCGCCGAAAACCGTCAACGCCCGCTTCTCGTAGGCATCGACGATTTCGACGGCCTGATACACTGCGACGACCGCCACGACGAGCAACAGAAGGGCGACGACGGGGATGACCGTCTCACCAATCTGGAGGGGCGTAAGCATACCATTGTATTCGGCCGACGCGGGCATAAGCGTTCGGCAAGCCCAACATCGGTTTTGACTGTCCGGGAACGGGCGAGCTTAATAAATCAGATTTTCCCTAGCACAACCAAAATTGTTTTGTCGGCAGCTACGGTTAGCCTGTTCCATGACACGCACGGCGCTTCCGCACGATGCGAAAGCCGGGCCGACAAAGCCGGAGGTCCGGTCGGTGACGCTCGGGAAGCTCAACCTTACACCCGAAGACCACTTCGCCGAGGTCGGGGCCTGTACCGGCGCGGTTACCATCGAGGCCGCCCGGCAGGCCGGGACGGTGACCGCGGTCGAACGGAAGGAAACCCGCATCGAGACGGCAGCGAAAAACCTCGACGCAAACGGCATCGAGGATGTCGACCTCCGGCAGGCGGAGGCTCCCAACGGATTACCCACGGATGCTGACGCGCTGTTTCTCGGCGGCTCCAGGAACTACGGGGCGGTGCTCGATTTCGCCGCCGAAAACGGCATCGACCGAATCGTGATGAACGTGTCACGGCTGGAGGTCGCCGGCGACGCCGTCCGGGCGTTCCGGGAGCGGGACCTCTTCGAGGAGGTTATCCAACTGCAGGTCTCGACCGGCTACGAACTCGCCGGCGCGACCAGCTTCGAATCTGACAACCCGGTCTACGTCATCGTTGGAGGCGCACAATGACGCTGTACGGCGTCGGGCTCGGACCGGGCAACGCCGGCCTGATAACCGTCCGCGGGCGGGAGGTGCTCGAATCGGCGGATGTCGTCTACACGCCGGGGCGGCTCTCCCGGAACGTCGCTACGGAATACGTCGACGAGAGTCAGCTGGGCGACCTCGACTTCCCGATGACGCGGGACGAAGAAAAGCTTCGCCGCGCATGGAAGGCGGCCGCCGAGGCGGTCGCACCAGTTGCGACCGACGGAACAGCCGCGTTCGTCACGCTCGGGGACCCGAACGTCTACTCGACGTTCGGCCATCTGCGCCGGACCCTCGATGCTTTCCATCCGGCAGTCGATGTCGAGGTCGTTCCCGGCGTCTCGACGGTGACGGCCTTTGCGACGGCGCTCGATGTCGAAATCACCGCCGGCTCCGAGCTCGCGCTCCGGGAGGCCGACGGCGGCGCGGCACCGGTCGGCCCCGACCGGCTGGTGTTGTTCAAAGTGACCGACGTGCCCACGACACACGAGAAGCTCCGGGAGGCAGGGTATGAGGTCACGTACGGCCGGCGGCTCTTCATGGACGGCCACGAGAGTGTCATCACTGACGACCCGGCAGCGCTGGCCGAGCGCGACTACTACACCGTCGCCTACGCCGAACGACCGGAGGCGCTCGAAGAGCCGGTGACAGCGGCCTTCGAGGGGGTGTCGGATGACTGAGACCGACCCGCAGGCAGCCATCGACGCCGAGCGGAAAAAACACGCCCACGAGCGCGACGAGCGCGTCTACGAACACGTCGCTGGCGACAGCCAAGAGGGGATTCCCTTCATCGGTGCCGGGCCGGGCAATCCCCGACTGTTGACCGTCGCGGGCAAGGAAGCCGTCGAATCGGCCGACCTCGTCGTTCACGCCGGCTCGCTGGTCAACAGCGAGCTACTGGAGGCGTACTGTGACGACGCCGAGCTCGTAAACAGCGTCGGCAAGGACCTCGAAGAGCTGGTGCCGCTGATGCGCGATGCCTACGAGGACGGGCGGTCGGTCGTCCGGCTCCACAGCGGCGACCCCGCCATCTACGGGGCGGCACTGGAACAGATGGACGCCCTCGAACACGAAGGCGTCCCCACCTACATTGTGCCGGGCGTGACCGCGGCCTTCGCGGCCAGCGCGACGCTGCGAACGCAGTTGACGCTCAACGAGACGGCAAACCACGTCGTCTTCACCAGGCCGCAGGGAAAGACACTCGACCCGGAAGACGACCATCTGGCGGAGTTCGTCGAAATGGGCGACGTGACCGCCTGCGTCTATCTCGGTACGCACGCGGTCGCCGAGACGATGGAGCGGCTCGTCGAGGAAGGAGCCGACCCCGAGACACCGGTCTCGGTCGTCTATCACGCCTCGTGGCCGGACGAGGACATCATCGAAGGAACCATCGGCGACATCGGCGAGAAGGTCGAGGCGGCCGGCTACCGCGCCTCGGCGCTGGTACTCATCGGCGACGCGGCGGCCGGGGCCGGCTACGAGCGGTCGTATCTGTACGGCGGGTGGGCAAAGCGGGGCGAAACCGAAAGCGACACCGACGACACCAATGAGTGATACCAACGACAGCGACGGCGGCAGTTGTTCGACGCCCGACTCCGACGGCGAGGTCGCCGAGGAGATCGGCATCGTCAGCTTCGAGCGAAAACGACCCGTCGCCGAAGAGATTCGAGCGGAACTGAGCGACGACTACGAGCGCATCGACATTCTTGATTACCACGGCGAGGTCTTCGCCGACAACTGGGGCGACTACGACTGCTTTGTCGGCCTCATGGCCTCCGGCATCGCGATGCGGAAGACCGCCGGGCTGCTCGACGACAAGTGGGAGGACCCGGCCGTCGTCGTCATCGACGAGGAGCTGACGTGGGCCATCCCGTTGACCGGCGGCCACCACGGCGCAAACCAGGTCGCACACGACCTCTCGAAGCTGGGTGCGGTTCCGGCGATGACGACCGCCTCGGAGGCCGCCGGCAAGCAAGGCGTCGAGTCGAAGGCGAAGGCGCTCGACTCACACGTCGTCAACGGCGACTCGACAGTGGCGACGAATCTCGCGGTTCTCAACGACGAACTCGGGCCGGTCGAGCGGCTCGACGGCCCGCGGGCGGTGCTCGTCGGCGACGATGTGACGGTCCTCAAGCGCAACAGCGACGACGGCGTCGTCCTCGGAACCGGAACCGTCGACGGCGTCCGAAAAGAGCAGGTCCTCGACGCATGGGAGGCTGCGCTCGGCGAGACGGAACACGACATCTCGGATGTCGAGTTCGTCGCCACGGCAACCCGCAAGGAAGGCGAAGCGGGGCTCTACGAGGCCGCCGAGGAAATCGGCGTCGGCGTCGTGTGCTTCGACAAGGAGACGCTCTTAGACCACGAGGGGCCGTCGCCGTCCCGGGCCAAGGAGCTCATCGGCTGGCCCGGCATCGCTGAGGCGTCGGCGATAGCGGGCGGCCGCGACCACGAACTGCTCCGGGAGAAAGAGCGGTTCGACGAGGCCGTGACGGTCGCCATCGGGAAGTAGTACAAATCGACTTTAGATACAACAAGCACAATTGTTATTGTGCCGCGGCCTATGTCCGACGACATGGAACAGACGGACGATTACGCGAACGGTCCGCCACGGACCGGCGGAGGACAACCGTGACGGCGTCGGACGGCGAGTCGATGGGGACACTGTACATCGTCGGCATCGGCCCCGGGCTCCCACACGCGATGACACAGCGGGCGCGGGATGTCATCCAGACTGCGGACTGTGTCATCGCCTCGAACCTCTATCAGGAGTTCCTGCGGCGGGACGGCACGTTACCCCCTGAAGCTGAAACCGACGGCGGGACGGCTACCCGGCCGAACGGCACCGAACAGGAAATCGTCCGGTCGTCGATGGGACGGCAGGTCGAACTCGCTCGGGAGGCCTTCGAGCGCGTCCGAAACGGTGAGGACGTCGCCCACGTTTCCGGCGGCGACCCCAACGTCTACGGCAAGAGCGACCTGGTCTTCCTGATGGCCGACGAGGAGGACGCCGACGACATCCCGATTGAGGTCGTTCCGGGCGTGACGGCGGCGCTGGGCGGGGCGGCGAACCTCGGTGCGCCGCTTTCGAACGACTTCTGTACCGTCTCGCTGTCCGACAAGTGGCGCGGCTGGGACGAAATCGAAGAAAAGCTCCGCGCGGCGGCAATCGCCGGCTTTGTCATCGTGCTGTACAACTGCTGGCGCGATTACGAACGCGCCATCGAAGTCATCCGCGAAGAGCGGGCCGACGACGTGCCGGTCGCCATTTTCAACGACGCCGGCCGCGGCGAGGCCGGCCGGAACGTAGACGACGAGACACACACCATCACCACGCTCGGAGCGGCGACCGACCACGACGAGAAGGTCGGCGGCATGGGCACCTCGATTCTCGTGGGAACCCACGAGAGCCACGAATGGGAAAACGACTACGAAACGTACCTCGTGACGCCACGCGGCGGCCGCGAGGTCGAAGATTTCTGAACCAATGAGCACCGACGACACCACCGAGACGACGGACGCATCGACGACGGAATCGAAATGTGGGGCCTCCGAGGCGGAGGCAAGCACCGAATCCGAAAGCAAATGCGGCGCATCGAAAACGGACACCACCACCGAGACAGAAAGCGCGTGTGGAGCCGACAGCGGCTCGGAGTCCGACTCGACGTGCGGCGGCAGCGACAGCGAGGAAGACGAGGTCGGCGCGACCGTCGACGACTTCGATGCCGAGCCCGGCCGGCTCGTCGCCGTCGGCCTCGGCCCCGGCAAGCCAAAGGGGATGACCGCACGAGCGAAGGCGGCACTCGCCGACGCCGAGCATATCGTCGGCTACACGACCTACGTCGAGTTGCTGCCCGATGACATCGTCGAGGCGGCCGACGACATCCACTCGACGCCGATGTGCGGGGAGGTCTCCCGGACCGAGGAGGCCATCGACCGGGCGCTGGCGGGCAACGACGTCGCCATCATCGGCTCCGGCGACCCGAACGTCTACGCGCTGGCGGGGCTGGCGCTTGAGATTCTCGAATCGAAAGGCGGGACAGCCTCGGCGGTCGATTTCGAGGTTGTTCCCGGCGTGCCGGCGGCCCAGTCCTGCGGCGCTCGACTCGGCGCGCCGCTTGTCAACGACACCGTCTCAGTGTCGCTTTCCGACCACCTGACGCCGATGGAAGAAATCGAATCCCGCCTGCACGCGGTCGCTCCCGAGGGGTTCACCATCGCCATCTACAACCCGTGGAGCCGCAAGCGGCGGGAGAACTTCCAGACCTGCTGTGAGATTCTGCTGGAACACCGTGACCCGGAGACGCCGGTCGGCATCGTCCACGGCGCATCGCGCGACGACGAAAAGACGCTGATTACGGACCTCGGCACGCTGCCGGAACTCGGCGAAGAAGACATCGTCGACATGACGACGACCATCATCGTCGGCAACGAGGAGACGTACGTCTGGGACGACCGGATGGTGACGCCCCGCGGCTACGAGACGAAATACGACTACTAGAACGATGGCATACGAGATTACCGTCGATATGGACGCCTGCGAGGGAATCTTCGCCTGCCTGGTCCGGGACGACCGGTTCGCCGAGGCCGAGGACGGTCTCGTGACCCTGCCGGGCGGTGAACGAACCGAGGGCATCCTCTCGGCGACGTTCGACGACGACCAACGCGAGGCCGCCGAACAAGCCGCTGCGGCCTGTCCGACCGACGCAATCGAGGTGAGTGACGCATGAGCGAGCACGCGACTGCACCGAAGACGCTGCTTGATGCCCACCCCGAGACGGCCTACTTCTGGGGCCGCGTCGCCGGTGACGGCGAGGTGACCACCGGCGGCGTCACCGTCCGGACGAGCGACGAAACGGCCGCCGACCGACTCGCAGCCATCGCCGGGGCCGACGCCGTCGACCACGAAACGGTCGACCGCGAGTACGCACACGACACGTCGATTACCAGAAACGAAGACCGCTATACCGTCCAGCTACACGGCCCGGTCGGCGACCGTGCGGCGGCGGCCCTCGGGCTGCCGTTCGAGGGCGACCCCGGCGGCTACCGACTGGATACGCTGACGACCCACGACCGACAGCTCCTCCGGGGACTGCTCGAAGGCTGTGGGACAGTGTGTTTCAAATCCTCCGCCGGAGCCGTCGGCGTCTCCTTCGTTCACGACGACCGGGCGCTGCTGGAGCGGATACAGGGACTGCTCGACGAGGCGGACGTAGACGCTCCGTACGGCGACATCGACGAGACCTCCTCGGGCGGCTTCTGGTTCGGCATCGACGACGGTGCCGTGCCGGCATTCGGTGAGTGGCTCTACGACGGCAGCGACGACGACGGCTGCTTCGCCCCGAGCCGACGGCGAAAGCTCCGACGGAGCATCGAGCAGGCGGAGGCGGACTAATGCTCGATGCGGAAGCCGTCGTGCTCGCGGGACACGGCTCTCGGCGGGAGAAGTCCAACGAACAGGTCCGGACGTTGGCTGCGGGGCTCGAAGGCCGACTCGGGTTTCCCGTCACCGCCGGATTCATCGAACTCGCCGAGCCGTCAATCCCCGAGGCCATCGAGTCGGTCGCGCCGTCGGTTTCCGATGTCACCGTCATCCCACTGTCGCTGTTTGCAGCCAGTCACGTCAAGGCCGACGTGCCGCTCGTGGTCAACGAGGCCCGTACCGAGCATACCGATGTGAATGTCCACAACGGACGGCATCTCGGCGTCCACCCCGCCATCGTCGAGCTGCTCGACGACCGGGCGGCGGCTGTCGAGGCTGAGCTGAATGTCGACCGCGAGGACGACGATGTCGTCGTGGTGCTGTGTGCTCGGGGGTCGTCCGACCCGGACTCCAACGGCGACGTACACAAGCTCGCTCGACTGCTCTACGAGGGGCGAGCGTTCGCGGACGTGGAAGCGGCGTTTATCGGCGTGACCGAACCGCTGCTGGAGCCGGCGCTTCATACCGTTGCCAAACGCCGTCCCGATGCCGTCGTCGTGCTGCCGTACATGCTGGGCGACGGCGTACTGACAGAGCGTATCCGCGAGACGACGGCGACGTTCGACGACGAGTACCGCTACGCCGAGGCCGCCTGCGGGGACCCGCTCGGGACCGACGACCGGTTGCTGACGGTGCTTGCCGACCGCTTCGAGGAGGCCCGGACGGGTGACGTCTCGATGTCGTGTGACACCTGCAAGTACAAGGTCGAGTTGGACGGCTTCGAAGGGGAAGCCGGCGGCGCTCGCGCGATGTTGCGCGCGATGACACATCAGGCGGCCCACGCCGACCGCTCCGACATCGACGAGGAGCCGCACGTCCACGACGCGCCGGACAAACACGTCACCGTCTGTACGAACCGTACCTGCGCCGACGCCGGCGCGGCGACGGTCCTCGAACGGCTCCGACAGGCCGTCAGAGACCGCGGTATCGATGCTCGCATCACCCGGTCGTCGTGTCTCGACCGCTGCGGTGACGGGCCGAACGTCGCCGTCTATCCCGACAACGTCTGGTACGGGGGTGTCGCCCCCGAAGACGTAGACCGTATCGCTTCGTCGCTGGAACGTGACCGCATCGTTTCCGAACTCGTTGACCAGACATTATGAGCTGCCACGAAATCGAAGCGCTCCGACTCGGACTGATGAACAGCCTCGGCATCGGCGACGACGCCACGCGACGCCATGCCCGTGACGAACTGGGCGATGACCCGGAACCACACATCGCGGCGCTTGCCGACGCCGAAAGCCTCGCCGCGTGTCGCCGCCATCTGGATACGGCACTCGTCGAACTCGAAGCCGAAATCGCCGAGGCCGACCCCGAGGCCCCGGATTACGACTACCTCCGGGGACGGCTCGTCGCCGTCCGCGACGCCGAAAACGCCCTCGAACGGCTGCTGTCCCACGGTGACGCCTTCCTGGATGACCTCGGCGAGAGCCACCACACCCTTCACGAGGCGTTTCCCGTCGATGAGTAGCGACCTGACACTGTCAGCGACGGCCGCCCTCGGAGACATCGACCCTTGCGGCTCCCGGCAGGCGGGCCGTCGCTCGGGGGTGACACTCGACGGCGACGGGCCGGTCGTCGGCCGCGCCGACGGGACCGTCGCGGCGTTCACACACGACGGGACCGAGCGCTGGACCGTCGATGGCACGGGAAGCGCAGTCACACTCGTTTCGACCGGCGACGGCGTACTCGTCGGCGAACGCTCCGAGCGCGGTCGAATACAGTGCCGCTCCCGGAATGGCAAAAGGCGCTGGCAGCACGACGCCGCCGACGATGTCGGTGGGCCGACGAAGGACACCCGGTTTTTCCTCCCGATGGTCGTCGACGCCGCCGTCGGCAGCGACGGCACCTGTTTCGTCGCTGCGCGCCGCTATGAGCGCCGTAACGGCGGCCGTGGCTTCGAGAGCAGCGTCTACGCGTTCGCACGCGACGGGACGCTCCGCTGGCGGTACGACGCCGACGCCTCGCCGATTGGAGTCGCGCCGCTCGACGAAGGGGACGGCGTCGCAGTCGCGTACAATCGCTGCCCGGGCGGCCACGACAGCGGGCTTGTCGTGCTCGACGACAACGGCAGCGAGCGCTGGACGTGGGACCCCAAACCGGGGGCCGACCGCCGGGTCGGGGACGTCGCCGTCGCCGACGGCAGTGTCGTCGTGACGAGCCACGCCGACTACCGCGGCTACCGACTCACCGACGGGAGCGTCGAGTGGGCCGTCGACCTCGGGCGGCCGCAGTCGGACGGCGGCGTCTACACGTATCCGAACCACGTCCACGCGACGGCGTCGGGGGCCGTCTTCCTGACCGGCAACACGTTTCCACAGGAGGGCCGCGAGACGGACGAACGCCACGAAAACGAGCAGACGGCGTTCGGCTACACGCCGGACGGCAAACGGCGCTGGCAGGCAGCCGTCGGCGGGTTCGCCCACGAAGTCGGCACGGACGGCGAGCGGATGCTCGTCCCGACTGCACAGCACTTCCGGGACTGCGACCCCACTGTCCACGGCTGGACGCTGTTCGATGTCGCCGATGGGCCGGTCGCCGCAGCATCGACCGACGGTGTCGTGACCGCCGCCGCAGTCGACGGCGAGCGCGGGGCTGTCGTCGAAGAGCCGGTCCGTTACCACGTTGATGAGACGCTACGCGGCGAATACTCGCTGCGAATGTTGTCATAAGCCACAATATTATATCCGCCACGGTCGGGGGCGAAGATATGTCAGACGATATCGTCGTCCGGCTGGCGGCCAATGGTGACGAAGAGACGCTTCAGTTCGACGGCGAGTCGGTCGACCGGCTTTGCCGACCGACGAGCATCGAGTTGCTCCGGACGGTCGCCGACGAGGAGCCCGCAAGCATCCGCGAGACGGCGCGGCTCGTCGACCGTGATGTCCGGCAGGTCCACGACAATCTCTGGAAGCTCGGCGAACTCGGCCTCGTCGAGTTCGACCGCAGCGGCCGCGGCCACCGGCCGGTCGTCGATTGGGACCGTATCGACGTCGAAATAGACGTGTAGGCCTCAGTCGAGTTGTGCTGCGTCCGGACCGAAGGCCTCCGCGAGTAGTTCGGGAACGTCCTCGGGAGTGACATCGGAGAACCACTCGTCGTGTGGCTGTATCGTCAGCGCCGTCCCGCCCTCGCTGCAGAGACCGAGACAGTCAGTCGTCGAGACGCCGACGCCGTTCCAGTACACGTCGCGTTCACGGAGCCACTCGGTGACGGCCTCGACGGTGGCCTCGGCACCGGGGCCGGCGTCGGCGCAGGCGGCGTACTCCGAGTCGCGGGCGTTGGTGCAGACGAAGACGTAGGCGTCGAGCCGCGTCGTCTGTTCGTCGGTCCGTCGTTGCATTCGTCTACGTTGCCACGGCGTCGTCCCGCTGGCGGGCCGGCTCACCACCGAAGCGGCCCTCAAGTCGACAGAAGACACCGGCGATGAGAAGCCAGAGCGCGGCCTGACTCAGCGCGGCGAGCGCCTGATACGTCGAGACGAGTTCGGCATCAAGGCCGGGATGAGACACCACGGTCGGCGAAAGGACCGGGATAGCGACAACGGCGGCGACGACTGGGACTGCGCCTGCGAGCACACCGAGGCCGACGTGACGGCGGCTAGCGCGGTTGTACACGGCGATTGCGAGCGCGGAGACGACAGCACCGGCGACGACCAAGCCGAGGTAGATGGCCAGCCGCGTCTCGATGCCGTAGATGTTCTCCGCGCCGGGAGCGGCCGGCGGGAGAACCAGCCACGGCATAACGGAGGCGCTGAAAAAGCCCGCGCCAGCAAGCACGTAGGCCTTGACATCGCCGACGCCGGGAAGGGCTGGTTCGAAGACGTACAGCGCGACAGCGAAGACGCCACCGAGGAAGATACCCCAGAGGACGCCGCTGCCGGCGCTAACGATGGCCGTCGTCGTCTCGGAAACGGCGTGGCCGGCGTGTTCGTGTGCCTCAGCGGCGTGTTCGTGGCCGTGACCACCGTCGTCGTGGCCGTGACCGCCGTCGTCGTGGCTGTGGCCGGCGTCGTGGATGTAGTCGGTCAGCGGGTTCCCGACAGTGACCATGTAGAGCGCGTAGGCGAGGCCGGCGGTGAGACCGGCGGCGACGCCGCGCTGGAGGTAGTCGGATATCATCGGTCAGTGGCAGGCGATACCGGCGGCGTGCCGGAAGTTGTGCGTCGCGTCGTGCACCAGCGGCTCTTGGAGGAAGACGAGCGTGAACGCTATCGCTGCCCCGAAGCCGAGGGCAGCAGCCACCTGCGCCAGCGAGAGGTCGCTGCGGGCCAATTCAAGTCGGTCGATAACAGTCTCGTGTGAGCTCATAAACTCAGATTGTTCTACTGAAAATGAAATTGTAAAGGTTGCGGTCCCCCGCCACAGCTATCGGCTGACCCGGCCAAGCTCGTCGTCGACCCGCTCCGGCGTCAACTCGGCGAGCGGAACGAGCCGGCCGGCAGTCCGGTCGGCCACCGCCGGGAGCAACCCCCGGCTGTCCTCGTCGCCGGCATCAACACAGACGACCCGCGCGTCCGTCTCGGCGAGGGCAGCGGCGGCGGCCTCGGTGTCGGCGGTCGGCGAGTCGGCCGCGTTGGCGCGGCCATCGGAGACGACCACCACGACGGCGGCATCGGGGTCAGCCCGGTCGACGACTTCGGCAGCCGTCCGGAGCCCTGCGGGGAGCGGTGTCCGGTCGCCGGTCGGGAGGTCCTTGAGATGTCTGGCCGCAAGCGTCACCGAATCCGTCGGCGGCAAGAGCACCTCGGCGTCGTCGCCGGCAAACGCGACGACTGCGACGCTGTCGCGTTCGGTGTAGGCCCCCTCCAGCAGCTCGAGAACGACGCCCTTCGCAGAGCGCATCGCCGGCCGCATCGAGGCGCTGGCATCAACGGCGAAGACGACGAGCGCCTCGCTGTCGCCCGCCCGGACCGACCGTCGGAGGTCGCGGTCCGTCGGCCGGTTCCGGCCGTGCTTTGCGGCGGCGCGGACCGATGCCGCGGCATCAACGGCACTGTCGTCTGTGTCGGCCGGCTCCGTTCTGACGCGTGCGCCTCGGTCGCCGCGCTGGGTCCGTGCCGAGCCGCTACCCGTGTCGCCTGCCGTGTCAACGGCCGGCGATTCGACGTCCGGCGCATCGGCGGCTCCGGGTGCCTGCCGGTTTTGGCCGGGGACGAGCGGCGTCGCCTCCTCGTCGGCGTCATCTGACGGCTTTGGGTCGTCCGAAGCGTCCCCTTGGCCGCCGTCATCCGACGGGTCGGCGTCGCCCTCGGCCGGCTGTCGGGAGCTGTCGCCTCCGTCGCCGCCCGATGGGTCAGTAGTGTCCTCGCTGCCGGGGCCGTCTTCGGAGCCCGATTCGCCGTCCGAGTCCGGCTCGGCGGAGGCGTCTTCATCTGTCGCAGCATCGCCGTCCCCGTCCGAACCCGCCTCGCCGCCGCTGTCGGCGTCGGCACCGCCTTCAGCGTCTGTCTCACCGTCATCCGTCTTCTCGTCGCCCGATTCGGCCTCGTTGCCGTCCTCGAAGTGGTCGTCGATGACGGAGTCGGCGTCGGGAGCGTCCTCGAACGGGGTCGACCGCATCCGGTGGGCAAGCGCAAACGCCGCGGCCTGCTGTAGGTCACCGTCAGTGACCGTCGGCCGGCCGTCAAGGGCCGCAAGCGCGCGGGCGGCGCGGGCGGTCGCGATGTCGGCACGGTGGCCGTCGACGCCGGCGTCGAGACAGAGGTCGGCGATGTCCCGCTTTTGTTCGTCGGTCAACTCGACCGACGGAAGCAGCGAGCGGGCCGCCTGTAGCCGCTTTCGGTAGCTGTCGGTGTCGTCGTCCGGCTCCGCTTTGCCGAGTGCGCCGTCGATGATGGCGACCCGGTCTTCGATGTCGGTCTCGCCGGCAACCTCGACCGAGAGGGCAAAGCGGTCACGGAGCTGTGGCCGGAGGTCGCCCTCCTCGGGGTTCATCGTCCCGACAAGGGTGAACGCAGCGGGGTGGGTGACACTAACGCCGTCGCGTTCGACCCGGTTTTCGCCGGACGCGGCCGCATCGAGCAGTACGTCGACGAGGTGGTCATCGAGAAGGTTGACCTCGTCGACATAGAGGATGCCGCGGTTGGCACGAGCGAGCAGTCCCGGCTCGAAGTTCGCCTCGCCGGACAGCGCGTCCGACACTGAAAGCGTCCCGACGACCCGCTCGCGGGTCGCTCCCAGCGGCAGCGTCACGAGCGGTACCGGCCGGGTCTCGACCGGTGGGTCCGTTCGCTCCCGGCAGTCGGCACATTGGCTGTCAGGGTCGTCCGGCGGACAGCGGTACGGGCAATCGGCGATGACACGCTGGTCGGGGAGCAGGTCCGCGAGTCCGCGGACGAGCGTCGACTTGGCCGTCCCCTTTTCGCCGGCGACCAACAGCCCCCCCAGCCCGTCGTCGGTCGCGACGGTCAACAGCGCCCGCTTGAGCCGCTCCTGTCCGACCACCGCGCCGAACGGCGTGGAAACGCTTTTGCCGTCCCCGTTGTCAATCACGGTTGTATTAGAACAACCGGAGTTTATCAACATTATGCCACGCGTCGGACTCTACACCGCAACCGAGAACGAATTGGGCGCGCTCGCTCGCGCCGCCGGCGAGGTCGAGACGGACCTCGTCGTCCGTTCGGAGAGCGACCTCGACGACCCCGAAGCCGTCGAGGCGTTCTGCGACGAACTGACCGACTGCGATGTCGTCGTCCTCTGGCTCCACGGCGGCGAAGACAGCATGCCGGGCTACGACCGGGCCATCGACCGCTGTTATGAGGCCGGCGTCCCCGTCATCGTGAAGGCGACCGGCGACGCCTTCGCCGTCGAGGATACGACGGTTCCGGGCAGTGTCCGGGACACCGTCTGTGAGTATCTGGAGAAGGGCGGCAGCGCCAACCTCGCCAACGCTGTCCGATATCTCACAGACCGCTTTACCGCTGTCGAACCGAGCTACGACCCGCCGGTCGAACTTCCGACGGAAGGGGTCTACCATCCTGACCACCCCGGTGTGTCCTACGAGGAGCTGCGAGCGACGCTCGACCCCGACCGCCCGACGGTCGCCGTCTGGTTCTACGAGTCCCACTGGACACACGAAAACACCCGGTACGTCGACGCGCTGGTCCGGGCCATCGAGGCCGAAGGGGCCGATGCGCTGCCGGTCTTCTGTAACCCGGTCACCGACAGCAGCGAGGAGGGAACCGACCCGGACGCGCGGGCCGGCGACGCCGAATGGGTCGTCGACAACTGGTTGACCGATTCGGACGGCGAGCCGCTGGTCGATGCGGTCTGTTCATCGTTCATGTTTTCGCTGTCGATGTCCGAACGCGGCCGCGACGCCGACGACGAGGGTGCAGACGCCGAGGAAGTCTTCCTCGACCGTCTCGGGGTCCCCGTCATCCAGACGGTGACGACGATGCGGTCCCGCTCGCGGTATCAATCCAGCGACACCGGCGTGATGGGCTTCGAACTCGCCCTGTCGGTTGCGCTCCCGGAGTTCGACGGCAACGTCATCACCCATCCCATCTCCGGTAAGGAACGCACCGACGACGACGCGGGGCTCGGCACCGCGCCGAAACAGCATTTCCCCATCGAAGACCGTATCGAGCACGCGGCGTCGCTGGCGGTCAACTGGGCGACGCTTCGCTATACGCCAAACGATGCAAAGCGGGTCGCCGTCGTCCTCCACAACTACCCACCGAGCGACGACGGCATCGGAACGGCATTCGGCCTCGACTCGCCGGCTTCGACGGTCAACCTGCTTGAGACGCTCCGGGACCGTGGGTACGACCTCGGCGGGCGGCTCCCCGACTCCGGCCAATCGCTCATCGAGACGCTGACCTCGCAGTTGACGCTCGATGACCGCTGGGTCGCTCCGGACGACGTTCGGGAGCTATCGGTCGATGTCGTCTCGCCCGAGCAGTACGGGGACTGGTGGGCCGACGCCGACCCCGCGTTCCGCGACAACGTCGTCGACGAGTGGGGCGAGCCGCCGGAACGACCGTTCGCCATCCCCGGCGCGGAGTTCGGAAACGTGCTGGTGACCGTCCAGCCGCCGCGCGGGTTCGGGATGGACCCCGAAAAGGTCTATCACGATTCTGACCTGCAGCCGCCGCACGACTACTACGCCTTCTATGCGTGGCTGCGGAACAGCTTCGAGGCCGACGCCGTCGTCCACCTCGGCACCCACGGGTCGCTGGAGTGGCTTCCGGGCAAAACCGTCGGCCTCGACGCCGAGAGCGCGCCGGACGCCCTCGTGGCGGACCTGCCGAACGTCTACCCGTACATCATCAACAATCCCGGCGAGGGGACACAGGCAAAGCGCCGCTCCTATGCCACCGTCGTCGACTACCTGACGCCGCCGATGGCAAACGCCGGCACCTACGACGAGTTGGCCGAACTGGAGGAACTGGCCGACCAGTACCGGGAGGCCGGCAGCGAAGCCGGCGAGACCGTCGAGCGGTTGTTGCGGGAGAAAATCGAAGCACTCGATTTGGCCGTCGAACTCGGCATCGCGGGCGAAATCGACGAGGCTGCGGACGTTCGCGGGCCGGCTGAAGCCGGGACGACGCTCGCCGAAGGCGATGTCGACGGCGACGAAGTCGACATCGACGAACTCGTAGAGCGGGTCCACAGCTATCTGACCGACGTCAAGACCACCCAGATTCGGAAGGGGCTCCACACGATGGGCGAACCGCCCGAAGGCGAGACACTGGTCGAGTACCTCATCGCGCTGACGCGGCTGGAAAACCCCGGCGCGCCATCGCTTCGGGCGTCCGTCGCCGGCGTGTTAGGTGTCGACTACGAGCGGATGCTCGACTCCCCCGGCGAGTACGACGAGACGCTCGGGATGACCTACTCACAGGCTGCTGACGCGGTTTACGAGACCAGCGTCGAGTTGGTCGAGACGCTTGCGGACCACGGGTTCGACGTGCCCGAAGCCGAACCCGATGCCGGCCCCGACGACGAGGTGACGATGAACCTGCTTGTCGTCGATATCGAGCCGCTCGGTGACGCCCGCGTCGCCGGCGGCGCACACGACGACCTCCGGGAGGTGCTGGCCTACATCTGTGAGGAGGCTGCACCGCGGGTGTTCGGAGCCGAAGCCGAGATATCACAGACGGCCGACGCGCTCGCCGGCGAATACGTCCCGCCGGGCGGCTCCGGCGCGCCGACCCGCGGTGGTGTCGACCTGCTGCCGACGGGCCGGAACTTCTACACGCTCGACCCCCGGAAGGTCCCCGCGAAATCCGCCTGGGAGGTCGGCAAGGAGGTCGCCGACGGAACCCTCGCGCGACACCACGACGAGCACGGCGACTACCCGGAGGAGGTCGGCGTCGTCGCGTGGGGGACGCCGACAGTCCGGACCCGCGGCGAAACCATCGCACAGGTGCTGGCACTGATGGGCGTCCGTCCGGTTTGGACTGACGCCGGACGAATCGACGATGTCGAGCCGATACCGCTCGACGAGCTCGGTCGCCCGCGCGTTGACGCGACGACGCGCGTCTCCGGGCTTTTCAGAGACGCCTTCCCACAGGCCGCGGGCGTCATCCACGACGCCGTTGAAGCCGTCGCCGACCTCGACGAGAGCCACGAGGACAACTTCGTCAAAAAGCACGTCGAGGAGGAGGCCGAATCGCTCGAAGCCGACGGGCTCGACCCCGATGCGGCCCGTGAGGCCGCCCTGCCGCGGGTCTTTACCACCAAGCCGGGCGGCTACGGAGCGGGCACGAACAAGGCCGTCGACGAAGGCAACTGGGAGGACCGCGCCGACCTCGCGGAGGTGTACGTCCAGTGGGGGGGCTACGCGCTCGGCTCCCGCGGCCGCGTCAGCGAAGACCACGACGCCTTCCGCCGCCGTCTCGGCAGCGTCGAGGCGACGGTCAAAATCGAGGACACGATGGAACAAGACGAGTTCGACTCCTCGGACTGGTATGCTTTCCACGGCGGCTTTATCACCGCTGTCTCGGAGGTGGCCGGCGAGGAGCCGGCCTCCTACGTCGGTGACTCCTCGGACCCGGACAACGTCGATGTCTACACGAACGAAGAGAAGGTCCGGAAGGCGATGCGGGCGCGCGTGCTCAATCCTGAGTGGCTCGACTCGATGGAGGACCACGGCTACAAGGGCGCTGGCGACCTCTCGAAGACCGTCGACGTGACGCTCGGCTGGGATGCGACGACCGGCGTCGTCAGCGACACCCTGTGGCGCGAAGTCGCCGAGGCCTACGCCCTCGATGCGGACCGCCAAGAGTGGCTTCGGGATGTCAACCCGTGGGCGCTGGAGTCGATTACGGATACGCTGCTTGAGGCCATCGAACGCGGCCTCTGGGATGCCGAAGACGACATCGAGTCGCGTCTCACGGACCTCAATCTGCAGGTCGACGGTGACCTCGAAGCGAGGGCAACCGCCGATAGCGGCGAGGAGGTGACAAGCGATGACGACTGACGAGACGTTCGAGGAGTACGCTGACCTCGGGGCGACGACATCGGAAGCGATGGATATCGCCGAGACGAGCATGGACCGCGTCCACGACCTCGTCCCACAGGAGACGCTCGCCGACCGGATGCGGGCGAAGTCGGTCCATGCGACCGGCGACCCCGAGTTCCAGCACCTCATGCGGTTTACCGGCACGGACGAAAGCGAGCCGGTACGCAACGGCGCGCGGGCGGTGCTTGACGAGCGGCCCATCGTCACCGACATCACGATGGTCAAGGAGGGAATCACCGGACGGGGCCACAACTGCCCGGTACGGAAGGCAATCGGCAACGGCGCGGAACTGGCCGCCGAGACGGGGATGACACGGACAGCGGCCTCGGTGCTAGAGCTGGATAGCGACGGCGTTTACGACGACGCCATCGCAACAATCGGCAACGCACCGACGGCAGCGCTAGCGCTTGCCGACTGCATCGAGCAGGGCACCCGACCGGCCGTCGTCGTCGCAACGCCGGTTGGCTTCGTCAAGGCCGCAGAGAGTCGCAAGCGGCTCCGTGCGGTCTGTGCCGAACACGGCGTCCCCACGGTCACGAACGTCGGCCGACGCGGCGGCAGCGGACTGGCAGCGGGGCTGACAAACGAGCTGATTCACGTCGCAAGCGACGCCAGAGACGGCGAGGTGGAGCTGTGACCGACCCGGTCGAGTTTCCCGACGAACCGGCCGCAGCCGCAGCCAGCACTCCCGAAAGCGAGGCCGGCGAGCCGGTGTATGCGGTCGGTATCGGTCCCGGGACGACCGAGTATCTCACGCGCCGCGGCGCGCGGGCGATACGCGAGGCCGATGTCGTCGTCGGCTTCGAGACGGTCGTCGACTTCGTCAGCGAGGAGCTCACCGGCGACGCGCTGACCTGCGGCTACGACGACGAGCCGGCGGTGCTGGCACAGTTCAGCGAGCGCATCGCGGACGGCGACCGCGGGACGGCGGTGCTGATGGGCGACCCGAACCACTCCGGGTACCAGTTCGTCGGGAAGGTCGAAGCGGCCGTCGACAGCCCCGTCGAAGTCATTCCGGGGATTTCATCGCTACAGGTCGCGGCCTCCCGAGCCCGGACGCCGATGGAGGAGACGACATTCGTAACGCTTCACAAGAGCGGCCCCATCGAAGCCGACCTTCGGCGGCTGGAGCGGGACGTGGGCGACCGCAACCTGCTCGTGTTGCCGCGGCCGTTCGACTGGATGCCCGAGCGAATCGCCCATCGGCTGCGTGCGGCCGGCGCGCCGGACTGTGAGGCGCTCGTCTTCGAGCGGCTGACCCACGAGGACGAGGCCGTCACGAAGACGTCGCTTTCGTCGCTTGCGGCCGACATCGAGACGCGAGCGGAGACGGCCTTTTCGGACCTGTCGGTGCTCGCGGTGCGGCGGTAGCGCTACAGCGCGGCGTCGATAGCCGCGGCGGTGTCCTCGCCGACGCCGTCGACGCGTTCGAGTTCCTCGCGAGACGCTGACCGGACGCCGTCGACAGTGCCGAACCGCTTGAGCAGCCGCTCTCGGAGTTCGGGGCCGACGCCGGGCACCGAATCCAGCGGTGTCGACACCGCATCGCGCACCTGCTGGTGATACTGGACCGCAAAGCGGTGGGCCTCGTCACGGACGCGTTGGAGCAGCCGCAGGGCAGGCCCGTCATCCCAGTCAGCAACGCCGTCAGACGTGACAACGAGTTCGTCGGCTTTCGCGAGAGCGATGGCGGGCACGTCCCAGCCCGTCTCGGCGAGGGCGTCCTGTGCCGCCCCGAGCTGGCCGTCGCCGCCGTCGATAAGCAATAGGTCGGGCGTCGGACGGTCGTCGCGGCCCTCGACGGCGCGGGTCGCCCGCCACCGGACCAGCCGCCGCATGTTCGCGTAGTCGTCGTTCTCATCGTCGAGCGAGCGCCGCCGGTAGTCGGCCGTTTCGGGGCTCCCGTCGACGAAGACGACGTTGCTCCCGACGGCGTCTTTCCCGCCGGCGTGGCTCACGTCGAAGCCCTCGATGCGTTCCGGGCGGTCGATACCGAGCCGCCGGGCCAGTGCCGTCGGGCCGTCGGCCTCCGCGGTCGTCCGCCGGGCGTTCTTCAGCGCTAACTCGACGAGCGTTGCCGCCCGGCCCGCACCGGGAACACGGATATCGACACCCTCGGCGTGGAGCCACTGGTCCAGTTCCTCGTCGTCGTATCGCTCGGACAACAGCAGCACATCGGGAAGCGACCGTTCGGCGTAGAACTGCGGGATGAACGCCGCGAGCACGGACGGCACCGACTCGGCGTCGGCTGGCGCATCCACCCGATGTCGGTCCCGTTCGACGAGCTTGCCGTCCTCGCTGCGGAGGCGGGCGACGGTCGCCGACTCGCCTTCGACGGCAACCCCGAGGACATCGAGGCGGCGACCGCCGCGGCCGGAGACGGCTTCGCTGCCTCCTTCGTGGAACGTCTCGACGGCCTCCAGTCGGTCCCGGAGCGAGGCGGCCCGCTCGAACGCCTGCGACGCCGCGGCTGTCTCCATCTCCCGGCGGAGCGGTTCGGCAAGGACGCCCGTCTCACCGTCAAAAAAGCGACGCGCGGATTCGACGTCCTCGGCGTAGGCGTCAGTGTCGATTTCGCCGGTACAGGGAGCAGAACACAGTCCGAGTTCGTAATCGAGACACGGCCGGTCGCGGCCCTCGTACTTGTGGTCGGAACACCCCCGAAGCTCGTAGGTCTCCCGGAGCGCCTTGACGACGGTTTCGACCCGTGATTTGTCTGTGTAGGGGCCGAAGACGGTCGCAGCCTCGTCGGGCGTCCGCGTAATCTCGATGCGCGGGGCCTCGTGGGCCGTCAACTGGACGAGCGGATACGACTTGTCGTCCTTCAGCCGGACGTTGTATCGCGGCTGGTGGCGCTTGATGAGGTTTGCCTCCAGCAACAGCGCCTGTGTCTCCGTATCCGTGACTGCGAAGTCGACGGCCGCAGCCGCCTCAACCATCCGCCGAATGCGGTCGCTCCGGGGGGCAACGTAGGAGCGAACCCGCTCGCGGAGGTCGACGGCCTTGCCGACGTACAGTACCGACTCGCCGGCCTCGAACTGGTAGACGCCGGGCTCGGCCGGTAGTTCGGCGGCCCGCTTCCGAACCGCGCTCGCATCCATAGCATCAGGTTGGGGTCGAGCGCCAATCAGCGTGACGTGTCGCAAGCGGCACGTACAAGCGGCCGGCAGCCCCAGCACGGACAATGACCGACACCGAACGCCTGTGGCTCGTCGAACGCGAGTACGGCGACGAGTCGCTCGTCGAGTTGGTGTATGCGACGCCTGACGGGAGCCGCTGTCGGGTCAAGCATCTCAGTGTTCAGTTGCTTCGGAAAAAAGACGTCACAGCCGCCATCGAAGTCGACCCCGAAAAGCTGGATGCGGTCCGCGACGAGGCGACACAGCAACGATACGCCGAGGAAGTACAGCGCGTCCGCGAGAACCACGACCCCGACGAAACTGTCTAGACCGGCTGCGAGCCTCAAGGCCTATATTCCGTCGGGCAAAAAGCCGACACCAACATGGCCGCCATCGAACTCGACGGCGTCGAAAAGGCCTACGGCGACGTACAGGCGCTTTCCGGCGTCGACCTCGAAGTCGAGGAGGGCGAAATCTTCGGCTTTCTCGGCCCTAACGGGGCCGGAAAGTCGACGACAATCAACATCCTGTTAGATTTCGTCCGCCCCGACGCCGGGTCGGTGCGCGTCCTCGGGTACGACGCGGGCGAGGAAAGCGTCGCGGTGCGGGAACGAACCGGCGTGCTTCCCGAAGGGTTCAGCGTCTACGACCGGCTCTCGGCGCGGGAGCACGTCGCCTTCGCGGTCGATTCGAAGGACGCCGACGACGACCCCGAAGCGTTGCTCGAACGGGTCGGCCTCGAAGACGATGCCGGTCGGAAAGCGGGCGGCTTCTCGACGGGGATGCGACAGCGGCTCGCGCTTGCGATGGCGCTGGCTGGCGACCCGGACCTGCTCGTACTCGACGAGCCGTCCTCGGGGCTGGACCCCAACGGCGCACGCGAACTGCGCGAAATCGTCGAAGACGAGGCCGAAAACGGCGCGACCGTCTTCTTTTCGAGCCACATTCTCGGACAGGTCGAGGCCGTCTGTGACCGTGTCGGCATTATTCGGAACGGCGAGGTCGTCGCCACCGACAGCATCAGCGGCCTCCGAGACGCCGTCGGCGACGGCTCGACGCTCGTCGTCGAAGTCGACACGGTCCCGGACGGCACCGAGGACCGGCTCAGCAGCCTCGATGGCGTCGGGAATATCGCAATCGACGGGACGACACTTCGGGTCAACTGCGAGGACGGGGTAAAGACGGCCGTTGTCAGCGAACTCGAAGCGGCAGGAGCGACCGTCGAGGACTTCTCGACTGAAGAAGCCTCGCTGGAGGAGCTGTTTGCGGCCTACACGGAGGGACAGCGATGAGCTGGATGGCCGTCGCCGAGAAGGATTTCCGGGATGCGATACGCTCCCGGCTGCTTGTTGTCCTGACGGTACTGTTTGCGGTGTTTGCGGCCGGGGCTGCCTACGTGGTGAGTGAAATCGACCCGCCACAGCAGGCCGCTCTGACCGGCGAGGTGACGACCGGGCTGCTGATTGCGGGGCTCGTTTCCGCAACGGCGGTGTTTATTCCGATTGTCGCCATCGCAGCGTCCTACCGGTCGTTGGCGGGCGAACGCGACAGCGGGAGCCTCAAGCTCCTGTTGTCGCTGCCGAACAGCCGCCGCGATATCGTCGCCGGAAAGTTCGTCGGCCGGAGCGCCGTTGTCGGCGTCGCGCTGCTTGTCGGCTTTGCGGTCGGCCTCGTCGTCACCGCCGTACTGGCCGATGCGTTCTCCGTGCTGGAGTATCTCGTCTTCGTCGCCGTCTCCCTGCTGTTTGCGCTGGTGTTTGTCGCAATCACGGTTGGCGTCTCGGCGTTTACCGCCTCAACGTCCCGGGCCGCCTACGGCGCATTCGGGCTCTTTGTCGTCTTCCAGTTCCTCTGGGGCGTGCTTGTACAGGGGCTCGCCTACGCACTCAACGGGTTTTCGTTCCCCGAAGGTGGCGAGCAGTTCCCCGAGTGGATTCAGAACCTCGCGAACTTCCTGTTTATTGTCGACCCGACGACCGCCTATCAGCAGGGAACCCTGTGGGTTGTCCGACTGCTCGATGACAGCCAAGAGGCACAGGAAACGATGGCCGAACTCCCGTTTTACGCACAGGACTGGTTCGGCTTCGTCATCATGGTCGTCTGGATAGCCGTCCCGCTGGCGGTCGGCTACCTGCGATTCGACGCGGCGGACCTGTAGCCCGACCACCCGTTTCTGCCCGGCTGTCTCCCGGGTAACGCTTTAGTTCAGCCACGTACTACTGGAACGTGCTATGACACGGAACCCATTCGAGGAGCTCGAACGGATGTTCGACCGGATGAGCAGCCAGCTCGAACCGCTCGACGACGAGCTACTCGGTGGGTCGGCCCCGGTCGACCTTGAGGACCGCGGCGACGCCTACGTTGTGACGGTCGACGTACCGGGCTTCGACGAAGGCGACATCGACGTCGAACTCGCCGGAGAGACGCTGACGATTTCGGCGACAAAGACCGAATCCAACGTTGCGGCCGACGAGGAAACCGACGGGGATGGAAGCCGGTATCTCCGACGAGAGCGCAGCCAGCAGAGCGTGAGCCGTTCGGTGCGGCTGCCCGAAGCCGTCGATGAGACGGCCTGTGAGGCGACGTATCGGAACGGCGTGTTGACGGTCACGCTGCCGAAGGTCGACGCCGACACCGACGGCCACAGCATCCCGGTCGAGTAGGCTCCGCTGGCCGTTACGCTCTTTTCGCTGCGCGTCGGCCGTTCGTCGAACGACCGTCAGACAACAGTTTCACCCCGCTGCCGTCTGTCAGTTTCACTTTCACCGCGCATACGCGGGTTTTATCATGCTCGCTGCCGCAGACGTAGATGCACACGCTCCTTCCCCTTTCTGTACGAGTCCAAAAGCGACAGCGACACACGTCGGAAGGCATACCGTACTACCCCGAATAGAGACGGTATGCTCGAACTCGCCGACGTGACCGCGGCGCGACCCCGTGTGGCGGAGACGGCCCGACAGACGCCGCTGGAACACTCGACGACGTTCTCGAAGCGCACCGGTGCTGACGTGCGGCTGAAACTGGAGAACTTCCAGCGGACCGGGTCGTTCAAGATTCGCGGCGCGACGAACAAGGTCGCGTTGCTCGAAGCGGCCGACCGCGAAGCCGGCGTCGTCGCTGCCAGCGCCGGCAACCACGCCCAAGGTGTCGCGCTGGCGGCCTCGAAGGCGGGCGTCGACGCCGTCATCGTGATGCCCGAACACGCGCCGATATCGAAAATCAACGCCACGCGCTCCTACGGCGCGGAGGTGCGGCTCCACGGCATCGACTACGACGCCGCCGCCGAACGCGCACACGAAATCGAACGCGAAGAGGGTCGGACGTTCGTTCACGCCTTTGACGACCCGGCAGTGATGGCCGGACAGGGAACTATCGGCCTCGAAATCGTCGAGCAGTGCCCCGACGTCGAGACCGTCGTCGTCCCTATCGGCGGCGGCGGACTCATCGCGGGGGTAGCGACAGCGGTCAAAGAACAGACCGACGCCCGCGTCGTCGGCGTGCAGGCCGAAGGCGCGGCAAGCGCCGCCGACTCCCTCGAAAAGGGCGAGGTCGTCGAGCGGGACGCGGTCGACACCATCGCGGACGGCATCGCGACCCGGAAGGTCGGCGACCGCACCTTCGATGTCATCGCCGAGCGGGTCGACGAGGTCGTTACGGTCTCCGATGACGAAATCGCCCACGCGTTGACGGCTCTGTTAGAGCGGTCCAAGACGCTCGTCGAGGGGGCGGGCGCAGTACCGCTGGCAGCAATCCTAGAGCGGCGCTTCGACTATGCGGACGACGAGACCATCGTTCCCGCGCTGTGTGGCGGTAACATCGACCTCAACGTGCTAACGACAGTGATTACCCGCGGGCTCGTCGAACGCGGCCGGTTCCTGCGTATCAAGACCGTGCTGAAAGACCGTCCCGGTGCGCTACAGGAGCTTGTGGGGTTGCTCGTCGACCACCGGACAAACATCTACGCCATCGAACACGACCGCGCCTCGAAAGACATTGCCATGAACGCCGCGGAGGTCGAACTCGACCTCGAAACGCGGGGCCACGACCACGTCGTAGAGCTGCTCGACGCGCTGGAAGACGCCGGCTACGCGGTCGAAGTGCTGGTCTGACGGGCGACCGGGAGGCTGTCGCGTCAGTAGAGCCAGTCGACAAACGCGCCCTCGATGAGCGTCTCCGACTGGTTCTCGATATATTCGGCCTGCATCCCCCAGACGGCCTGTGCGAACGGCTCCCCGTCAGCGACGGCGTCGGCGACGTGTTCGTACTTCCAGCGGGCGGGCGTCACCCGCCGGTCGACGCGCTCGCGGAGCGGCTGAATATAGCGGTTCGACGCCTCGGCATCGAGTCCCCGAAGTTCGAGGCCGTCCCGGGCGATTTCGAAGAGCTCGGCGTACAGCTCCTCGGTGTCGGTTGTCTCCGTGCCGTCGGCGGTCCGCCACCGAATGTCGGCCGCCAGCCCGTCCCGGACGGCGCGGTAGAAGTTCTCTTCGGCGGTCGCCCAGTCCTGATGGTAGATGGGATGTTCCCTGCGCGGCAGGCTCTCCATGAGGCCGGCAAACACCGCCAGCAGCGAAATCGTATCCCGGACGGTCGGCTGGCCGGGAAGCGGCCGGAACTCGATGCGGGCGTTGGCGCTCGTCCGGGTCGGCCCACCGAAGACCGGCCGGACCCACCGCCAGAAGCTGCCGTGTTTGTGCCGGAAGTGAGCGAATTCGTCGTCGAACCGCCCCTCGGGGTCGACATCCGCGGGGACGACCGTCTCGTCGGCGGCGATGCGGTCCAGCGCCTCGTCGACGCTGTCGATATCCTTCGGGAAGGAGACCTTTCGCTCGTCGGCGGGGTTGAGCACCGACTCGAAGACGGGGACGCGGTTCTCCATCCAGCAGTCGTCGAGGACGGTTTCGCCGTCGGCGTCGTACAGGTCCGGCGGGAAGAACGGCGAGTTGACCGCGACCGCCAAGAGCGGGCCGGCAACGCGGAGCGCATACCGGAAGTACGTCGGCAGGTCGTGGGCGTGTGGGACCTGGTAGTGCGGCTGTATCGAGGTGATGAGGCTTTCGGGCATCACCGTCTCCGACGACAGCGAAACGTGTGGCGCGTCAAGCTGGAGTTCGGGGGCGTATTCAGTGTTCGCCATCGCGTGATAGCGCACCGCACGCGACATGTTCGCGGCCATTCGCATTCCGTCTTCCTCGATGCTGTCTGTGAGATACGCCGCTGCCGTCTCGCCGACGGGCGGGACCGTCCACAGGCCGTCGCTGACAAGCGCCATCCCCTCACGGTTGACCTCTGTCTCGGCAGCATCGAGCTTCGCTTGGACCTCGGCCTCCTGTGCCCGGAGGCCGTACTCGGAAAGTGGCTGCGGCGTCGTCGACAGTTCGGCATTGTGGAGGCCAAGCTCCTTTTCGAAGCCGATGTACTCCAGCAGCCGGCGCGGCACCCGCATCAGTGCGTCCGTCTCGGCGTCAACAGCGTAGAACTCGTATTCGAGACCGACGATAGCCTGCGGGTTGTCGAAGGTCCCGTCCTCGATTTCCCCACGCAACACCTCTTTTTCCGCTTCAACCCGCGACGCGAACTCCTCCCGGTCGACCGAAAGGGCCGCTTCGATCTGCGCCGCGAGCTCTGAGGCTGACATACGGGCCTGTGTGTTCGCATACGATTTGAAACGCACGGCTCGTGCCGCTGAGTCCACCGATTCGGTATCCGCAAAATTTGTCAGCCGGTGTTACTCGCCGACGAGCGCGTAGGCGTGGCCGGGCTCGACGAACGTCGTCGGCTCGTCGTCGTCCCAGTAATTCTCGAAGACCCCCCGCTCGGCGACGAAGATGCGGCCGTCGTGCGGAACGGCCTCGCTTGTGACGTGGCCGCGACAGGGATGTCGCCACCGGCGTTCGCCGGTATCGCGTCGCAAGGCATACAGGTGGCCATCGTAGGAGCCGACGAGTACCGTCTCCTGCGTTACCGACAGCGAGCCGATGACGTTGCCGCCGACGTTCGTCGACCATAGCTCCTCGCCGCTGTCGGCGTCAAGGGCGTACACGCGGTTGTCGTCGCTGCCGAAATAGACGACCCCTTCGTCGGGACCGATGCCCGGGTTGGACATCACGACGCGCCCTGTCTCGAAGCGCCACTCTTCGGTGCCGTCTTCGAGGTCGAGCCGATAGAGGTGGCCGTCCCACGAACCGACGAACGCGCCGCCGTCGTAGGTGGGTATGGTGCCCTTGATTTCGCCGTCGGTCTGAAAGGACCACTCGAACGCCATCGACGGAAACTCCCAGCAGTAACAGACGCCGTCGTTGGAGCCGGTAATGAGGCGCTCGGTTGCGGGGTCGATGGCCGTCGAGGGATGTGGCATCCCCCACAGGCGGCTGTCGTGCCACAACGGCCGACCCGTCTCGGCATCGAGCGCCCACATCGTTCCGGACGGCTGTTGCCACGGGTGGTTGTACTCCGCGACAACGTAGATAACGCCGTCCCAGTAAGCCGGACTCGACCCGATGGCGATAGCCCCACGTAGCCGCCAACGGGAGGTTTTCCAGCGCCGCTGGCCGGAGTCGACATCGAAGGCGTACATCGCACCATCGTAGCCGCCGATGTAGGCGGTTCCGTCGACGACAAGCGGCGTTCCGTGGAAGCCGAGGTTCGTCGCATCCGTCTGGACGCTCCAGCGCTCCTCGCCCGCTGGCGTCAGGGCGTGTAGCTCGCCGGTGTCGGCCGGAATCAGCACCGTTTCGCCGTCCGGGGTGGGCCGCGGGCTCGCCTTGGCGGCGGTGTGTCCAACCTCGTTTATCGGCCGTTCCCACGCGACCGAAACGGTATCCGGGACAGTCGCGTCGGGGTAGTAGCCGAGTCGCCGGAGCCCCTGCCGGAACATCGTGACACCGTCGTCGTCCGGGTAGGTCTCGTTGTAGGGCACCAGCGCCGGGTCGAACGCGGACTGGTCGCGGCGGTAGGCGTAGCCGAGTCCCGTACAGCCCGCAAGCCCCGCCGTCACTGCCACACCGGCAGCCGAAAGCAGACGGCGGCGCGTCGACGACGGGGAGGCAGGGCTGTCAGTCATTATCCGACAGTCCGCAGGCGGCGGATATAGGAGCCACGGTCCGGCGGCTGTACAGTCTGTGTCGGAGAGAAGTAGTCCCGGGAAGATTCGAACTTCCGTCTCGAGCCCCAGAAGCTCGAAGGATTGGCCGCTACCCCACGGGACTGCATTCGTAGCAAGCGGGTTTGCCTACTAAACCTTGTCGGTTCCGCCGGACGGCAGGCTATGTGTGCGGGGACAGCGGGGGCTACCGCTCATCATAGCTGACGGAAATAAGCGTCCCCTCGTGGTCGATATAATAGCCGGGCGGGTTTCCAGCGCCGTGATATTCGAGCCCTTCGGTGAGGTCTTTGAACCGCTCTGCTTCGGCCGCAGTTATTTCTTCGGCGACGGTTCCGTGTTCGTCCATCACAGCGATGATGAGCGAATAGAGCGTCTCGAAATCAGCGACAGCGTCGTCGTCAGTCGAAAGCACCGGCTCAAGGTCGTCCGACTGGTAAGCGAATGCGGCGCGGAGGACATACACCGGCTCGCTGTTGCGGTCGGGGGTCCGTTCGGGCTCTTGGTCGTCCGGAGCCTCAGTACTAAAACAGCCGGCGAAGCCGGACGCAAGGACAGCGGCGGCCCCGAGCACGGTTCGTCTGGAGCGCATCGGTATTAATCCGGCACTTGCGTCCGCAGTCTCTTTGCCGTTCCGGTTCGGCGGCCAGCGCGGGTCGCTGCCGACAGAGAGGAGGGCTTTTGCCGGGGCGGGCCACAGACACCTGTATGGACGCGCCGCTGTGGACGGAGACACACGCCCCGGCGCTTGAAGCCCTCCCGCAGCCGGAGGTCCGCGACCATCTCGACCGCGCCGTCGCCGAGCCGATGAACCTCGTCGTCTTCGGCCCGCGAGGGGCCGGCAAGACAGCGGCGGTGCGTGCGCTGGCGGCGGCGACCCACGAGGACCCCGACAACGATTTTGTGGTCATCAACGTCGCCGACTTCTTCGACCGGACGAAAAAAGAAATCAGAAACGACGACCGATTCTCGCAGTTTCTCGAAGGCCGGTCAGGACTCTCCAAGCGAGACATGATAAGCCACGTGCTGAAAGAACAGGCCGCCTATCAGCCGGTCTCGGGGTCGTTCCGGACCATCCTGCTTGATAACGCCGAAGCGATACGCGAGGACTTCCAGCAGGCGCTGCGGCGGGTGATGGAAAAGCACTACGAGGCCACACAGTTCGTCATCGCGACCCGGCAGCCCTCAAAGCTCATCGCGCCGATAGAGTCGCGCTGTTTCCCGGTCCCGGTCCGGGCGCCGTCCCACGAAGAGACCGTCTCCGTGCTCGAATCCATCGTCGAGGCAGAAGGGGTCGAGTACGACGCCGACGGCCTCGAATACGTCGCCGGATACGGTGACGGGGACCTCCGGAAGGCCATCCTCGGGGCGCAGACAGCCGCCGAGGAGGCCGGCGAGGTCACGATGCAGGCCGCCTACGACGCGCTCGGCGACATCGGCCTGCGGGAGCGAATGGAAGAGATACTGGCGGCCGCCGACAGCGGGGACTTCGAGGACGCACGCAGTGACCTCGACGACCTGCTCTACGACGACGGCTACGAGGGAGCGGCCGTACTGCAGGAGCTGCTGGCGGCAGCGCGGGCCCGCTATGACGGCGACGAACTCGTCGGCGTCTACGAGTTGGCCGGCGAAATCGACCACGAAATGGCCGCCGGGAACACCGACCGCATACATTTGAGCCGGCTACTGGCCGAGTTGGGCCGGTAGCCGCCCGTCAGCTATCGCAGGACGTGAATATATCGAGTTAGGGAGCCGTGGACGCGGCGGTCGAATCGTTCGGCAACCGTCCAACCCGCGGCGTCGGCGGCCTCGTTCCACGGGCGGTCGGCGATGAGGACGGTGCGGCCGGCGACCCGTCGGACTTCTTCGAGTGCCTCGCCGACAAGTGTCGCTAAAGACTGGCCTTCGATTTTTGACTGTCTGCCGTATGGCGCATCGAAGACGGCCCCGTCGAAGCTATCGTCGGCGAACGGCAACCGCGTCGCATCACCGCGAAGAACGGCACCGTCCGTGAGATAGTGGTCGAGGTTCTGTCGCGCGCCGCTGACCATCTTGGGCTGTGCGTCGACGCCGACGGGGGTCGCCCCGGCAAGCCCGGCTTCGACGAGAATGCCACCAGTGCCACACATGGGGTCGAGAATACGCACGTTGGGGGCCGCACCGGCGATGTTCGCCACCGCGCGGGCATCCATCGGGTCCATGCTCCCGGGCTGGAAGAACGGCTTATCGGTTGGCCGGCGGTCGGTGAAATCGCGAGTGGTCTCAGTCGATAGCCAACCGACTGCGGCGGCATCAGCCGAAAAAAGCGCCACGAGCGTGTGGTCCGGCGCGTCAAGGTCGACCTCGAACCCGCGGTCGACGAGGACGCTCCCGAGCCGCCGCTCTGCGGCCTGCGTGTCGATGTCAGCGAGGCCGCGCACATCGCGAGCGCGGACGGCGACAGTGCCCGTCCGGTCGACGCTGGCCGCCTCGAGCGTCGCCGCCGCGGCCGCGATGTCGGGGCTACAGGTGCCGACCAGCCGACAGACACGCCGGGTGTAGGCGAGCGTTCCGACGGTCGCCGTATCCACGCCCCGGGCCGTCGCCAGCCCCGGCGCGAGCCGCTCGACGGCCGAACAGCGCGTTCGCGCCTCACAGACCGCGAACGGGTCAGCATCGTCGCCCGCCAGTTCGAGCAGATACACGTCCGCAGGTGGCGTCGCGGATTAAATAAGCGGCGCGGTCGCCGGACGAATGCATCGACGCGGAAACGACCACGTACATTTATAAACCTTAAATACGTGTTTTAAGTCGAGACATGCAGGACCCCAAGGAGACTATCAATATCGAGAACGTCGTCGCCTCGACAGGCATCGGCCAGGAACTCGACCTCCAGAGCGTCGCGATGGACCTGGAGGGGGCCGACTACGACCCCGAGCAGTTCCCCGGCCTCGTCTACCGCACACAGGAGCCCAAGTCCGCCGCGCTCATCTTCCGCTCCGGAAAAATCGTCTGTACGGGCGCAAAGTCGACAGACGACGTCCACGAATCGCTCCGCATCGTCTTCGACAAGCTCCGTGACCTCGAAATTCAGGTCGACGAAGACCCCGAGATTGTCGTCCAGAACATCGTCACCTCTGCGGACCTCGGACGGAATCTCAACCTCAACGCCATCGCCATCGGACTGGGCCTCGAGAACATCGAGTACGAGCCCGAGCAGTTCCCCGGTCTCGTCTACCGGCTCGACGACCCCGACGTTGTCGCGCTGCTTTTCGGCTCCGGAAAGCTCGTCATCACCGGCGGCAAAGAGCCGGACGACGCCCGCGAGGCCGTCGACAAAATCGTCTCGCGGCTCGAAGAGCTCGGCCTGCTCGACGGATAGCGGCGTCCGAGATATCGTATCGATGCCCGACCCCGCTCGGCAAGCGCGCGGCCGCCGGGCTACGGCACCAGCCGTTCGATTTCGGTGACGAGAATGTCCGTCGCGCCGGCGGCCTTTAGCTTCGGGATGACCTCGAAGACCTCGCGTTCGTCGACGACGACGTGTACGGCGACGGTGTCCTGACCGGCGACATCCATCACGGTCGGCCCACCCATCCCGGGAATCTCCGCCTCGACGGCGTCAAGCGAGTCCTCCGGGACGTTCATCATCAGATAGCGCTTGCCATCCGCATCGAGCACCGACCGAAACGCCGTTGTGACCTGTTCTACCTTCGGGTCGTCAGCAACCGCCGGGTCCGCAAAGAGCCGTACCGACGATTCGAGCACCTCGTCGACGACTTCCAGTCGGTTCATCCGCAACGTCGTTCCCGTCGAGGTGATGTCGACGATGGCGTCGGCGATATCGACGTGGGGTGTCAGTTCGGTTGCACCGGAGACCTCGACGATGTCCGGCCGGACCCCAAGCTCCTCGAAGTAGCGTTCGGTAATCTTCGGAAATTCCGTCGCGACGGTCCCGCCTGAGAGTTCTTCGGGAGCGCTCACCCCGCCGTCTTCGGGCGAAGCGAGCACGAGCCGGCAGCTTCCGAACTCCAAATCGAGCAGGTCGACGAGGTCGGTCTCGGATTCGCGTTCCTGGTCGAGTCCGGTAATGCCGAGCGCCGCCGCGCCGTCAGCGACGTACTCGGGGATATCGGCCGCCCGGGCGAAAAGCACCGACACCTCGGGGTCGACGGTATCGGCATAGAGCTTCCGGTCGGAGCCGTCCTGTACGTGTAGCCCGGCGCGTTCGAGCAGCTCGAGCGCCGGCTCATGGAGACGTCCCTTGTTGGGCACCGCGATTCGCATGCCGTCGTCTTGCAGGCGGGGCGTCTTTGTCCTGTCGGAGCGGTGGCCCGCGACGCTACCGCTCGCCGGAAACGTAACCAACCCCCGCGGCGCTGAACGCGGCGACCGCGGTGATGAGGAGTCCCGTCGCTGCCGTCCGGAAGCGACACTGCGGCGACACCACCACACCGGAGTGGCTGACGGAGCCGGTACCGAGCGCCAGCGCCAGCGCAAGCAGGACACCGCCGAAGGCGATACAGCCCGCCGCCACGCCGCAACGAACGAGCCCGGCGTGAAGCCGACCATCGGGGAAAAGCCACTGGGCGTACAGTCGTGGCGCGTGTCGATACCACAGGTATCCGACGAGGGCGAGCCCGCCGGCGGGGGCGGCAAGGAGGACTGCGAGGGCAAACTGGAGGGCGCGCATCGGTGGCAGTTCATCCGCCCGTGACAAAACGTTTCGCCGAAGGTGCGAAAACCTGTGTTCGAAAGGACGAGATAATATACTACAGGCAGCCAGATAATCAACAGCAAAGAAAACATCCAAGATTAAATATCGTTATGGAAAAGACATAAGTCCATCAAAACACGATACACTGTTGATGACAGCAGTACGAACGAAAGTCAAACAGCAGCTCTGTCGGCACGACTACGAGGTCTTCTGGGTCGAGACGACAAGCGGTCTGAAGGGGTTCCGATGCCGCCGGTGTGGGCACCGTAAAAACGAGTGAGCCTACGGGCGGTTACCAGTCCTTGCAGTCGGCACAGACAAGGCCGTCGGCGGCACGCCAGCGCCGGGCGACGGAGACACCACAGCCGTCGCAAGCAGCGTCGGACGGCGTCCAAACGTACGTGGCCGACGCCGTGTCGTCGGACGAGCCATCGGCCGCACCGTCCGCGAAGTCGTTAAGCGAGGTCTCGCGCATGCGACAGTAGTGAACGTTGGAGCCACTTAACTGCCCGGCGAGACCGCCGAACGGGAGACGGACACACACAAGTAGGAGGGCGACTATCCGCCTAGTATGGTCGAGATACAGACCGGCCTCCGGGAGAATACGGTCGGCGCAGTCGAGCAGTTTGCCGAAATCGCCAGCATCGACCCGCTCGTCGCTTCGATGATTCTCAGCGGCGCTATCATCATCACCGTCGCCGTGGTGGCGTTCGGCGCGTTGACGCTCGGCGCAATCGGCGCATCGATCAAGCGCGGTCTATCCGGCTCTGAAGAGCCGAACCAGCCAGCCTGACGGCGGCATCGAGGTCCGGGCCAAGCGGCGACCCGGCAACGAAGCTATCAGCGTATTCCAATACGTCATCGATTTGTTCTCCGACCGTTTCCGGCGTCCCAGCAATGCAGAACGCCTCCAGCATCGCGGGCGTCACGGCGTCGAACGCCTCGTCGAACGCGCCGGCGGAGATGTGGTCTCCAATTTGCTCTGCCACCGCGTGGTCGATATCGTGTCGGTCAAGCACCGGCGGAGCCGCGCCGGCGGCAATAAACGCGACCGGTGGCCGAGCGGCGGCCCGGGCAGCCTCGGCGTCGTCGGCGACGGAGACGGACGCGTAGGCGGCGAAGTCGAAGGAACCGCGCTCGTCCGGGCGGTCCTCGAGGCCGGCGTCGACCTGGTCTGCGGCCCACTCGAAATCACGCGGGTGCGAACCGTTTAGCAGGACGCCGTCGGCGTGTTTGGCCGCCATGCGAATCATGTGCGGACCCTGTGCGCCGACGTAGGCCGGCACCTCGCCGACGGTATCGGCGTAGTTGAGGCCGGCGTCGGCCGCTCGGAACGTGCCGTCGTGGTCGACGCGCTCGCCGGCATAGAGGTCCTGAGCGACCTTGAACGTCTCCAGCACGCGCCGTAGCGGCCGCTCGCGCTCGAAGCCGAGGTTCTCCAGCGTCGAAGCGTCGCCGGCACCGACACCGAGGACAGCCCGACCGTCGGAGGCCTCATCGAGCGTCGCCACCCGCGAGGCGAGTGTGACGGGATGGGTCTCGTAAGGGTTGGCGACGCCGGGGCCGAGCCGAACCGTGTCGGTTCGGCGGGCGATGCGGTCCAAGGCGACAAACGGGTCGCGGTTGTTGTAGTGACAGGAGGCGAACACGGTGTCGAAGCCCTCGGCTTCGGCCTGTTCGCCCAGTTCGGCGATGCGACTGACGGGGTGTTCGGGGGTGAGTTCGATGCCAATCATTGTTGATGTCCGTCGAACGTCCACTGGCGGAGCGCCTCGCGGACGATGTCGTCTTCCTCGCGGCGGAACAGCAGGTCGCTGCCGTCGTGGTCGCCAAACGACCACTCGCGGACGACGACAGCCGGCGTGCCGTCGTCGCCCTCGCCGGCAACGAGGTTCGCTGTCGCGGCAAGTTCGTCAACGACCGCCTGCACGGTGACGCCGAGTTCGCGGCCGTCCCGGTCGGTCTCGCCGCGCCAATCGCGAGCGGCTGGAAGTCCGGCCCAGCCGACGGCGACGCCGCGCTGGCCGTAGCGGAACGGGCGGCCGGACGTGTCGGTGACGACCACCGGAACGCCAAGCGCCGAGGAGAGCCGCTCCGCTGAGGCGGTCGGGTCCTCGGGCAACAGGAGCAGGTCGGCCCCCGGGACGTTCGAGCGGTCGATGCCGGCGTTGACCGTGATATGTCCGAACCGGGTCACCGACAGCAAAAACGGCGATTCGGTCAGCAGCTCCTCGCTTTCTTCGAGCACTGCCTGTGCAAATCGGGGGTCTTTTTGTTCGCCGGTAATCGTCGACAGCCGGTCGGCAATGGCCTTGGCACGGTCGCTCGGCGGGAACGACTCACGGTCGAAAGCACGTCCCTCCGCCTTCGAAACGATGGTGCTGGCGACACAGAGCACGTCGCCGTCCGCAAAGTCGACGCGGTCCTCAAGCAGGGCGGCGAGGTCGTCGCCCTCGTGTATCTCCGGCAACCCGTCTACGGCGAGCGCCTCCATACCGGATTGAGGCGACGAGCGACCAAAAAGGGCCGAGATACCGGAGACAGTCTCCGGCCACGGGGAGACAACCTACCGCCACGGGGCGTCAGTCGCCACGCCGGAGGGCGAGCTCGACATCGCCACCGGCAACGGTCGCCACCAGCATCGTCTCCTCTTGGGCCGGCCATGCGGCCGTTGCGCTGCCGGGGTTGCAGAGCCGGTAGCCGTCAACCTCGGTATCGAGAACCCGGTGGGTGTGTCCCCCCACGCCGACGGTCGTCCCCGCTGCGTGGGTGTCGGTGATGGCGGCGAGGCGTTCCTTGTACCCCTCGTCGGGGCCGTCACCGTGCGTGACGACAAACCGGACGCCGGCGAGGTCGACCGTGGCGACGGTGGGCAGATCAAGCCCGTGGTCCATGTTGCCCGCGACGGCGGTCAGCGACGCGGCCAGCGAGTCGAGTTCCTCGTATGCCGGCCTGGAGTCGAAATCGCCAGCATGGATGACATGGTCGGCGCTTTGGACCGTCTCTGTAACCCAGTCGGGAATCGCCGCGGCCCGCGACATGACGTGCGTGTCGGCGAGAATCGCGACCTCCATGCAGAGGTGGACGGTCCGGGGATTGATACGTTATCGGGTCGGCACTCCGGTATGGAGACCGAGCACGTCGTTACGTGCTTTCTCAGACACGGCACTGAGGTGCTCTTCGTCGAACGGAGCGACGCCGTCGGCACCTACGCCGGCCGGTGGGGCGGCGTCTCCGGCTACACCGAGGGGAACCCCGACGAGGCTGCCCGCTGGGAGATAGACGAGGAAGTCGGACTGCTGTCGGCAGCCACCCTCGTCCGCCGTGGAGAGCCGGTAACGGTCGACGACGACGAATGTGGCCGGCGATGGATGGTTCATCCGTACCTCTTTGCTGTCGAACACCGCGACGTGACGCCGAACGAGGAAGTCGCGGCCGTCGAGTGGCTCCAGCCCCCGGTGATACGGGACCGTGAAACGGTGCCGAAGCTCTGGGCGGCCTATCGCGCGGTCGGCCCGGCAGTCGAGACTGTCCGGATGGACACCGACCGCGGCGCGGCGGCACTCTCGTTGCGGGCGCTAGAGGCCCTCCGTGACCGGGCGGCCGAAGTCGACGACTACGCCGCCGTCGCCGAAACCGGTCGAGCGCTGCTGGCGGCGCGGCCGAGCATGGCCGTCGTCCGCAACCGCATTAGCCGAGTGCTATCGGCAGCCGGCCGGACGCCGATGGCGGTCTGCCAAGCGGCGATGGACGCCTGCGAAGCGGCGCTGGAAGCCGGCGCGGAGGCGGCCAGCCGCGCTGCCGACAGCCTCGGCGAGCGGGTGCTAACGCTCTCGCGGTCGGGAACCGTCGAGGCGGCGATTTTGGAGGCAGAACCCAGCCGGGTCGTGGTCGCCGAGTCCCGCCCCGGACGGGAGGGGGTCGGGACAGCCGAGCGACTGGCCGAAGCCGGGATTGACGTTACGGTGTGTGCCGACGCCGCCGTCACAGCGGCGCTGTCGACGGCTGACATCGAGACAGTCGTTTTCGGTGCCGACACTGTACTGGCAGACGGCAGCGTCATCAACAAGGTCGGCTCCCATCCCGCGGCGCTTGCGGCCGCCGACACCGACATCGAGTGTCTCGCCGTCTGCTCGCGGGACAAGATGTCGCCGACGACGGCGGCCGACATCGAAACCGGGCCGCCGGAGGCGGTCTACGACGGTGACGCCGACGTGTCGGTGTACAATCCGGCCTTCGAGCGCGTCCCGGCGTCGCTCGTCGACGGCATCGTTACTGAGGAGGGTCGACTCCCGACGGCCGCCGCTGCGGCCATCGCTGAGCGGCACGCCGACCATCGCGATTGGCGTCCGTAGCGACGGAAGGGAGTATCTGTGAAGTACCTCGGGGGCAAGTGGTTCGAGACGCCGAAGGCGTCTCGTCATCACGGAAGACGAAGTCTTCCGTACGACCCCGAGGCACTCTGCCTATATCTCTGTAGAACAATATGCTGTCGGCCTACAGCACCATCGTCCGAACGCGGCGGACGCCGTCGAAATCCTTCAGCTGGTACACCAACTCCCGGATAGCCGCCGCGTCGCCATCGACAAAGAGCGTCTCCAGACACCACTCGCCCCGATGGGCGTGGCTCGTCGAGACAATGACATCCTGGTAGGTGTGCTGGACGCCATGGAGGTTCTCGATAACCTCCTCGTGTTCGTAGTCGAAGACAACGACCCCCGCGACCGGTCCGTCGGCGGTTTCGAGCGCCTCGTGACGCTCGACGTACTCCGCCATCGCTTCCCGGATGGCACGCGACCGCGAGTCGAGGCCCTCTTTTTGCCACGTCGCGTCGAATTCCGACAGGAGTTCTTCGGGGACAGCGAGACTCGTTCGCATACGCGGGCCTAAGGCCGCCGGGAAGATATCGGTTCGGCTTACTACGGAATCGACGATTCGGTAGTAAAAACCCGTTTACGGAACGAATACGGAGGTTTCGGTATGGACGCTCCGCTCGTCGCCGGCGTCATCGCACTCGGGATGGTACACGGTGTACTCCCGGACCACGGGTGGCCGATAGCGGCCGTCTACGCGCTCGACCAGCCGCGACAGTGGGTCAGCGGAACTGTTGCGGCACTGGTACTCGGCGTCGGCCACCTGATAAGCAGCGTCGCGCTCGTGGCGGCGTACGTCTCGTTCAGTGCGTTTGCCTCCTTTGCAGAGGGGCCATGGATGAAGCCGCTCGCTGGGGGATTGCTCGTGTTGCTCGGCATCTACGAGTACGTCAGCGGCGGACACGTCCACGAGCACGGCGACGGCGAGGATGCCCATCACGACCACGACCACGGACACGGTGGTGACCACGGCAGCCACGAGCACAGCGACGTTCACCACGAGCACGGTGCTGACAATATCGTCGGCACAGTCCGGTCGTACCTCCCGGACGGCGGCGGACACGCACACCTCGACGAGAGCGACGCCGAACGCGGGCTCCGAACGCTCGGCGTGACGGCGCTTGTCTTGGGCTTTGCTCACGAGGAGCCGATTCAGGTGCTGGCAATCTGTGCCGGCACGGAGTTTTGTCTTGAACTCATGCTCATCTACTCGGTCGCTGTCATCGTCGCGATTCTCGTACCGACGTTGCTTTTGATTGCGGGCTATCAGACCCACCGAGAGCGAATCGAGCAGTACACCCCGTACCTGCCGACGCTCACTGCGGCCGTGCTCGTCATCGTCGGGCTTGGGTTCATCACTGGAGTCTTCTGACGGCCGGTACGCGTTCGGCGGACACGCTCTTTTTCAGTCGTTTATCGGAGGTGATGCTATCTGCCCGGAGCGATGTTATTAAAATACATCACGTTCCGAAGTGGTTTTCTTAACAACTCTTTTTATGTGTCGAATCATGAGTTGCTAATGTAATGAGCTACGCTTGCTCGGCCTGCGACTCGGAGTTCGAATCGGCAGCCGGTGTCACCCAACACGTTGCGCTCCATCACGACACCTGTGCTGTCTGTAACGAATCGTTCGGCGAGACGGACGAACTGCGCGAGCACGTTCACCAGTCCCACTAAACGCTCGCGTAACACCCTGAACCACCTCATCAACAGATCGTCTTTTGTTGGCAGCGTCAACTACCACGGCTGGCCTGACGGTACGGGTCATCCTGGAACCCGACAATAATAACAGTTCGAGTATTTTATTAACTTCCAACAACACTGTTGCGTTAGATGTTAAATCGAATAGCTGAAGCCGTCAGTGTAGCGGACGACGAACGCTCGTTCCGGCAACGGGCCGGGGGCTGGGTCGCCAGCGTCCGGGTCTTTGTCGGGCTGTTGTTGTTGTACGAACTCACCGTCGGTGGCTGGTGGAAGCTCGGTGCGCCACAGTTGGCGTGGCCACCGTTTGAGCCGAACCCGGGATGGGTTGGAGAAAACGCTGGCGAGGTGCTGGCGAACGCCGCCGCAGGACGCGCAATTGAAGAAGGGACGTACAGCTGGTATGCCGCGCTGTTGGAGGGTGTGGTGCTGCCATACGCCGGCTTTTGGAGCGTCGTTGCGGTCGTTGCACAGCTGGCTGTCGGACTCGCCTTTGTCGTCGGGTTCTGGAACCGACCGGCTGCGGTCGTGGGATTGCTGTATTTCGTTCCGGTGTTCCACTTCGGGACCATCAGAACGTCGCCGCTCTTTGGCGTCCCGATAGCGTTCCTGCTCGTCACACGAGCCGGCCACCACTACGGGCTCGACGGCCTCATCGCGGCCCGGTCCGGACGACTCGCGCAGCTATCGGACCGCATCGCGACCCTGTCGGTGCTGCCGCGGCCGTCGCGTTCCGTGTTGCCCGGGGCTGTCGCCGCCCTCAGCGTACTCTCGGTGTATTATCTCCTGTCGGTCCCCGGTCGTGAGGTGACACGGCAGGCGCTTGTCGGGCTTGAAGTAGCCGTCATGCTGGGGCTGGTTGCCGGCGGCCTCGCGCTGTATTATCGTGGTGGCGAGCCGGTCGCTGTCGCCGCCGATATGGTTCGTGCCTTCGTCGGCTATCGGTTCCTGCATGAAGTGTTCGTACGCGACCATGCCGGGGTGAACGGGCTTCCGGGCTGGGCGTCGGTTGATGCTCAGGCGGAGCTTCTCGCCGAAACAATCGTTCCCGCACACGTCGGGCCGGTCGCGACGGCCATCGAGACGGTCGTGCTGCCGACGCTTCCGTTCTGGGTCGTCGTCTTCGCGGCTGTGCAGACAGCAGTCGGAGCGGCCCTGCTCGTCGGCTATCGGACGCGGCTGGCGGGCACCGTCGGAGCCGGATATCTGGTCGTGCTGATAGGGCTTGGGTTCGTCCGGCTCGCGCCGCTTCTGTTCGCGAGCGCGCTCGTCGCCGCGACGCTTTCGGGTCGGTATGCTAGCCTCGATGCCGTGGCTGGACGGCGTCCGATGCCGCCGCGTCTGCGACAGCAGGTCGCCGCACCGGCAGCAGCAGGGGCGGCAGTGCTTTTCGCCGGCGGTGCCATCCTCGGCATCGACCCGGAAGCAGGCTACGGTGCTGTCGTCGGCCCGGTTGCGCTCGTGATGCTGGCGTTTGTCCTCGCAGCCATCGCCGTTGCGGCGGCCGGTGCGACGAAGCCGGCGGCCGAATCTGACCCAGTGCCGGACGCCGCGGCGACCGACTAGCGGTCCCCGCTCGGGGGAGCGATATAGCGTCGCTGTGTCATGCAACGAACGGAATGGTACGCGTTCAGGCTGCTGTGCGCGCCACCTTTTCAGCCGATGTCGCTCGCTGCTGCTTCAGGATTCAAAACAGCGCATCTACTGGAGTTGATAAGTCGGGGTGTGCAAGATACAGAGGATAAGTCGGACACCTCACACGGGTTTTAGATTAGGCAAAAGCCCCCGACTGTCAATCGAACTGATGGCGTGTCGCCAGTCCGGCTAGATGCGGCGCTTCGGGGAGTACGAGTTCGGTAAGGCCCGTCTCGACCGCGGCGCGGCTACCGGGGAGACAAAAGACCGGGACGCCGGCGACGATGCCGGCTATCGCCCGTGAGGCCATCGCCCGATGGCCGATTTCGTCGTAGGAAAGCTGCCTGAAAAGCTCGCCGAATCCGGGAATCTCCCGCTCGAAGAGCCCTTCGCAGGCGGTTGGCGTCACGTCATCCATCGTCATCCCGGTGCCGCCGGTCGTGACGATGCAGTCGACATCCTCGCGGGCAGCAAGCCGCGAGACGAGCCCGCGGATAGCAGCGAAATCATCGCTGATTGCTCGGCGGGCCGTGACCCGTCCGCCGGCTGCTTCGACGCAATCGACGGCCGCATCGCCACCGGGGTCGTCGTCGACATCGCGCGAGGAGGACACTGTTATGACCGCGACATAGAGCGGGTCGACGACCGCGTGGCCGTCGTCGTCAGTGCCGCGTCGGTCAGCAGGAGGACGGCGTTTGTCGGTCACAGTCGCACCTCCGTCGTCTCCGCACCGGGGAACGGATTCGGGACACCATCACAGCCGTCGACCCGCTCGGCTTCGGTGGCGAGACAGTCATCAAGCCGTGCTTCAAGCGCAGCGGTGTCAAACGACTGGCCGATGAAGACGAGCTTCGTCTCTCGGTCACCCCACTGGTCGTCCCAGTCGGGGTCCCGTCGCCGGCGGTAGCGGTCCTGCTTTGTTTCATCGAGCGAGGCGATCCAGCGGCCGGCGACCTTGACGTGGGTTTGCGAGCCTGCAAACGATAGGTGCAGCGCATGGTCCGGCCGACCGGCGACATGGAGCCATCCTTTCGCCCGGACGACCTCGTCCGGTAGGGCGGTCAACACTGCCGAGAGCCGCTCGGGATGGAACGGCCGGCGGCGGCGATAGACGAACGACTCGACACCGTACTGTTCCGGAGGGTGGGTGTGGTCGTGGTCGTGCTCGTGGTCGTGCTCGTGGTCGTGGGTTTCCGCACGGTCGTGGCTGTGGTGGTCGTGGCTCCCGTCGTCGTGGCCCTCGGCAGTATGAGCGTGTCCGTCAACTTGGGCCGCACCGTCGTTGTATGCTTCGAGCACCCGCTTCCAGCGGGCCGACCCAGCGACCGCTTCGGCATCGAACGCACTGTCGTCAAGCAGCCACTCTGGGTCGACAGACCCGAACGCCGTCCGCCGAAGCTCGGCGTCCGGCTGGAGCGTGCGTATCGTCTCGACGACGGTCTCCAGTTCTGCCTCGGTTACCCGGTCGCGCTTGTTGACGACGAGACGGTCACAGAACTCGACACCATCGACGATGAGGTCCGAAAGTGGCCTAGTGCCGTCCGCAGCCGCGCCGCGGCGACGAGCGTCGCCGTCGCCGAAGGCAGCGTAGAACTGTTCGGCATCGACGACGGTCGTAACACTGGCGAGCTGGTAGAAGCCGGCGGCGCGGCCGCGGGCGAACTGTTCGGCAACCGCCGATGGCTCGGAGATACCGGACGGCTCGACGAGGAGGTGTTCAAACGACTCTCCCAACGCGAGGTCGACGACCGCCCGTTCGAGCTCGCCCTGCATTCCACAGCAGATACAGCCGTTCGATAGCTCGACGACGTCGTTGTCATCGACCCACCGTTCGATTGCTGAGGCGTCGACGTTGACCTCGCCCATGTCGTTGACGAGGACGGCTACCTCGCGACCGTGGTCGCCCTCAAGGACGTGGTTGAGCAGCGTCGTTTTGCCGGCTCCGAGCGTGCCTGCGAGGATAGTGACGGGGACGGACATCTCAGTCGTCCGCGAGCGCGAACTCCCGCTGGCGCTCGGTTCCGAACGGGTCCGGATAGCGGCTCCAGTCGTCGTCCATCTCGTCGTCAGTCAGCAGGCAGGCTTCGAGCCGCGCTTCGAGCTGCTGTGGGTCGTAGTTGCGGCCGATGAAGACCAGTTCGGCACCACGGTCGCCCCACTGGTCGTCCCACTCGTCTTCGAGGCCGGGGAGCGCCTGAAGATAGCGCCGCTGTTCTTGCGGTGGCAGCGTCGCTATCCAGCGGCCGTTCGGCCCGGCACGGACCGACTGGCCGGCCTTGTCGAGCCCCATCGAGATGTCTTCGCGGCCGGCCGACCAGAAGAACCCCTTGGCACGGATGACGGACTCCGGCAGGTCGTAAAGCAGCGACTCGAATCGCTCGGGGTGGACCGGGCGGTTGGCACGGAAGACAAACGACTCGACGCCGTGCTCCTCGCTCGGGTCGTGGTGGTGGTCGTGTTGGAGTTCGTGTTTCCAGCCGGCCGAGTCGCGGGCCATCTCGAAGTCGAAGCGGCCGGTATCGAGAATGTCGGTCGGGTCGACCGCTCCGAACTCAGTGCGGAGGATTTCGGCCCGTGGCTGGAGTGTCTCCAGTACCGCCTCAATGGCATCGAGTTCGTCGTCCGGGACGAGGTCACATTTGTTGAGCAAGAGGACATCACAGAATTCGATTTGGTCCATCAGGACCTCCTCGGGAACACGGTCAGTGCCCCCACCGGCAGTTTCGTCGGCGAGAGCGGCTCCGGAATCGAAGCCCTCGTACATCGCGTGGGCGTCGACGACCGAGACCATCGTATCGAGGTGATAGTCCGTGGTCGGGTCGTAGTCGGCGTCCTCAAAGCCGAGCGTGAACGTCTGTGCGACCGGAATCGGCTCGGAAATGCCCGACGATTCGACGAGCAGGTAGTCGAACTCCCGCGAGGCGGCCAACGAGCCGACTGCGTCGAGCATATCGCCGCGCAGCCGACAGCAGATGCAGCCGTTCGACATTTCGATTACCTCCTCGTCGGTCTGTGAGAGCTGTGACTGCTGGTCGACGTGGTCGACATCGACGTTGACTTCGCCCATGTCATTGACCAGTACGGCTACCTCAAGTCCGTGGTCAGCGGTCAAAACGTGGTTCAACGTTGTCGTCTTCCCGGCACCAAGCGCTCCGGAAAGTACCGTGACCGGTATTGTGTCGCTCATCGAGGTGCTTTTGGTAATAGAGACTAATAAGTTGCTAGCTATTACGAAATCTGAACTCTATAATAACAACAGATAAGCCGTGGGAGATACAATGTCGAGTATGCCAGTGGTGAGCGTCTCGATGCCGGCGTCGCTTCTCGACCGCCTCGACGAGTTCATCGACGAACACGACTACAGTGGCCGCAGCGAGGCCGTCAGAGAGGGTACCAGAAAGGTGCTCACCGAGTTCGACGACCAGTCGGTTCCGACATCGCCGGCCGTCTGTATCGTTGCGGTTATGTTCGACCACGACACCGACGCGGAGTCGTCGCTGTCGACGCTCCGGCACGAACACGACGAGCTTGTCACATCGAACGTTCACAGCCACGCCGGCGAGGCGTGCCTCGAACTCTTCGTCGCCGAGGGTGAGGTCGATGCCATCGGGACGTTCGTCAGCCGCGTTCGGACCGTCGACGGCGTTGGGTCCGTCGAGTACACGTTCGTCGACGATAATGACGAAATTATCCCACGCTGACGCGGCGGCGTCGCTACGCTCGCTGTACTGTCCGATGCGCTAAGAACAAAAAAGAACGTCCGCGTCGCCTCTAGTCGGCCGTCTGTGCGGCCTGCTCGTCTTCGACGTAGTACTCCTCGATGGCCTCCTCGTCGATACGGTTGAGCTCTTCTTTGGGAAGGTCACTCAGGAGTTCCCACGCAAGGTCGAGCGTCTCCTCGACATCGCGGTTCGTGTCGTAGCCCTGCTGGACGAACTCTTCTTCGAACCGGTCGGCGAAGTCGAGATACTTGTTGTCACGCTCGGAGAGCGCTTCGCGGCCGACAATGTTCACGAGGTCGCGCAGGTCCTCACCTTCGGCGTAGGCGGCGTACGCCTGGTCGGAGACGTCGGGGTGGTCTTCGCGTGTGAACCCTTCACCGATGCCGTCGTCCATGAGCCGCGAGAGGCTCGGAAGGACGTTGATCGGGGGCTCGATGCCCTGGCTGTTGAGGTTCCGGTCGATGTAGATTTGGCCCTCGGTAATGTAGCCGGTCAGGTCCGGAATCGGGTGTGTGTCGTCGTCGCCGGGCATCGTGAGGATGGGAATCTGCGTGACAGAGCCCTCACGGCCTTCGATACGGCCGGCGCGCTCGTAGAGCTGTGCGAGGTCGGTGTACATATACCCGGGGTAGCCACGGCGGCCCGGGACCTCCTCACGGGCGGCACCGATTTCGCGGAGCGCCTCACAGTAGTTGGTCATGTCCGTAAGGATGACCAGTACGTGGTAGCCCTCCTCGAAGGCCAGGTATTCGGCGGTCGTCAGCGCCATCCGCGGCGTGACGGTCCGCTCGACTGCCGGGTCGTCGGCGAGGTTCATGAAGACGACGGAGCGTTCCAGCGCGCCGGTACGCTCGAAGTCGTCCATGAACTCGTTTGCCTCTTCCTGGGTGATACCCATCGCACCGAAAATGACGGCGAACTCCGAGCCCGCTTCGTCGTCGCCCGATTCCTCTTCGGGGACGCTCGCCTGTCGCGCAATCTGGAGCGCAAGCTCGTTGTGCGGCAGCCCCGACCCCGAGAAGATGGGGAGCTTCTGGCCGCGGATGAGGGTGTTCATCCCGTCAATGGCGGAGACGCCAGTCTGGATGAACTCTTCGGGATACTCACGAGCCGTCGGGTTGATAGCCGCGCCGACGATCTCGCGTTCCTCGTCAGGTTCGATTTCGGGGCCGCCGTCGATTGGCTCACCGGAGCCCGACAGGACGCGCCCGAGCAGTTCCTCCGTCAGCGGCATCTGGAGCGTCTCGCCGAGGAAACGAACCGACGAGTTCCGGTCGATGCCCGAGGTACCCTCGAACACCTGAATGGCGACGAACTCGGAGGTCGATTCGAGCACCTGACCGCGGCGAGTCTCGCCGCTCGGCGTCTCGATTTCGACCATTTCGTCGTAGCCGACCGGCTCGTCGACCTCGGCGAACACCAGCGGACCGCTGATTTCCGTGATGGTCTTGTATTCTTTCTGCATGGTTCAGTAGAGCTCCCGGAGCTGGTCGGTAAGGTCGCCTTTCAGCTCCTCGATGTACTCTTCGTAGTCCTCTTGGGTGTTCATCCGGTTGAGCTGCGGCACGGCGTCGACGTCGATAATCTCCTCGACGGGGACGCCGGCGTCCAGCGCTTCGAAGGCTTCGTCGTTGAAGTGCTGGATGGCCGTCAGCATCTGGTAGGTCTTCTCCGGTTCGCAGTAGGTGTCGACATCGTGGAAGGCGTTCTGCTGGAGCCACGCCTCACGGATGTACCGGGCGACCTCAAGCGTGAGCTGCTGGTCTTCCGGTAGCGCGTCCTTCCCGACGAGTTGGACAATCTCCTGTAGTTCGTCTTCCTCGTCGAGCACGTCGACGGCCCACTGTCGGACCTCGGGGAACTCCTCGTGGACGTTCTCGCGCCACCAGGGGTCGAGCTGTTCTTTGTACAGCGAATAGGACTCGTTCCAGTTGATAGAGGGGAAGTGCCGACGCTCCGCGAGGTCGGCGTCCAGCGCCCAGAAGCATTTGACAATACGCAGCGTGTTCTGGGTGACCGGCTCCGAGAAGTCGCCGCCGGGCGGCGACACCGCGCCGATAACCGAAATCGACCCTTCGCTGCCGTTCATGTTCTGGAACTTGCCGGCCCGCTCGTAGAACTCCGAGAGGCGGGCGGCCAGATACGCCGGGTACCCCTCCTCGCCGGGCATCTCTTCGAGCCGCGAGGAGATTTCACGCATGGCCTCTGCCCACCGCGAGGTGGAGTCGGCCATCAGCGCCACGTCGTACCCCATGTCGCGGTAGTACTCGGCGATGGTGATTCCGGTGTAGACACAGGATTCACGCGCTGCGACCGGCATGTTCGACGTGTTCGCGATGAGACACGTTCGGCTCATCAGCGGCTTGCCGGTCTTGGGGTCTTCCAGCTCGGGGAAGTCCTCAATGACCTCCGTCATCTCGTTGCCACGCTCGCCACAGCCGACGTAGACGACGATGTCAGCGTCGGCCCACTTGGCGAGTTGGTGCTGGGTGACCGTCTTTCCGGAGCCGAACGGCCCCGGAATGGCGGCCGTTCCGCCCTTTGCGATGGGGAAAAGACCGTCAAGGACGCGCTGGCCGGAGACCAGCGGCGTCGTCGGCGTCTCCTTTTCGACCGTCGGGCGCGGCTCCCGAACCGGCCATTCCTGCCGCATCTGGATTTCTTCGCCGCTGTCGAGTTCAACGACCGTCTCGTCGACGGTGAAGTTACCCGACTCGACGGCGGTTACCTCGCCGCCCTCGTAGTCCGGCGGCACCAGTACCTTGTGGTCGATGCTCTCTGTTTCGGGAACGATACCGACGACGTCGCCGGGCGACACTTCGTCTCCCTCGGAGACCTCGGGATTGAACTCCCAGGTCTTCTCGAGGTCGATACCGGGGGCGTCGACACCGCGGTCGAGGAAAGCCCCCATCTTCTCTTCGAGGACGTCCAGCGGGCGCTGGACGCCGTCGTAGATACTGTCCATCATGCCCGGGCCGAGGTCGACCGACAGCGGCTCGCCGGTGTTTTCGACCGGCTCGCCAGGGGCGACGTCGGAGGTTTCCTCGTACACCTGAATGGTGGTGAGGTTGCCTTCGATTTCGATGACCTCGCCCATCAGTCCTTCCTCGCCGACGTAGACGACGTCGTTCATCCGGGCGTCGAGGTCGACAGCGGTCACAACAGGACCACTGACGCTCTCGATTACGCCCTCGTCCGTGATTTCGCTTGCAGTTGCTTGACTCATGATTACTCGTCCATCAGGTCGATGCCGATGGCGCGTTTGATCTGCTCGCGCAGATTGCCCGAGCCGGTGCCGCCACCGAGGGTGACCACGACCGGCTCGACGCTCGTTTCGACTCGTTGTCGCACTGTGCGTGACAGCACCTCGACGTCGTCGTCGTGCATGACGACGATACCGACATCGTCGTCTTCAAGCACCGATGTGACGGCGTCGTCGAGCTGTTCGTCCTTGTCGGCGTCCGAGACGTTCTCGAACCGACGGACACCCGCGAGCCGAAAGCCCGTCGTGAAGTCCGGACTGCCGACGACGGCGATTTCCTGGCTCATTGTATCACCAGCTCGTTTTCGATCTCCTCGACGGAGAGTCCGGCTTCGCGGCCGCGAGCGATAGCACGGATGTTCTCGACCTCGCGCTCCTTGGCGAGGATATACGCCAGAATCGGACACACCGAAAGCGGATATCGGTTCGACAGCTTTCCGGAGTATTCGAGCAGCGCCGCATCGAGGGCGTGCTCGAACTGGATGAGGCTGTCAGCCGACTCCAGCTCGTTGAGCGCCGACGCGAGGTCGTCGCCGTAGGCGCTATCGCGGATGCGAGCGACGAGCTCGTCAGTGTTTGCTGCCAGCTGCCGTAGCTCGTCGGGCCCGAAGAGCTGTCCACCCTCGATAAAGTACTCCGAGGGGTCGATGTCGGCACCGCTTCTGGCGATGCGCAGCCCGTTCCGGAGGTTCCGGAAGTCGATTTCGGCTTCGAGGAACTCCCGGTAGAGGGCCTTCGGCGAGTCCGGCTCGACAGACCCGATGTCGTCGAGCAAATGCGAGAAGAACGCGCGGTCGACGGCGTTCTCAAGCGGCACGAGCACGCCTTGGTCTTCGTACTCTTCGAGCGCTTCTTCGAGCGGCTCTCCGAAGATAGTCCCCGAAAGCTGCTCGACGAGTTCCTCCATCGATGTCGCCTCAAGCAGCCGGTCGAGTGTCTGTTCGGAGAACTCCCCCGTTCGGATGAGGTCGTCCTCGATATCCTCGCTGTCCGCTCCGGTGTAGATGCCACGGATCGCCGTCTTGACGTTCCAGGCGTCGAACTTCCGGAGATAGTTGGCGATGTAGTTGTACAGCGACCCGTCCGCCCACGTCAACAGGTCTCCGAAGTGTTTCGATTGGTTCCGGTTTAGCGCATACTCGATGAGGTCGACACCGGAGTGTCTGGTCCCGAGTGCGTTCATCTCGGTTTCGTACTCGGTCTCCTCCATGAACCGGGCGATTTCGCCCGGCCCCATCCGGACCAGCTTCCGGTAGTCGTCCTCGTCGAACAGCTTCGCTCGCCGCGAGCGAACCCTCGCGATGACGTATTCGTAGTTCGAACTCCCGCCCGTTTCGACGTTCATTCTTCGAACAGACGCGCGCTTATCTCGCGCAGGTTCTCCTCCCAGACATCCTCGAGGATGGAGTCGAACGTGTTGTTCACTCGAACGCGTGAGGCATCCGACTCGACGACGACGCCGCCGAGGCAGTCGACCGGCTCGCCGACCTCGAAGCCGTCGTAGTCGGCGACGATACCTTCGAGCAGGTCAGCGTCGTCCTCGTGGCCGTGGACCCGGACCGAATCCCCGTCGAACTCCTCGGCTGCGGCGTCCAAAAGCGACCGGGTCAGCGCCTCCCGCTCGTCGCCGTCGATGTCGGCGATCTGTGCTTCGACGTCGTCGTGGACCTCCTCGAGTACCTCCCGGCGCGCTTCGAGGCGGGCCTGCTTGGCCTCGAGCTTCGCGCTGGAGAGCTTCTGGTCGCGCTCTTGGGAGATTTTCCGCTCGGCCTCCCGCTCGGCCTCATCGACGATGTCGTCAGCCTCCCGCTCGGCCTCGTCGATAATCTCCTCGGCGCGTTCTTCCCCCTCGCTCCGAATCTCGTCTGCACGCGCGCGGGCTTCGTCTCGGATGTCCTCTACGACCGTATCAAGGCTCATTGTTGGAAAAGTTGGGTGTGGTTTAGACCACGAAGACGACGACCAGCGCCAGAATCACGAGTGTCTCCGGCAGGGCCGTCAGGACAAGGCCCTTACCGAAGAGGTCCTCGTTTTCGGCCATCGCGCCGACGGCCGCCGCACCGATGCCCCGCTCTGCATAACCCGCGCCGAGCGCGGCCAGACCGACCGCAAGCGCCGCAACCGCGTTAGCGTCGAGGGCCGGACCGCCGGCCTCGACAGCTTCCGCGCCGTTCTGAAGTACCGGTGCAACACTGCTCGCGACAGTAGCAAGTTCAAACATGGTTTGTGTTCCGTTGGTGTGGATTGACTGCTTTCCGAACAGTCGGATATGTTCGTAGTGAGTTCATAAAACTTCCCAAACGCCGACGAGAGACGCCGGTCGCTTCGCATGACAACGGTAAACAGACAGGCTGTTCCTGATGTTTATTGGCCGGCAAAACTAGCGCGATTCGAAACGGAAGACACGGCGGGGGGGTGGTCAGTCCTCTGTCGTGTAGTTCCGCTCGTAGCCGAACGGCTCGTAGGGCTTGCCGCCGCCCTCGTAGAACTTGTTGAAGAACTCCACGTACTCGAGGCGGACACCCTGTAGACCGGCGCTCGAGATGCCGAGCAGCAGGACGAGGATGTGACCGATGACGAAGATGAGCGCACCGACAAGCAGCGCGAAGACGAACATCGCGCCGCTGGTGTCAGTAATCAGCCCACCGAACATGATTTCGCCACCCTGCTGGGCGACAGCCTGGTTTGCGGCCTCCATGCTACCCATCTCGTTGTAGATGAAGTGGACGCCGCCGTCGGGGTCCTGGTAGGCACCGAAGACCAGCAGGTTGACCACGAAGGCCATCCCGGCCTTGGCGAGCAGGACCGCGGCGATACGGGTATACGAGAGGACGTTGACGAAGACGTTCAGACTCTCAAGCAGCCCGATGCCGCCCTCACCGTAGATGAGCAGCGCCAGCCCGACCAGAGCGATGACACCGCCGATGATGCCGACCTGCTCGGGGAAGCCAGCAAAGCCGAGTTCGTAGGCGACTTCCTGTGCGGCGACGGCCTCGCCGGCGACGGTCGCACCCTCGGCGTTGAACGTCGTGAACAGTAGCTCCGGCTTGACATCCTGGAGGTGGGTGCTGAACACCCACACCCATGCGCCGAGCATGAGCATCAGCCACGAGAGGTTCTCGGTGACGGCGTCGACGATGCCGTGGCTCAGGTCATCGAAGAAGCCGAAGATGTGACCGATGGACAGGTGGATGAGACCGAGCACGAGGCTCACGATAAGCCACGCCCACGCGAAGGCGATGTTAGCGGGCGACAGGCCCTTTGTCATCGGCGAGCCGCCCTCGCCGAAGACGACGTAACCGAGCTCGTGGAGCCCGAAGAACTCGCCGTACAGCACGCCGAATATGGTCGTAAAGACACCGGCCCAGATAGCAACGCCGCCGAGGCTCCGGAAGCCTGGGCTGTCGAACTTCGTCATCAGTGCCCAGCCCATCAGCATGTAGAGGATACCGTAGCCGACGTCACCGATCATGAACCCGAAGAACGCCGGGAACGTCAGGAACAACACGAGCGTCGGGTCGAGCTCGTTGTATTTCGGCCGGTTGATGACGCTGACCAACATCTCGAACGGCTTGGCCGATTTGGAGTTATCCTGAACGACCGGGGGTGAGCCGCCGCTCATGGCGTGGCCGCCGTCAGCGACCGCCTCGCCCTCTTCGGCACCGTCCTCGATGTGCTCTCGCTCGTGGGCGTGGCCTTCTTCGTAGGCCATCTGTTCGAGCTCTTCGACCTCGACGTGGTCGCCGGCGGCGTCGTCCAGTACCGCTTCGAGTTCGGCGACCCGTTCGGTCGGAACCCACCCCTCGGCGACGAAGGCGTTCTCGGTCGTCGCAAACGTAAGCGGGGCCTCGCGTTTCTGGACCTCGATTGAGAGTTTCTCCTCGGCAGCCAGCAGGAAGCCGGCAACCTCGTGTTTCAGGTCGCCGAGTTTGTTCTCGATGGTTTCGAGTTCGGATTCGATTTTCTGCTTCCGGTGGCCGAGGTCCTCGATGTAGGCTTCGGGGCTCGTCGCCTCGTCGCCGTTCCCGAGGTCGGGAATCTCATACTCCGTGAACGCAGCCCCGACGAGCACGTCATCGAGGTGTACGTCCGGGTACACGAACAGGGCGACGTAGTCGTCTTGGGTGTAGAGTTCGTAGCCGTCGACCTCGTCGGCCTCCGAAAGCGCCGCTTCGAGCTCGTCGGCGTCGCCTTCGCCGACCGCGACGGTCAGCGACTCATATCCCGAAAGCAAATCGAGGTCGATGCCGAGTTCCGCGAACGGGCGGGCGGCATCGATCTGCTCTTCGATCTCCCGAAGCTCCGTTCGGAGCTCCGAACGCTGGTCATCGAGGTCGTTGACCCGCGTGCGGGTCTCCTCGAGCTTGGTTTCGAGTTCGTCGTCGTCGATGATCCGGGTCGGTCCGGCGTCTTCTTCGGTGACGCCGAGGGTGCTTTCGAGTGCACGGACGGTGACGAGCTTTTGGGCCGCTTCTTCGGCTCCCTCTATCGGGTCGCCGGGCTCGAAGCCCTCCCAGCTCCCGTCGTAGTCGGTGACGTGGACGAGATTGAGACCGTGGATGGCCTCGATGGCCTCGTCCATCACGCGTTTGGATCCCGTTACCGAGACCCGGCTCATCCGTTTAGGTCTGAGACTGGACATCCACCGCCTCCTTGAAGAGTTCGACCGTGTATTCGATTACTTCCTCCCGGTTCTCCTCGGCGCGCGATTCGAGTGCCTCACGCTCGCTTTCGCCCTCGGCGAGGATGTCCTCGCGCTCGGCCTCGATTTCTTCGCGCGCCTCTTCGAGACGCTCCTGCTTGAGCTGTTGGGCCTCCTCTTGGGCCTCCTCGCGGATGCTGTCGGCCTCCTCACGCGCCTCAGCGATGCGCTCTTCGCGCTCTTGTTCCGCTTCGGCGACGATATCGTCGGCCTCTCCCTCGGCCTCCTTGATTTGCTCAAGAACCTCTGGCCTGGCCATAATTATATCATCCGACGCTTCGGAAAGCGGCTATTTGGTAGTTGCGAAACGGACCCGCCGTCGGCGGGGGTGACAGCGGGCAAAAAGGGCAGCGAAAGCCGAGCGGTTACTGGATGAAGCCGAGGGCGTCCTCGATGCGACCCAGCTCCGGCCCGGTCGTCTCCTCGCCGGCGATGTAGCCGGTGTTGTTGGCGACGAGTCCGGAGCCGACGAGCGGGCCGCCGTAATTTATTGTCCCGATGTCGGCGTAGACTCCGAACAGTTCTTCGAGGAAGTCGAGCTTCTCGTCGGTCGTCTTCGGGTGCGACAACACACCATCGTCGGTGACGACGGCGGCGGTGCCGACCGTCTGTACGTCGGCGATGCGGCCCCGCTCGACAGGGACCGAAAGCGCCTCTTCGATGGCGCTGAGGGCGTCCCGCGAGAGGTCCGGGTGAACGAACGCGCCCTCGTTGTTAGCGAGGACAACGTTCCCGGCGGCGTTGATGTTGCCGGGCAGTTCGACGACCGGTAGACCGGTCTCGGTCTCCAATCGGTCCCGCTCGCGGTCGGTGACCCGCTCGGTGACGAGGAGCCCGTTCTCGTTGCCGACCGCAAGCGACCCGACGGTGCCGGAGCCGGCAATCGTCGTCGGGACCGCCGTGACATCGAGTTCGGTCTCGAACTCCGACTGTAGTGATTCCTCTATGTCCGGACGGACGAGAAGGTACTCGTCAGTCGCGGTGGCGAAAACGCCGACGTAGGACGACCCCGAAAGCGCCGCGCGAAGCACGTTATGCTGTCTCTGCTTCGACGACCGCCTCGCCTTCTTCTTCGAAGCGGGCGGCGCGAACGCGCAGTTCGCTCGGCGGCTTCGAGCGGCCGCGCTCCCAGACCGCCTCGTTGATGGAGGGGTCCAGTCGAACGGCGTCTTCCTCGACGTTGAAGTGCTGTGCGAGGTGCGAGCGAACGAGGCTCATCGCCTTGTCGGCGCGCTGGCCCTTCGACTCCGCGAGGACATCGCGCAGCGGGACCGTCATGACGCGCTCGTCGAATTCAGCGCTCATTCGTCCGTGTCACTCCGCCGCCAATTGCGGCGCTTGGGGTTGCGCATCGTGTCGCGGTCCGTCTTCATGATGACCCACGCCGGGACGCGGCTGTTCTGTCGTTCGAGCTTCGAGAGCCGCTTTTTCTTGGCCTTCGACTTCTTACCCATAGTAGGCGACCTTTCCGCCGCGGCGTTTAAATTCTTGTTCCTTTGGGGCGGGGCTACAGCTCGAACCGCCGTCGCGTCTCGTATTCCGGCCCGTCCGGAGTGAGCGTACTCTCGGTGAGCCGCAATTCTTCGAGCCGGACGCGACCGGCATCCGGGTCCGCAGTCTGGACGAACTCCTGTACTTCGGCTTTCGAGGCCGCGTTGTCCATCCGAGCAAGCGTGACGTGTGGAGTAAACTCGTGGGACTCGGCGTCGTACCCCAGCGCCGTCGTCTCGGCCTCCAACTGCTCGTGAAGTCGCGTCAGCTCGCGACTTCCCCCGCCGACCCCAAGCCAGACGACGCTGATGTACTCCAGCGACGGGAAGACACCGACGCCTTCCAGTGAGACCTCAAACGGGCCGGTGTCGGCATCGGCAACAGCGGTTTCGATGGCAGCAGCCAGAGCGTCTGTATCGTGGTCGCCCGCTCCGAGAAACTTCATCGTGATATGGGCCTGCTGTGGGTCAGTCGGCCGCAGCCCGTCCAGTCCGCGTAGTGGAGCCTGTATGTCAGCAATCGCATCCGAGAGCGGGGCAACGGTCGCGCTAACGAACAGTCGCATATCGCACGATACGGCAGCAGTGGCTAAACCGTTATCGCGTACCGAAGAAAGAAACGGCGTGTGAAGGGTTCGGAAGCGTTGCGGAGCGGGCCGACGTGGATGGTGTGGGTGCTCGGAAACCGGCTTACATCATGCCGCCCATGCCGCCACCCATACCGCCCATGCCGCCCATGCCGCCGCCCATGCCGCCGCCGCCGGCAGGCATGTCCTCATCATCGTCGTCGTCGGAGGCGCCGCCGGCGAGGTCGCCAGCAGCGATGACGTCGTCGATGCGGAGGATCATGACCGCGGCTTCGGTCGCGGACTCGATGGCCTGGGTCTTGACACGGAGCGGCTCGACGACACCTTCCTCCTCCATGTCGATGACATCGCCGGTGTAGGCGTCGAGGCCGGCAGCGTCGTCGCCCTCGGCGTGCTGGCTGCGGAGGTCGACAAGGGAGTCGATGGGGTCGAGACCAGCGTTCTCCGCGAGCGTGCGCGGGATGACATCGACGGCGTCAGCGAAGGCCTCGACGGCCAGCTGCTCGCGGCCACCGACGGAGTCGGCGAAGTCACGCAGCGCCAGCGCCAGCGCGATTTCGGGCGCGCCGCCGCCGGGCAGGACCTGTCCGTCCTCGAGGGTCGTCTGGACGACGCCCAGCGAGTCCTCGATGGCGCGCTCGATTTCGTCGACGACGTGTTCGGTGCCGCCGCGGAGGATGAGCGTGACGGCCTTGGCCTCGTCGACATCCTCGACGAAGATCTTCTCGTCGCCGGCGATGGGCTTTTGGGAGACCGAGCCGGCGAAGCCGAGGTCGTCGGCGGTGATGTCGTCGATGTTGGAGACGACGCGGCCGCCGGTCGCTCGCGCGAGGGCCTTCATGTCGGACTTCTTGGCGCGACGGACGGCGAGGATGCCCTCCTGTGCGAGGTAGTGCTGGGCCATGTCGTCGATGCCCTTCTGGCAGAAGACGACGTCCGCGCCAGCGTCGGCGAGCTGGTCGACCATCTCGCGGAGCTGCTTTTCTTCCTGCTCGAGGAACTGTTCGAGCTGGTCGGGGTCGGTGACGTTGACCTCGGCGTCGATTTCGGTTTCCTTGACTTCGATGGGCGTATCCAAAAGCGCGATGTCGGCGTCCTCGACGAGGGCCGGCATGTTGTCGTGGACGCGCTCCTTGCCGACGAGGACCCCTTCGACGAGTTCGGACTCGTCGACGGCACCGCCGACGACCTTCTCGACTTTGATGTTGTCGGTGTCGATGTCACCGTCGTCAGCGACCGCCTGGACGGAGTCGACAACGAGCTCGGCGAGGAGGTCCTTGGAGGCCTCCGCGCCCTTGCCGGTCATCGCCGTGGCGGCGATGGATTCGAGAATGTCGGCGTCGTCTTCGTCGACTTCGATGGCGATCTCTTCGAGGGCCGCCTTGGCCTCGGCGGCGGCCTGTCGGTACCCCTGTGCGAGAATCGTCGCGTGGATGTCCTGTTCGAGGAGGTCCTCGGCCTGCGAGAGGAGCTCACCGGCGATGACGACGCTGCTCGTCGTGCCGTCGCCGACCTCTTCTTCCTGCGTTTCGGCGACCTCGACGATCATGTTGGCCGCCGGGTGCTCGATGTCCATCTCGCCGAGGATGGTGACACCGTCGTTCGTGACGACGACGTTGCCCGTCGAGTCGACGAGCATTTTGTCCATGCCCTTCGGACCGAGCGTGGTTCGTACGGATTCGGCGACCGCCTTGCCGGCGGTGATGTTCATCGATTGTGCGTCCTGTCCGGAAGTGCGCTGACTCTCCTCGGAGAGGACAATCATCGGCTGGTTGCCCATCTGTTGTGCCATAGTCGTCCGAATGATTGTCTACGGTTCTATATAAACTTTGCGTAACCGGCGTGGCGAAACCGCCGGACGGGGGTTGCAGAGCGTGTTACACGGTGACAACGAAGCTTTATATAATAGCGACGTGCGGTTCGGCGCTCGGTACGGGTCGGTACAGCCGTCGCTCAGGCCGACCGGGAGCCGTCGGGGAACTGATGGTACTCGATGTCGTTGGACTGCATCTCGTTGTGCCGCCGTTCGAGGAAAGAGTAGACGGCTCCGTGAGGAGCACCGTCGAGAATCATCTCGGCGGCGCTGCGGACGGCATCGACCTGCTCGGGAGCGCCGATGATACCGAGCGTCGACCCGTAGATGACGACATCGGCTCCGCTGAGTTCGGCCATCAGCTCCCGGGTCCGCCCGCTCTCGCCGATAAGCCGGCCCTTCTTGCGCCGGAGGTCCTTCTTGTTACGGGTGGCAGCGTCGATGTCGACGATTTCGAAGAGCTGCATGTCGTCTTCGAGCAGTCGCAGGGCTTCCTCGGGGGCAAACCCGCGGCCGATGGCCTTGACGATGTCCGGGCCCTTCAGGCCGAGAATCGGGTCGCCGACGGACTCGACTCGAACCGACCCTGTCTCGGAGTCGATGTCGAGTCTGACCTCCGCCTCGGACTCGATTTTGCGCATCGTCTCACCTCCCTCGCCGATGAGAACGCCGATACGGTCCTCAGGAATCGTGACGTGTTTCATACACCCGATTGGGAGTGTGGACTTTTAAGGGTTCGGCGATTTGCGTGTTCACACTCCACACAACCTGTGCCTACAGCGGTAGTTCGAACTCGTATTCCGGGTGACGCTCGCCGCCGATTTCGCCCGACGCCTCGCGGCCGCGGACGAACCCGGCCGCCTCGAAGAAGCCGACAGCGACCTCGTTTTCGGCGAGGACGGCGCAGGCGATGCGGTCGACACCGACGCCGTCCGCCCACTCGCGGACCCGGTCGAGAAGCGCTTGCCCGGCCCCCTCGCCCCACCAGTCCGGATGGACATACAGGGTATGAAGTTCGACCTCGTCGGCCCACGTCTGCTCGGCGCTGGCGAATCCGACGACATCGCCGTCGGCTTCGGCAACGAAGAAGGCGATGTCGTCGTGGGCGATACCGGCCGCCACGAGGTCGGGGTCGTAGCTCGTCTCAAGGCCGCGGGCGATGGTTTCGGGGCTAAGGAAGCCACCGTAGGCGGCGTACCACGACGCCTCGGCGACATCGACGACAGTCTCGACATCGTCGTCAGTCGCCGCACGGATTTCGACGCTCATCGCTCACCGTCGATGGCGTGGAACGTTATCTCGTCGGCACCGGTGTCGACGACCGCTACGGTCCGGTGTTCGTCGGCGACGGTCGGAAAGTGAGCGCCGGGGTTGAGCACGGTCGTCTCGCCGACAGTCCGTTCCTCGCGAACGTGCCAGTGGCCGTGAAGGACGTAATCGTACTCGCCGGAGGCAGCGAGGGCATCGATGACCGGACGTTCCTCGCCGTGGAGGACGGCGAACTCCCGGCCGCCGAGCGTCAGTTCGGCAAAGCGGCCATGGAACGTCCCGCCGTCGAGGGCATCGAAGGCATCGACAAGCCCCTCGCGTTCGCCGTCGTTGTTGCCACGGACAGCGTGGACGGCGATGCCGTCCCGGTCGAGAAACGGTATCAGCGGCGGGGCGACGAAATCGCCACAGTGGACGACGGTATCGACGCCCTCCTCTTCGAACCGGTCCATCGCCGCACGCGCCGCGGGTACGTTGTCGTGGGTATCGGAGATGACGCCGACGTGCATACGGAACGCTATCGGACCGAGCGAAAAGAACCTGCGGGTCGACGGCTCCCGTGGGAGCCGGACTTTTGGCTCCGGCGGCCGACGGGGAAGGTATGGACGAAACGAACGTGCTCGGCGAGCCGCTCGAACCCTGCAGCACGGACCCTGAAACCGGCTTCGAACGGGACGGCCACTGCCGCTGCCATCCGCAGGACCGCGGCCGCCACGAACTGTGTGCGATGATGACCGAGGAGTTCCTTACGTTCAGCGCCGACCGGGGCAACGACCTGATGACGCCGCGTCCGGAACTGGAGTTTCCGGGCCTCGACCCCGGCGACCGCTGGTGTCTCTGTGTCGGCCGCTGGGTTGAGGCGCTGGAGGCGGTCCGGAACCAGCACATTCCGGAGACGACGGTGCCGCCGGTTATTCTGGCGGCGACAAACGAGTCGGTACTCGATACGGTGCCGCTGGAGACGCTGCAGGCCCACGCGTACGACGAGCCATAACAGCGCCTGCCACCGCAGAGCGTGTCGCTCAGCCGGCGTCTTCGAGTACCTTGTCTGGGATTTCGATGCCGAGGCCCGGCTTCGACGGAGCGCGAACGACGCCGTCATCGTGCTCGAAGCCGTCTTCGAGCATGAACGACCAGACATCGGGCGTCCACGGCGGTTCCATCGGATACTCACACCACGGGCTGCCGACAGCGGTCATCACGTGGAGGTTCGCCGCGAACCCGACGGCGTTGGTCCACGTATGTGGGACAAACTGGAGTCCGTTGGCCTCGCCCATCCGCGCGACATCGACCGCCCGCCGGATGCCAGTCGCCAATGCCGCATCAGGTTGGAGGATATCCAGCGACCCGCGGTCGACGAACTCCCGGAAGTGGTGGATGCCGTTGTTGAACTCGCCGCCAGCGATGTTGACATCGACGGCATCGCGCAGGCGTGCGTACCCGTCGTAGTCGTGGCGATGGAGCGGTTCTTCCAGCCATTCGACGCCGCCGACAGCGTCGAGTTCGCGGGCGAATTCGAGGGCGTCCGAGAAGGACCACTCCGTCGGCTCCTCCATCACCCGGACGGCCCAGCCCTTGTTCGCATCGACCATCAGCGTCAGGTCGGGAAACGACTCACGAACCGCCCGCACCGTCTCGATGTGGTCCGTTTCGGTCACGCGGAGCTTGACGGCATCGAACCCCTCATCGATACGCTGTTCGACGTAGTCGATGCGCTCGTCGGCGGGCTGGATTTCGCCGGAGGAAGCGTAGGCCGGGATGGCTCGCTGTTCGGCGCCGAACAGCTCACAGACCGGCTTACCGGCGTCCTTGCCGATGATGTCCCACAGCGCCATCTCGATGTGCCACGGCCGTGGCCCGACGAGATTGACCGTCTCCAGTTTGCCGAGAATACCGTCGACGTTATGCGGGTCCTCACCGGTCAAAAAGAGTTCCAGCGGGGTCTCATAGTCGAGGCCGCCGGCGAAGGACGGCGACGCGCCGTAGCCGGTGATTCCGGCGTCGGTTTCGATTTCGAACAGTTCGAGTTCGTGGGTCGACTGCGGGTAGCCGGGTATCCACGTCGGATGGAACGGTTCCTCCAGCCGGTGTTCGAGGTGGTACTGGTTGACACCCGTTATCTGCATACGGGCTACGGCCGCCGCGAGCGACTTGAGTGTTCGCCGCCGGGTGACTGGCGGATTTAAATATTAGAACGGACAGCGAGCTACAGACGGAGGTACTGGGCGTGGACCGTCTCCTCGAATTCAAGCACGTTGGCCTCGGCGACGAAGCCGTGTTCGACCGCGAGGCCGACGGCCTCGTGGCCGACGAGATTGGCGACGGCGGCGTCAGCGAGGCTGGCGGTTACCTCCTCGTGGCTTGCCGTTTCGCCGTCGTAGAACTCCGGCTCGACAGTCAGTGAAACATCGCCGTTGTCGAACGTCTCGCCGAGGACATCGGCATCACAGACGGAGACGAGCAGGCCCTCGGGTGTCGACCGCTCGCAGAGAAGCAGCGTCATTGCTGGTCGACGAGTTCGCGTTCGGCCTCCTGCCGGAGTTCTTCGGCCTCTTCGGCGAGTTCGGTCGCTTTCTCGTCTTCGCCGATTTCTTCGAGCGCGCGGGCCTTTTCCTGAAGCACGTCGGCGTTGCGGTAGCCGAGGCGGATTGCGTTGTCGAAACAGGAGACGGCATCCTCGGCGAGGCCGCGCTCAAGGAGGAAGAAGCCGCGGTTGTACCAGCCCTGTGCGAACCGCTGGTCGAGTTCGACGGCGCGCTCGGCGTGTTCAAGCGCCTGTTCGCTCCGGCCGTCGTTCCACAGCGCGTAGGCGAGGTTCGTCTCCGCGGAGGCGGCGTGTTCGGACTCGTCGTCGATACGGAGCGCCTCGCGGTAGGCATCGATGGCCCGCTGGTGCTCTTCAAGTTCGGCGTGGGCGGCACCCTTGTTCACCCATGCCTCCTGTTCGATGGTCTCGTCGTCGGCGAACGAGGCGGCACGTTCGAGAGCGTCGGTCGCCTGCTCGAACCGGTTGATACGCATGTATTCAAGCCCTACATCGAGGAGGGATTCGGCGTCGACGGCGTTGTCGGAAATCTGCCGCCGGTCGAGCATATCGGCGACAACGCGGGAGTCGACCGGGTCGACCATCCCCGGGTCGACATCTAGCTCCGGCGGGTCGATGTCGAAGCCCTCGTAGGGGTCCTCAAAGCCCTGGCCCGCCGAAAACGCGTGGTCGCTCGGCTCGTCGTCTGTCATGGCCGCCGCTTGGCAGCGAGCGCTGGTAAGGGTTGCGCCACGCCTATCCGAGCCGTGACAGCACCGACCGGCGACCGCGCTCGATTGCGACCCCGGCCGCCAGCAACACGACGCCGGCAGCAACGAGCGCGACGGCTCCCGAGAGCGAGTCAACGACCGTCGACGCGACAGCCGAAAGTGTCTGTACCAGCGCGGCGACGGTGGCGATGTCGACGAGCGTCCGTGAACCGGTTCGATAGCCGAGGTAGCCGGTCGCGAGGACGGCCGCGAGCATCGCGGCGTGGATGCCGGCGAAAGCGAGTATCGATGGTATCCAGCCCGGTGCCGCAACGGCCAGCGCCGTCGCCGCAACGACGGCGAGAAACGCGCCGGTCGCCCACTCGAAGTCCCGTGTTGCGTCGATGTGGAGCAGCCAGTCGGCGCTTGTCAGCGCCGCCGCCGCAGTAACGAACAGGAACACTGTCGGGCCGACATCGAACCGGTCGAAGCGGCCGTCAAGCGTCGTGAGCCCAAGCAATCCAGCGAGCGTGACGACGACCCCCACGAGGCGGTACGTCCGGGCGATGCGGCCGTCGTTGATGCTTGCGAGCCCGAAGACGGCGATGCCGAAAAACGCCACCGGCGGCAGCGGGTCGCCCGGGTCGGCGAGAACGGCGACGAGTGCTGTCACCAATGCGAGCCCCAGACCGACACCGACGCGGGAGACAAGCAGGTGGCCGGTCGAAACCGCGGCGAGACTCCACGCGAACAGCAGCCACTGCTCCGCAAACGTCACCGAAAACAGGTCACCAAGCAGGAACAGCGACGGCCCCACGAGTGTCGCGCCGAGCAGACACAGCGCCAGCCCGACGCGTGGCGTCCCGCGGCGATAGCCGACCACCCCGCCGGCATACGCGAGCGACGGCGCAGCGACGAGGACCGCTCCTCGGAGAAGCGTTGGCAGACCAGCCCAACGGGTCGCGAAAAACAGCGCGACGCCGACGAAGACGAGCGCGGCACCGACGACCGAAAGCGCAACGACGACCCGCGAGCGGCCGGTTGCTTCGGTGTCGTATCGCTGGAGAATCGCCTCGGCCTGCGATTCGGTGATAATGCCGTCCCGGACCCACTGGTCTACCTCGTCGGCCAGCCTGTCGGGGTCCATAGCGGCCGGTCGGAGCGGGAGCGGTTATAAATTGTGCCGTGGGCAGGCCCGAATACAGCAGGAGTGGGGGCTTTTTTGGTCGGCTACCACGGTTCGTCTTTCAGCCCGAAGGCGTAGGCGAGGCCGTTCGTCGAGACGTGGAGCACCGGCGTCAGGACGAAAATCGCTACGAGCACCGGGAGTGTAAACGTCGCAAGGAACCAGCCGGTGGCGACGATGGCCGTCAGCGCAAGCGAGACGATGACGAAATCGAGCTGGTCGACACCGGGGAAGGCAGCGCCGCGCTGGCGGCCGGTCCGGCGTTTTAGGAAGGACGCGAGGATGTCGCCGAGCATCGCGCCGAACGCTAACGCGACGGCGGCCGCAATCGGGAACTGCGGGACGCCGACAGTACCGGCAACGAACGGCTGTAGCTGGTTGAGCAGCAAGGCGAGGACGACACCGGCGGCGGTCCCGAAGGCGGTGCCGCGCCACGTCTTTCCATCGCCGAGTATCCGGTTTTCGTCGTAGAGGACACCGTCTTCGTCAGTGAGTTTGTCGAGCGTCCGGCCGCCGTCTATCGGGCGACCACCGCCGGCGAGTACCGCGACGTTGTTGGGGACGTACGCCGGTAGCATCGCCCAGACCGCTATCGCGACCGTTTCGGCTACCATACCCCCGTCTGCGGCCGGTGGTGTCAAAAGCGGCGTGGTTCGAGCGGGGACGGGTATCCACCAGGACTGGGGAGGTTATTTAATGGTACGAAAAGACAGCAAATTTGCTATAGGAGTGCTTAATGCATTCGGCGCGCTTGCGAGTGCAATACTTGCCGCGCTCGTCATGTTAGTGTTCGTGATTTTGAGCCTGTTCGTTACTGTCTTCGTCGTGGACGTAGCGGCGTCCATCGGCGGGCTAAACCCCGATGACGGCTTCGTCGTGCTCGGAGCAACGATACTCGCCGGGGCTGCGATTCTCGCCGGCGGGGTCGGCTTCGCCACGCCCGAGGAGCCGTAGCGTCAACGCTACTCCGAATCGGACGACGGACGCTTCTCGGTCTTGGCTGTCGGCGGCCCCTCCGTGACATCGATTTGAATGCTTTGGGTGTTCCGTTCGCCGAAGCCAGCGCTGAGAACGCGCGTGAGTGCCTCTTCGACGCTTTCGTCGAGTTCAGTGTAGCGGTCGGGTTCGACCTCGATGACGAACCCGGTCGTGATGTTCGGCGCGGTCGGCAAAAAGAGCATGTCGCGGCCGTCTTCGGTCTGCTGGCCGGTCTTGAACGCGGTCATCCGCATCCCGTTCCACGTCTCCAGTTTGACGGGCGTCTGGAGGTCGTCGGTGCCGCTGACGGCCGTTTCGACGGCCATTTTCGACGCATTGTAGACGACCCGCAGACCGGGCAGGCGGTTCATGACGTTGTCGAGCGCTTCCTCCAGTAGGTCGCCGGCGGTCGTCCGCATCAAGTAGCCGACAGAGAGGACAAGCAGTACGAACAGCACGAGCGTAACGACGACGCGAACGGCGACGGGGAGCCCTCCGAGGGCCTCCTCGAACAGCGGGAGGTTGGCAATCGCCTGATAGATGAACGCGACGACGTAGGCAGTAACAAGGAGCGGAACCAGAACGATGAGCCCGCTCGCGATGTCGCGTTTCCACGAGGACGACAGCATTCGTTCCTACATGACACCCCCACGTAATCAGGGCTTCGACCCGTCGACAGAATGTGCTGTAGCTCACCCATCGGGTGCGCGCCGGCTCCGCCAGACCCCTTGTGCGTACGCGCCGAGGAACATCCCGACGACGGCGTAGAGAATCGGCCAGTTGCCGACGCCGAGGCTGGCGTAGGCTGCGCCCGGGCAGATGCCCGACAGCCCCCACCCGACGCCGAAGATGGCGCCACCGAAGAGCACGTTCCGGTCGAACGATTTCAGCCGTCGGCCGTAGGCCATCCCTGTCAGCGGGGCTACAGACAGCAGCCGCGGCAGCACCCAGAAGGTGAGACCGGCCACGGCTGCGCCGCCGAACATCACAAACAACAGTCCGAGGTCGTCGAACGTCAGAAACGCGAGAACGACTTCGGGCCGAGCCATGTGGCTGAAACCGAGCCCGAAGCCGAAGACGAGCCCCCCGGCGAGCACCAGCGGTATAAAGAGCGGATGTCGGTCAGCCATCAGATGCCCACCCCCAGCGCGGAGACAGCGTTGGCGGTCAGAATGGCGACGACGAGGAAGGTGACGACGCCGATGAGCGATGTCCGCGAAACCGAGCCGACACCGCAGATGCCGTGGCCGGAGGTACAGCCTTTCCCGATGCGAGTGCCGACGCCAACGAGAACGCCACCGACGAACAGCCGCCACGGGCTGACGTCGGTCGTCCACGCGGCGAAGCCGCCGACATCGTGGAGCTGACCGGTCGTTCCCGGCGTATAGAGGCTGCTCGTGACAAAGCCGGACTGGAAGGTCAGAGCGTAGATAGCCGCCCCAGCGACGATGCCACCGGTGAAAACGACCCGCCAATCACGCGACGGTCGGTATTGCTGGAACCGCGACTGTTCGGAGACGTACGACAGCGTCGATTCGAGAAACGTGCTCGCACCCGCCGGGATGCCGGTGCCGGCGTAGATGAGCGCGGTCCCGAGCCCGACGAGAACGCCGCCCACGGCGTATCTGGAGATGCCGTTCGGGAACAGCGATTCGACGGCGCCGGAGCCGAGAAACGCGGCGATCATCGGCGAGACACGTTCCCGTCAGTCACCGGTGAGCGCATCTTGACTGGCAGCACAGTTGTTCGGCCCCAGCTCAAGGGTGAACGCTTCCTCGTCGTCGATTTCCCGCTGCCCGAGGTTGGTCTCGATGATATCCTCGTAGTTGGCCGGGCGGGGTGGCATATCCGAGAGCACGAGGTCGACGAACTCGTCTTCATCCATCGAGAGGGCGTCCATCCGTGAGTCGAGGGCCCCGAGCGTCGCGGTGTAGGTGCCGTCCGACGCCGGGGCGGCGGCGTCGCTAAAGTGTGCCCCACCGATGAGCGTCTCGTCGGGGAGTGTACGTACCCGCTCTTGAAGCGACTGATACAGCGTTCGCGCGGCGTCGGGCGCGCCTTCGTCACCCTCTTCGAGGTCGGGACGGGCAACGCTCTCGATAAAGAGCCCGTCGCCGGTCGCGAGGAAGCCCTCGTCGACCAGATACGATGTCATCCCGGTGGTGTGGCCGGGGGTAAAGACCGTCTCTATTGTCGCCTCGCCGACCGGGAAGGTGTCGCCGTCTTGTGTCAGTGTCACCTCGTCGGTGTAGGTGACGCCGCGGTCGGCCGCTGGGCCGGGGAGGACGGCCTCGACGCCTTCCGCTGCGAGGTCGCGGAGCCCCGAAACGTGGTCGGCATGAACGTGGGTGTCGAAGGCGTACCGCAGTTCAACGCCGAGTTCGTCGGCGTCATCGAGGTATCGGTCAGTAAAGGCACGCAGCGGGTCGATGACCGCCGCCTCACCGTCGTGATAGAGGAAGTAGCCCAGACAGCCGCTCGACGGGCGCTGGTACTGCAACAGCGTTCCGGCCCCATCGTAGCCAGTGACCTCGTGGGGCTCATAAATCGACGCCCACCCGTTCATCCCGTCGGCGAGGTGGTCGACGTCGTAGCCACGGTCGGCAAGCGCGCCCGCCACGTACTCGCTCGCACCGCCTTTCGCACAGAGAACGGTCACGTGTTCGTCGTCGGGTACCGACGCGAGAACATCGTCGTCGATGTCCTCGTCGAGGAACTCGAAGTACGGGATGTTGATGCTTTCGACGGTGTCGCCGTCGATTCGCCACTCCTCGTAGTCGCTTTCCATGCGGGCATCGAGCAGCGTCACCGGCTCGCCGGCGTCGATGCGTTCTTTGAGTTCCCGCGGGGTCGTCGACTCGACCGTCGCGTCGGGCGTCGGGAAATCCATCGCTTCGGGGTCCATTGTTGTGAATTAGTAGCGGCTGTCGGGACTTAAGGTTTTGCATAGAATTTCAAATAGCACACAATATAGACAAGGCAGCACGAGCAGAGGGAGAAGCCCGGTGCTGTATTTCCGCACATGTAACGATTCTATCGGCTCGTTGGGTTATCGAGGGGCCAGCCCGACTTCAGTTACCGATACGTTTATTGTGCTAGATTTGATATTGTATGGTAACCCCAATACAAGGGAGTCATCTATGAGTACCGACGCAACCGAGACCCTCGACGTGAAAGGAGAGAACTGCCCGATGCCGGTCATCAAAACCAAAGGCGCCTTCGACGACCTCGACGCCGGCGACACACTGGAAGTGGTCGCGACGGACGCCGGGAGCCTCAGCGATATCGAAGGCTGGGCCGACTCGACTGACGGGGCAGAGCTACTCGACCAAGAGGAGGCCGAAGAGGACGGAGCCGCCGTCTACAAGCATTACCTCCGGAAGACCGAGTGACCATGAGCACGGAGACGCCAGCCGACGCCGAGCCGTCGGAGGAGCCCAACGACGGGACAGCAGTCTCGCCCGAGGCGGTCGCCGAACTCCAAGCGCGAATCGACGACCTGGAGACCGAACTCGCAGACCTGCGGGCCGAGAGAGAGGCCGACTCCGACAAGATGGTGATTATCGCGACGAAGGGGACGCTCGACATGGCGTATCCGCCGCTCATCCTTGCGAGCACAGCCGCCGCCTTCGGCTACGACGTCACCGTCTTCCACACGTTCTGGGGACTCGACATCGTTCACGAGGAAAACTCAAAGAACCTCAAGCTGAGCTCCGTCGGGAATCCGAACATGCCAGTCCCGAACGCTATCGCGGCGCTGCCCGGGATGGACCGGATGACGACGCGAATGATGCGCGGAAAAATCGAGGCCAACGACGTTGCGACGGTCGAAGAGCTCGTCCGAACCTCCCTCGACAGCGGCGTCGACCTGCAGGCCTGTCAGATGACCATCGACCTGCTCGGGTACGACGAGGACGACTTCTACGACGGCGTGACGACCGGCGTCGGTGCTGCTTCGGCCTTCCAGGAGATGCAAGAGGCCGACATCCAGCTACTCGTGTAAACTACCCCACCCTACTTCGCTCGGTCTGACAACCTCGCTCGTTGAGGGTGGGGCTTTGACGTGGACTCCCGTTCTAGCCACCGAGCGGTGGCACGGAGAGGCCCGGCTCCCCGTCCAAGGGGCTTCAGTGCTCTGCGGGCGTTCCGCCCGCATCGCTAGCGAGACCGTCGGTCTCGCCCAGCTTACACGTTCACGGTCATCGTCCCGCCATTCAGCGCGACGTCTACGGGTGCGCCTCCGTCGCCCCCAGTCTGGTTGCGACGGAGTAGCCGCCGACAGCAGCGTACTGCCACGTTCTTGGCGGCGTTGTAGTCGGCATGATTCTCGTAGCCACACTTCTGGCACTCGAAGTGCGCTTGCGTGGGGCGGTTGTCCTCGTGGGTAAGCCCACAACTGCTGCATCGCTGGGATGTGTAGTAGGCTGGCACCGTCTTCGCCTGTGGGCTCCGTTCTAACTCCTCAACGTCGATCCCGTAAGCCTTCGCTTTGTACTCGACGTACTCATACAGGCGGTTAAACCGCCAGCGATGATGCCATGTCGCTCCCTGTGCTCGTTTGCGGATGTCAGTTAAATCCTCGAAGGCGATTACCGAACAGTCGTGTTCGACCGCCTCCTCGACAATCTCGTTGGCGACGACGTGGAGATACTGCTTGTAGTAGGCCGTTTCTTTCTTGCTCACACGTTGGAGCGTGCGGTGAGCCTCCTGTGAGCCGACTTGTTGGAGGTTACCCCGCCGCTGTTGAAACTCACGGTGCCAGTGGTCGAGCTCGTCGCCCGTCCAAAACGTCCCGGTTGATGCGACAGCGAGGTTTTCGACGCCGAGGTCGATCCCGAGGACTGTGTTGTGCTCGGGGACAGCGGCGTCAGGTTGGGTGCTGTCGGTGGCTTCCTTGTTCCGTTTGAAGCCGATGTGCAGCCAGAACTCGTCGTCGAAGGGCTTGTAGTGGAGTGTGCTGGTGCGGAACTCCCACTCGTCGCCGTTGAGGTACTCTTCGAACGGTGTGTTTGTCTCGTCTACCGGGAGAACATAGTCAGCCTCGATACGCCCGTCCACGGTCGACAAGGAAACATGGTCGTCGTGGAAGGTCGCAGCACGTTTGTCGTAGCGAGCGGTGTCAGCGGTAAACTCGGGTTGGCTAGTGTCTTCGTTCTTTTCGAGTCGTTCGACACCAGCTTTGACGGCTTCGACGGCTTGGAAGATGGCTTGCTGGACGAGATTCGCCGTCAAGTCGTGCTCTGCTTTGAGGTCGTGGTACAGTTCGTCTTTGACAGCGTACTTGGCTGTTTTTTTGTAGTCGTTTTCGTCCCAGCAGTGGTCGCTGGTTTCGTTCGCACAGTCTTTGTACTGGTCGATGGTTTCGAGAAGTGCGTCTCTGTTGCTGTCGGCCACGAGGAGTTTGACAGGGAGCGTCCGACGCACTTCCATACGTTTTTCAATGTTTTCTATTCAGTTAAATTTTTATTAGGTGTTGGGGGAAGGGGAGTTGGCCGAGTGTAGAGAGCAGTGTTAGTGGAGGGACATGACGCGCTCCTCTCCTCCCTACTGCGCTGCTTGTCCGCTACACGGACTGCGCTGCTCGTTGAGGAAGGGGGCTCCGCGCTATCTTATGCTGACACGGGTCGGCAGTTTCAACCGGCCTCCAGACGAATCGGGGGTATGAGCACACTCCAGATTACCGGTGGACAGGTTCTTACGCCGGAGCTTACGGTTCGAACAGCCGACGTTCTCGCCGACAGCGAGACGGGCGAGATACTCGCCGTCGGCGACACGGCGGCGGGTGACCGGACGCTCGACGCTGAGGGCTGTCTCGTCGTTCCCGGTCTCGTTAACACGCACTGCCACGCTGCGATGACACTGCTGCGTGGCTACGCCGACGACAAGCCGCTCGACCGGTGGCTCCAAGAGGACATCTGGCCGGTCGAGGCGGAGCTAACGCCCGAAGATATCCGCGCCGGCACCCGGCTCGGGCTCGTCGAGCTACTCAAAAACGGCGTCACAGCCGTCGGGGACATGTACTTCGAGGTCCCCGAGGTCGCCGCCGCAGTCGAGGAAGCCGGCATCCGCGCCCGCCTCGGGCACGGTATCGTCACCGTCGGCAAGGACGAAGCCGACGCCCGCGCCGACTTCGAAGAGGGGCTCGCCGTCGCCCGCGAACTCGACGGCGCGGCCGACGGTCGGGTCCGGACGGCGCTGATGCCCCACTCGCTGACGACGGCCGACCCGGACCTGATTGCGGAGTTCGTTCCGAGAGCGCGCGATGCCGGCGTCCCGATTCACTACCATGCCAACGAGACAACTGACGAGGTCGACCCCATCGTCGACGAACGCGGGGTTCGCCCGCTGGAGTTCGCCGACGAACTGGGACTGCTCGACGAGGGAGATTTCATCGCCCACGGCGTCCACGTCGATGAAACCGAAATCGAGCTACTCGCCGAGCGTGGCGTCGGCGTCGCCCACTGTCCGGCTTCGAATATGAAGCTCGCAAGCGGCATCGCGCCGGTACAGGAGTTTCTCGACGCCGGCGTCACCGTCGGTATCGGCACCGACGGGCCGGCATCGAACAACGACCTCGACGTCGTCGACGAAATGCGTGACGCGGCGATGGTCGGCAAGTTGGGCGCTGATGACGCCGCCGCGGTCGCTGCACCTGACATCGTCAACGCAGCGACCGCCGGCGGCGCGGAGACACTCGGGTTCGATGCCGGCCGCGTCGAAGCCGGCGCGCTCGCTGACCTCGCCATCGTCGACCTCGATGCGCCACATCTCACCCCGTCCCACGACCTCGTGAGCCATCTGGCCTACGCGGTCCGTGGCAGCGATGTCAGACACACCGTCGTTGGCGGCGAGGTCATCGTCGAGGACCGCGAGGTCCGCACACTCGATGCGGGAGCGGTCAAGCGGGAGGCCGAACGGCACGCGGCAGAGCTCGTCAGTCGTGCCGAGGGCGATTGAACGCCCAGAGCAGCGTATAAACGTTCTCAAGCCAACAGCAGCCGTTGTTTCGCTCCGGAAAACGGCCGTGAACCGGTCGAACGAGCGGCCCGGTTTATCTACCGTTCGACCGAAGCGATACTCACGATGACCACAGCACAAACAGGCCTCGTCGTTGCGCTCACAGCCGTGCTGCTTGCCACGGTGGCTGGAGCCGGCGTCGTTGCAGCCGATGACGACGCCGATGCCCTCGCAGTCGATGTTGAGCAACCCGACGATGTTGTACTTACGGTAACTGACGACGGCGACGCCGTCGAAAACGCGACGGTGACCGTCAGCATCGCCGAGGACAACGAAACCGACACGAGCAACGTGACCTACGACGAGACGGGGACGCACACGACCGACGCGAACGGAACCGTCTCGCTTTCGCCGCCCGAATCGACAGTCGATGTCACCGTTGCGGCGACCGACGACGACCGGACCACAACGACCGAAGCGACGCTGACCGCTGCGGCCGACGATGAAGCGTTCGGCCAGCAGGTGTCGGCCTTCGTGCACCAGCTCCTGCACGGTGACGAGACGAACGCGACCGTCGGCCAGCAGGTGTCCGACTTCGTCACCGACCACAACCCCGGCAACGCCTCCACGGGCGGACCGTGGGGGCCGCCAGCCCACGCTGGCCCTGACTCGGAGCGACCCGGCCACGCTGGCCCCGGAGGTGACGCTGAACGACCGGGCGCGGATGCGCCGCGAGGACCCGGCAGCACGGACCGGCACGAACAGGCTGGCGGCCCAGCCACCGATGCGCCGGACCAAAACAGCACCGACGACCGGCGCGGCCCGGCTGACGGCGACCGCTCCGGACAGGCGACCGACGGCGACGACGACGAGGAAACCACAACACCCGAACGCGGTTCCGGCAGCGGCTCCGGGGGGAATTCCGGTAGCGGACCGGGACGGTAGCGACGTCAGCAGCCGACTGGCCGGCTTTTTGAGGGCCGACGCCCGGTCTGCAGCCTTCGGTAGCGTTTTCCCGCCGTCGCCCTTGGTGCCGGTATGAGTCAGCCGACGATTACCGAACAGCTCGACGAGCCCCGTGTGGCTCGCGAGTCCGGGCGGAAGAAAATCGAGTGGGCACGAGAGCACATGCCCATCATGACCGCCATCGCAGAGGAGTTCAACGCCGAACAGCCGCTCGACGGCGAGGTCGTCGCCATGGCGATGCACGTCGAGGCAAAGACCGCAGTCCTGACCGAGGTACTGGCGGAGGCGGGCGCGGAGGTCGCCATCACCGGCTGCAACCCGCTTTCGACCCACGACGATGTCAGCGCCGCACTCGACGCCAACGACGCGATTACCTCCTATGCAAAACGCGGCGTCGACGATGACGCCTACTACGCCGCCATCGAGGCGACGCTGGACCACGAGCCGACCGTCACCGTCGACGACGGCGGCGACCTCGTGATGGCGATTCACGAGGACTACCCGGAGCTTATCGACTCCATTGTCGGGGGCTGCGAGGAGACGACCACCGGCGTCCACCGGCTCCGGGCGATGGACGAAGACGGCGAGCTAAAATACCCGATGTTCGCGGTCAACGACACGCCGATGAAGCGGCTTTTCGACAACGTCCACGGCACCGGCGAGGCGTCGCTGTCCAGCATCGCGATGACGACGAACCTCTCGTTTGCCGGCAAGACCGTGGTCGTCTCCGGGTACGGCTACTGCGGCCGCGGGGTCGCAAAAAAGGCCGCCGGCCAGAACGCCCACGTCGTCGTTACCGAAGTCGAGCCCCGCCGGGCGCTGGAGGCCCACATGGAAGGCTACGAGGTCTGCCCGATGGACGAGGCCGCAGCGAAGGGCGATATCTTCGTGACGACGACGGGGAACCGCGATGTCATCGTCAAAGAGCACTTCGAGCGGATGTCCGACGGCGTCGTCCTCGCCAACGCCGGCCACTTCAACGTCGAAATCGACCTCGATGCGCTTGATGACCTCGCCGTCTCCCGCGAGGAGGTCAGAGATGGCGTCGAAGAGTTCAAGCTCGATGACGGCCGCCGCATCAACGTCCTCGCTGACGGCCGGCTCGTCAATCTCGCAGCCCCGGTTGCGCTCGGCCACCCCGTCGAAGTGATGGACCAAAGCTTCGGTATTCAGGCCGTATCAGTCCGTGAAATGGTTGAAAACACCGACGAGTACGGGGCTGGCGTCCACGAGGTACCGGACGAACTCGACAAGGAAGTCGCTGAAATAAAACTCGACGCCGAAGGCATCGACATCGACGACCTCTCCTCCGAGCAGGCCGAGTACATGGATAGCTGGCAGCACGGCACGTGAACTACCCCACCCTGCTCGCGCTGATGCGCTCGCTGAGGGTGGGGCTTCCTGATTCCGCGACACGCTTTTTCACGGATGCTCGGCTGACGCCGACCATCCGCGCAGGGAGCGCAGTCTCCACAGGCGTGGATTCGGAGTGACCCACTCCTACTCGGTGGTGACGGCGTGATTCATCTCGACCGTCCTTTTTGTCGGACTCTAAGCCGAGACGATGAGTAGTTGCCATCACACTTCCAGTCTTCGACTGGTAGTGCTGTGAATACCCGGCACAAAGTGAAAGTGAAACGAAGACGGCGTGGACGAATCGCAGAGCGATTCGTTCGCACACCAGAAATCTCCGATTTCTGGGGACGTCCTCAGAAACTACGTTTCTGATGGGCTGCACGAGAGCTTGCTCTCGTGAACGCTGTATCCCCTCCCTACTGCGTCCTCAGAACGCAAAGCGTTCTGATGTGCAAACGAGAGCTCCGCTCTCGTTAACGCTCCTTGTCCGCTGGTGCGGACTGCGGTGCTCGTTGAGGAAGGGGGGCTTAGCGCCTGCAATCAGCTAAGCTGTCGCGGCCCGCGTCCCGCTCCGCGATTGTTTTTATTCTTCGAGCCGAAGGGGTGGGTATGCAATGGGAGACCGACTGGGGGCTCAGAGCCCGGATGGGCCTGACGATGTTTTTGCTCTTTGCCCTCTATCTCGTCTTTGTCGGCGTGTTGACGCTGTACTTCGAGGGGCTGCTCGTTCCAGCTATACTGCTCGGCGGCTTCTCTATCGCCCAGTTCTTCTTCAGCGACAAACTGGCCTTGCGGTCGATGGGCGCACGGACAGTCGACCAAGAGGAGTATCCGGAGCTCCACGCCAAGGTCGGCCGGCTTGCCCAGCAGGCGGACCTGCCAAAGCCGACAGTCGCCGTCGCCGACAACCAGACGCCGAACGCCTTTGCGACGGGGCGGTCGCCGTCGAACTCGGCGGTCTGTGTGACCACGGGGCTGCTCCAGACACTCGACGACGAGGAACTTGAGGGCGTGTTGGCCCACGAACTGGCGCACATCAAGAACCGCGACGTCGCCGTGATGACGATAGCCTCGTTCCTGTCGACAATTGCCTTCCTCATCGTCCGGTGGGGGTGGCTCTTCAGCGGCGGCCGAGGCGGCCGCAATCAGGCACCGCTCATTGTCGCCATACTCGTCTCGCTTTTGGTGTGGGTGCTCTCGTTCCTGCTCATCCGCGCGCTCAGCCGCTATCGGGAGTACTCGGCCGACCGGGGCGCGGCCGCCATCACCGGCAAGCCGTCGGCGCTGGCGACGGCGTTGATGAAAATCTCCGGCCGGATGGACGAGGTCCCACAGGAAGACCTCCGCGAGCAGGCCGAGATGAACGCCTTCTTCATTATTCCCATCAGCAAGGGGTTTATCGCCAAGCTGGCATCGACGCACCCGCCGACCGAAACACGCATCGAAAAGCTCCGGGAGCTCGAACGGGAGATGGAGCGTTAGGCGGCTGACTGGTTGCGCTCGCTCAGTAGATTGACAGCCTCGACAAGCAGTGCGACAACGAGCGGCCCGGCGATGATGCCGATGACGCCGACAGTGAGCACGCCGCCGACGAACCCGACGAAATAGAGGCTAGCCGGCAGCTTTGCTTTACTGGCCGCCAGCCGCGGCCGAACGAGCAGGTCCGGCAGCAGGCCGACAAACAGCGGACCGAGGATGATGACGCCGACCGCCCGATGCGGCATCCCGACGAGCACGTCGTGGCCGGCCAGCCCTGCGGCCAACATCCCGGGTCCGACAATCGGGATGAACTGCAAGAGCGCCGCCAACACCGCCAGCACGAACACGTCGGGGTACCCAAGCAGATAAAAAACGATGAGCGCAAGCGGGAACGTAATCACGGCCGTCGCCGCTTGGATGACATACAGCGCATACAGCGTCCCGGCGATACGCCGATGCAGGGCAACGAGGATATCGTGATAGGGGCTCGGCGTCACGCGAAACGCCGCCCGCCCGACGGCGTTCGGCCGCAACAACAGCCCATAGAGCACGAGCGCGAACATGAGAAGCTGCAGTGCGAGAAAGATGGCGTCGGCGGCCAGCGAAATCGCAATCGACTGTAGTGTATCCGCGGTCGTGTCGACGAGGTCAGCAACGTCGATGGTGACGACAAAGCCGAACGCCTCAACGGGGAGTTCGTCGGGAAGATTGTTGAGGAACTCAAGGATTGCCCCACGCTGTCTGAAGATGGTCCACGCGATGGGCGCAAGCAACACGACGACCGTTAAAAAGGCGGCAGCCGTGAGCAGCCCGCTTGCAACCCGACGTGGGACGCCCCGGTTGACGAGCCGTTGGCGAGCGGGGTAGAGAACGTACGCGACAGTAACCGCAAAGAAGACCGTGCCGACGACGTTCCAGAGCACTGCGGCTGCAAGCACGCCGATTGCCGCCAGCAAACCACCGAGAACGTACCGCCGGTGACGGAGGGATGACATACAGGCGAATCGACGGGCTGGAGCAAAACCGTTTGTGTCGCCGAAAGAGCTACGCGGCGTCGTCCCAGAACTGCTCGAGGGCGAAATCGAGCATATCGGAGCCGACAGGCTGGAACTCCTCGCGTTCGGCCTCGCCGAGCAGGTCGCGAACGCTGTCCCACGACTCCCGGGCGTAGCGTTCGTCACACAGCACGCGGACCCCACACTCGTCGGGGCCGCGGATGACACGGCCGACCGCCTGCCGGGCCTTCCTGACGGCCGGCACCGACAGGGCGTATTTGAACCCGTCGCCGAAGGCCCGGTCGTAGGCGGTCCGAACGGCTCTCGTCTGCGGGCTCGCAGTGTTGATGATGGGAACGCCACAGACGATAGCCGCCGAGAGCCGGTCGCCGCGGTAGTCGACACCCTCGGTTAGCGTCCCACGGAGGCTCGTCACCAGTACTTTCGGCTCGCCCTCGAAGAACGACTGCTTCAGCCGCTCTGTCGCCACGTCGTCTGTCGCCTCATCGACCAGTACCTCCTTGTCGAGCGCCGAGAGTACGGAGGCGGCCCATTCGGCCTCCCGGTAGGAGGGCAGACAGACCAAGACGTTACCGGGGGCGGCGGCGACCTGCCGGATGGCGCGAGCGTGGGCCTGTCTTGTCGGCGTCTCGTCGCCCGGGTCACCGCGGTTCTCGTAGGTGAATTTCGGCGCATCGACGGCAAAGGAGGCCCGGTTGGCCTCGGGAAACTCCAGCCCGTAGGTTCGCTCGACGACTGGCCGGTCGGCCTCGCGTTCGAGGTGTCGGAGGCCGGTCACCTCGGCGAAGACATCCAGCGGCTCCAGGGTCGCACTCATCAAAACACCGCCGCCGAAAGCCGCCAGCCGCTCGCCGATTTCGTCGGCTGGCAAGCAGTTGTGGAGCGTGTAGCTCGCCGTGTAGGCCCGTCGCCACGACTCCGCCGGGCGGGTGTCGTCCCACGTCCGTTCGAGGTCGATAGCCCGGAAGTAGTCAGTGTGGTCACAGCGCCGCCAGCGGGCGAGCGTCCGACCGACGGCCGGTGCCGCCCGGCGTTTGTCGTCCTCGTCGAGCGTGTTGAGCACCGTCGCCGCGGCCGCACAGACGGCCTCGGCGCGGACCCACAGCCGCTCGTCGAAGCCGTTCTCCTCGGCCCAGCGGGTCAGTTCGTCCGTCTCGGGCGTCTCGGGGTCCCGAAGCGGGAGTTCGTCGTCATCGAGGTCCGGGAGATGCTGCCGCCAGCCCGGGTCGCGACGGTCGAGGGACGCCGTGACGCGCTCGTCGAGGCGGTCACCGAGCGCTCCCAAGAGCCGCCGGGTATCACGGAGTTCGCCGAGCGTTACGTCGGTGCCGTTTAGCTCCTGCCGGACGGTCTCGGCCCGAGCGCGCGCTTCGGGGCCATGTTCGGCCGATTGGCCGGCTTCCTCGACGGCGGCAACCGTCTCGATGACCCGCGAGAGTTCGCCGGCGGCGTCGGCAAGCGCTCGGTCGGAGACGCTGTCGCCGACGAGGTCGCGAACGCGCGGTTCGAGCATGTGGGCCTCATCACAGATGACGAACGTCTCCTCGTCGATGAGACCGCCGGTAAACGCCTCGACGGTCGTCGGGTCGAAGGCGTGGTAGTAGTTGCCGACGAGTATCTCGACGTTTGGGAGCAGCGCACCCATCACCGAATGCGGGCAGCTGCCGCGGCTCGCCGACAGTTCCACGAGGTCATCGGTTTCGATGAGACCGCGGTCGGTCGGGTCGAAGGGAACCGCCTCAATCGGGTCGCCATCCTCCGGGAGGTCGTCGAGAAAGCCGGCATAGAAGGGGCAGAACTCGACATCGGCATCGCCGGCCGCGGGCATCTCCGGCGGGTATGGGGTCGGCTCGCCGGCGGCCTCGAGATAGGAGGCTTCGCCTGCCGAATCGCCAAGGCCGACCTGCTGGCTCCGGGCTTGCTGTGCGAGGCTGCCGGCGGTCGTCGCCTCGTCTGTGAGCCCGCGCGTCCGCTCGCGGAGCCCCTCACATCGCTCGTAGACGTTAGTGTCGTCGATACCGCCGGCACCCGCAAGGTTGTACGGACAGACATCCGCCTTCCCGACAAGGGTCAGCGCCGACACGGGATGCCAGTCGTCCGGCAGGTTCCCGTTGATGGTGCGGATGTCCGCCTCGAACTGCCGGAGCTGTTGTTTGACACTCGTCAGTACGAAGACGCGTTCGAACGACGAGTCGGGGTCCCGGACCAGATGGATACCGGCGGTCAACGCCAGCATCGTCTTGCCGGTCCCGCAGGCCCCCTCCAGCGCCAGAAAGCCGTCGTCTGCCGCGGTCTCGATGGCGGTCTCGATACCGTCTCGCTGGTCGTCGTAGGGGTCGTCGTGGCCGAATATCGGCCGCCAGTCCGGGGCGGAAGACACGAACGGAGGTGATGCGGCTTCGCCTAAAGACATGTCGGACCCCGAAGCCGGCGACAGGCCCGGACAGTATTTCCGTCCGAACGCCCCACAGCCGGTATGGAGTTCGACGTCGACGCCTGGCGGGCCGAACTGACCGAGTATCGGGAGCAAAAAGACGAGCAGTTCGCCACAGCGCGGTCGTCGCCGCTGCCGCCCGAAAAGCGGGAGAGCTTCGACGGGCTCGACTACTTCGAGCCGAATCCCGACTACCGCGTTGCGGCGACAGTCGAGGTCGACGACAGCGACGAAACGATTACGATGGAGACGACAGCCGAGGGCGAACGGCTCTACGAGCGCGTCGCTCGGCTCACCTTTGAGGTGCCGGACGCAAGCGACAATCGGGACGAGCACACGCTCGTCGCTTATCAGCGGGTCGACCAGCGCGGCGACGGCTCGCTTTTCGTTCCCTTCCGCGACAAGACGACCGGCCAGCAGACCTATCCGGCCGGCCGGTACATGGAGCTACACTACGAGGGTGACCTCGAAGACGGCGCGACCGTGCCGCTGGATTTCAATCTCGCGTACAACCCTTTCTGTGCCTACAGCGACGCCTACGAGTGCCCGCTGCCGCCACAGGAAAACTGGCTCGAAATCGTCGTTCCGGCCGGCGAGCGCGACGACCAGTAGCCCCCGACACTCACGCCGGCGCGACGCCGACAGTCAGGAGCGTTCCGAACTCCCGGAACCGCTCGACCATGTCCTCGCGGCGCTCCCAGTCGTCGGTCGGGAACTCATCTTCGGGTGGGATTTCCGTCTCGCGGTCCGGAATCGTGTCCTGCTCGGCGACGTAGAAGCCGGCCTCGCGGAAGGCCTCGCGGTACTGCTCGTAGTCCCACAGTGTCATGTCGATATCGATTCCCTCTTGCCACTCGTGGGTGTGGACGCTCTCCTCGAAGTAGTCGACCGCACAGTAGAACGTACCGCCGGGCCGGAGCACCCGTCGCAGTTCGTTCAGCGCTCCGACCGGGTCGGCCGCATAATAGAACGCCTCCATGGAGAAGGCGTGGTCGATGCTGTCGGCCGCGAAGGGCAGCGAACCGAAATCGCCGACAACGTAGCTGACCTGCGGGTCGTCGGTGTACTCGCGGGCGTTGCGGACCATCTCCGGGGAGCCGTCAAGGCCGTACGCGCGGCCGGCGTCCTTGGCGTCCCGGAGCGCGCGGGCCGCGTAGCCGCTGCCACATCCTAAATCGAGGACCGTCTCATCGGCCTCAACCGGCATGCGCGCCAGCGCGTGCTTTGCGGTGTGCCAGTGGCGCTGTTCCATCCCGCGGTCGCGGCCGTCGGCCGCCCACGCGTCGAACTCGGCTCGAACGCTCATACACACGGTGGGTGCGGAAGCGACTAAACGGCGGCGTTTGCGCGCTCAGATTCGTTCGCCCTGGTAACTCCCGTCGTAGGTCCCCTCGTGGTCGGCCCCGGCGAGTACAAGTTGGGCGATGCGTGCGCCGGCCTCGATTTCGATTTCGTGGTGGACCTCCAACAGCCCCTCGCCTTTCCCCTCGTAGCCGGCGTCCCAAACGGCCGTATTGAGCATACAGGAGTTCCGCAACAGCGACGACCGGGGGTAGACGAAGCCGACGTGCTCTTCGGGTATCGAGATGGTCTCGCCGTATTGGACGATGTAGCCGCCGGGCTGGAGGCGAAAGACGCCGTCGTCGGCCGACAGCTCTTGCCGGTCGCCGATGGATTTGCCGTCTTGGTCGATACGGCCGGGCGACGCCTGTTCGAAGACCGCCGAAAGCGTCAAATCGACGCCGTTGGGTTGTTGCTGTGCCGCTGTTGTCGGGTCGATGCGGTCGGCGACGAAACTGCCGCTCCGGAACATAACGTCTCCTCATCCCGTCGGCACAAAGCGGTTGCGTCCCGTCGGCAGTCGCCCGGTCGGGTCCGACCGGCTTTTGGGGGGCCGCCACCAACCGGAGGGCATGGACGCCGAAACCTTCGACGAACAGAAATACGTCGACCTCTTTCCGCAGTTGCAGCAGGCCTACAAGAACGTCTTCAACCGGCTGAACGAGGAGTACGACTCGACGCTGATTCACGCCATCGACCAGCAGGTCCTCAACGAGTCCGAGCCGTTCTACGATGACGACGCGGAGGGGTTCTACGTCGAGCTACCGGACGACCCCTACGACCGGCTGACGGGCGTGGCGGTCGAGGAAGAAACGTTCGAGTCCGTGCTCGAAACCTACATCGGTGAGCTGGAAGCCGAGCTGGAACGGACGTTCGGCGAGTAGCCGCCGTCAGAGATTCTCCGGGTCGGCATCGTCGCCGCAGTTGGCCCCGTTCCAGACGGCGAGGTCGCCGGTCCCGTCGACGCGGACCAGCACGCGGACACAGTCGGTCCCCTCGCCGACACCTTCGGTCACGTCGGCCGTCTGTATCGCTCCGTCGTCGAGGCGCGCGTGAACCCGGTAGGAGTCGGTGTCGTCGCTCCACTCGCCGTCGACGGTTTCGCTGCCGCCGTCGGCGTCGAGTTCGTAGGTTCCGAGGTGGAGCACGTCACCGTCGGCCTCGACGGCCAGCTGAATCTGGTGGTCCTCGTCGTGGTTGTTCTGGACCGACAGGTCCTCCAGCCGGACGCTGTCGGCGTCACCGGTCTCGTCGTTTTCCCCATCCCCAAGCGCAGTACAGCCCGCGGTCGCGGTTGCGGCGGCCGCGACGGCGAGCACTCGACGGCGTGTCGGCATACACGGAATGGGGATGTGCGGTAGTATAAACACCCGTCAGACGCTCGTCAGACAGAGGCGAATTCTCGGCAGCGAGCCGTCGAGCCGGTGAATCTCCGGCCCGCGTCCGGGAGCCAAATCTTCATACGGCTGCACCGCATACGCGGGAACATGAGCACTGAAACCGCCGACGGCGACGAGGAACTCCGCGAACGCATCAGCAACTTCCTCCGCCGCAACTTCCCACAGATTCAGATGCACGGCGGCAGCGCCGCGATTCAGGACCTCGACCGCGAGAACGGGGAGGTCACCATCATGCTTGGCGGCGCCTGTTCCGGCTGTGGCATCTCGCCGATGACGATTCAGGCCATCAAGAGCCGCATGACCGAAGAGATTCCCGAAATCGACACCGTCTACGCCGACACCGGCTCCGACGGCGGCAGCGAAGGAATGGCCGGCGGGCAGGTGTCGCCGTCCTTCCCTGGCGAGACCACAAGCGACGACGACAGCGACGAAGGGCCGGACGCGCCGTTCTGAGTGTCGGCCACAGCGTTTTCCTCTCGTCTTTTGACGTTCCGCATAGCCTGTAGACCACGGTGTCGTCGTGCCCGTCCAACGGTCTGAGCCGGAAACAGAGCTGTCGGTGACGCCGGGCCGCTACCGAACCGGGGGCTGCTCCACAGGCTTATAGTCGGAAGCGTCGCAGGTTCAAGCCGAGAATGGCCGCCGACCCGAACGTGCTCGTCGTCGTGCTCGATACGGTTCGGAAAGACCACCTGACGCCGTACGGCTACGACCGGCCGACGACGCCGGCGCTCGCGTCGTTTGCCGACGAGGCACGCGTCTACGAAGAGGCGGTCTCGCAGGCACCGTGGACGCTGCCGGCCCACGCCTCGCTGTTCACCGGTCAGTATCCGAGCGTCCACGGCGCGACACAGGAGTCGCCGTATCTGTCCGCAGAGACGGCGACGCTGGCCGAGGCGGTTTCGGCATCCGGATACACGACGACCTGTTTTTCTTCGAACGCGTGGATTACGCCCTACACGCGGCTTACCGCCGGGTTCGACGAACAGGACAGCTTCTTCGAAGCGCTTCCGGGGTCGGTTCTCGCGACGGCGGCGGCCGACCTCTGGTCGTGGGTGCTCGACAGCCGGCTGCGGCCACTGGCGGACCGACTCGTCGCGGCCGGCAACGCTGTCCACGAACGGCTCGCCGCCCGCGGCCGCGCCGCCTCGCGGACGCCGGCCATCGTCGACCGGACCCAGCAGTTCATCGAGGGGGCCGACGGCCCGTGGTTCGCATTCCTGAACCTGATGGATGCACACCTGCCGTACTACCCACCCGAACAGTACCGACAGCAGTTCGCGCCGGATGTCGACCCCGGGGCTGTCTGTCAGAACTCGAAAGCCTACAACGCCGGCGCACGCGAGGTCGACGAGGCGGAGTTCGAAGCGATTCGCCGGCTCTACGACGCCGAGCTCCGCCATCTGGACGCCGAGCTGGGGCGGCTCTTCGAGTTCCTCAGGACGAGCGGCCGGTGGGACGACACCGCCGTCGTCGTCTGTGCCGACCACGGCGAGCTCCACGGCGAATTCGGCCGGTATGGCCACGAGTTCGCCGTCTATGAGCCGCTGGTGAACGTCCCGCTTCTCGTCGACGCGCCGGGCATCGAGCCGGGGCGTGACCGGCAGCAAGTCGAGTTGCTCGACCTCTACGACACGGTGTTGGATATTGCCGGCGCGGCCGAAGCGGCATCGTCGGTCGGCGCACGGCCCTTCGAGCCGGAGCGGTCGCTGTGCCGACCTGGGCGTGACATCGAAGATGGCGACTACGGATTCATCGAATACGACCGACCAGTCGTCGAGTTGGAACAGCTAGAGCGGAAGGCCGCAGCCGCCGGCATCGAGCTCGACGAGGACGGGCGGTTCTACTCGCGGATGCGGGCCGCTCGACGACCGGACGGCAAGTACATCCGCAACGAGCGGCTCTCCGACGAGGGCTACCGACTCGACAGCGACAGCGGCGAATCAACCGAAGCAGCAGCCGACGACCCGATTATCGAAGCGACCGAGGCGGCGCTCTGTCGGTTTGAAGACCGAGTCGCTGTCGGGTGGGACGGACACACACAGGGCGACGGGGGGGACCCGCTGGGGCGTATGGACGAGACGGCGAAATCACGGCTGCGGGACCTCGGCTATCTGGAGTGACAGCCGCCGTGCGGGCATCCTCGCCAGCCCCCGCGCCGTCCGACCGAGACCGCACTGAACCGTGACTTCTTGACCGACGCGGCCTATCAGGAACACATGACGAACCCCGATAGCGCCGGTTCGGACGCCGACGCATCGACACCGACGGCGTACGACGACCTTCTGGAACGCTACCGCCGGGCGACATACCTCAGCGACGCCAACGGGGTGTTAAGCTGGGACCAGGAAGTGATGATGCCCGAGGGCGGCACGCCGGCCCGCTCGAAACAGCGTGGTGCGGTGTCGGCGGTTGCCCACGACGTGCTCGTCGACGAGGAGACAGCGGACGCACTCGATGCGCTCGACGGTGTCGACCTCACTGACGATGAGGCCGCTGTCGTCCGCGAGATTCGCCGCGAGCACGAGCGGAAAGCGAGGGTACCGACCGAACTCGTCGAGGAGATTTCGACGGCGACTTCGGAGGCACACCCGGTCTGGAACGAGGCGAAAGCAGCCGATGATTTCGATGCCTTCGCGCCGACGCTTGCGGAGTTGCTCGACCTCAAGCGGCGCTACGCCGAGCATATCGACCCCGACGCCGACCCCTACGCGACGCTGTTTGCGGAGTACGAGCCGTATCTCGACCTTTCGACCGCCGAGCGCGTCCTCGAAGAGTTGCGGGATGGCCTCGTTCCACTCATCGACGCAATCGGAGCGTCGGATACGGAGCTATACGCTCTCGAAGGGACGTTCCCCGAAGACGACCAGTTCGCAGTGACCGAGGCGGCCCTTGAGACGCTGGGGTATGATTTCGAGCACGGCCGGCTGGATACGGCACCGCACCCGTTCTCGACGGGGACACAGTTCGACGCCCGTGTGACAACGCGGTTCGACGAGTCCGAGCCGCTCGACTCGCTGGCCTCGACCATCCACGAGTTCGGCCACGCGACGTACACCCTCGGGCTGCCACGGGACGCATACGGCTCACCGCTCGGTGAACACCGCGGACTATCGGTCCACGAATCACAGTCGCGGCTCTTCGAAAACCACGTCGGCCGTAGCAAACCCTTCTGGGAGCTGTTTGTCGACCGGTTCAACGACCACCACGACACCGAACTCACGCCACAGCAGGCCTACGAGGCCGCAAATCGGGTGTACGACGACAATCTCATTCGGGTCGAAGCCGACGAATTAACCTACCACCTTCACATCGTATTGCGCTTCGAAATCGAGCGCGAACTGCTCGCCGGTGACCTCGACGTCGAAGAGGTCCCCGCCGCGTGGAACGACCGAATGGAGTCGTACCTCGGCGTTCGGCCGGAAACCGACGCGGAGGGCTGTCTGCAGGATATCCACTGGAGCCACGGCTCCTTCGGCTATTTCCCGACATACTCGCTCGGGAGCGTCCTCGCCGCCCAGCTGTATGCGGCCGCCGACGAAGCTATCGACGGGCTCGAATCACAGATTGCGGCCGGGGAGTTCGACGCTCTCCACGAGTGGCTCACCGAAAACATCCACCAGCACGGCCGCCGGTACACGACCGGCGACGTAATCGAGCGGGCAACCGGCGAGCCGCTAACTGCTGACTACTTCCTCGAGTACGCCGAGGCGAAGTTCGGAGAACTATACGACCTCTAGCTCCGGCGTTCGGCCCGCCGGATTGGGTGGTTTGCTCGCCGTTGGCTTCTGCTCGCTGGAAAACCAATCACGGCCGAAGCCCGCGGCCGCGCTCCCACGCACGGAGGAGCCGACAGAGCGTTCGGTTCGTCGGCGTCTCGACACCGAACTCGTTTCCTTTGTCGACGACGTAGCCGTTTATCGCGTCGACCTCGGTACGGCGACCGTCACGGACATCCTGCCGCATCGAGGAGACGTTGGCAGCGGTCGTCGCGGCGACGCGTTCGGTCGCCTCCACGGCTGTCGATGTCGGCAGGTCGATGCCCGTAGCACGAGCGACGGCTGCCGTCTCCCGCGCCGCCGCTGTCGCGACGGCGTTGCCGTCGTCAGAACAGAGCACACCGTTGTCGACGCGGGCCAGCGCCGTCGTGGCATTGATGCCGGCGTTGACCGCCAGTTTCTCCCAGAGCCGTCGCGGCATGTCCTCGGCGACGGTCACGTCGAGACCGGCTGTCGCAAAGGCGTCGCCGACGCGGTCGGCAAGCGGCAAGGAGCCGCCGTCCCGCGCACCAAGGACGACGGTTCCGCGGCCGGTACAGGTGACAGTACCCGGCGATTCCAGTAGCGCGCCGTAGGTGCAGGTGCCGGCAAGCACCGGTACGGCAAGCTGGTCGGCAAGCGTTGCTTCGTTGCCGAGCCCGTTCTGCAAGGAGAGGCAGGCGTCTATGTCGGCCCCGGACAGCGCCTCGGCGGCAGTCGTCGTATCGAACGCTTTCACGCAGATAACGGCGAGTCCGACCCGGTCGGGGACATCACGGCGGGCGTCCAGCTGTACAGTGGTTGCTAGTTCGCCGTCGATGGTGAGGCCGGAGTCGCGGCTGCGGCTGACGTGTGGGTCGCGACCGACAAGGACGACATCGTGCTCGCGGGCGAGCAAGCCACCGACGAGGCTGCCGAGGCTGCCAGCACCGAAAATCGTGATTCGCATGTGAGCGACTACTCGGTCGTCGTCTCGTCGATTTCGGCGTCGCCCTGATGAATCGCAATGCCGTCTTGGGCGACCTTCTCGGCGAGGACGGCACACTTGATGCGCATCGGGCTGAGGTCGACACCGAGCATGTCGATGATATCGTCACGGTCCATCTCACGGACGGCTTCGAGCGACTCGCCGCGAAGCTCCTCGGAGAGCATGCTCGCCGAGGCCTGGCTGATGGCACAGCCGTCGCCGATGAAGCTCACCCGCTCTATCGTATCGCCGTCGTCAGCCAGCTGGAGGAACATCTTGATGGTGTCGCCGCACATCGGGTTCTCGCCGACGTGCTCGATGTCCGCGTCCTCGAGTTCCCCGTAGTTGCGCGGGTTCTTGTAGTGGTCGAGGATTTGCTGGCGGTACATGTCCGAGCCGATTCCCATTGCTGGTTTCTATAACGGTAACGAGCCGCAAAAGCCCACCGGTCGCGGCGCTACTGCGCCGAACGGTCGGCAACCGCGACGGTCAGACGACGTCGAGTGCGCCGAACATCGACTGGGCGCGATGCGGGGTGCAAACGTACAGCGCGATACCGGGCTCGTCGAAGGGCTGTTCGAACGTCGTTCCCGCCTCGGCGTGGCGGGCGCTCTCGAAGCTGAAATCAGAGCCGTCGTCGGAGACGACGTTGTGGGTGCTTCCGCGACCAGTCCACTCCCAGACGACGGTCGTACCGGCGTCGATACGGGCGACGACCGGGTCGAACGCAAGCCCGCCTGTCCCAGCACCGACAGCCACCCGAAGCTCCGATTGGCCGGTTCGGTCGGGTATCGATTCCTCGTAGCCCTGCGTAGTGTGGACGTACTCGTGGATGCGCTGGGGAACGCCGTCGGGAGCGTCACCGGCATCGTCGCCGCCCAGACAGCCGGCGGCGACGACGGATAGGCTGCCGGCGATGGCTCCGAGCATGCGGCGTCTGGTCGAGTCCATATACGGCGTACGGTGAGCGCAAGTAAAACCGAATCGACCGGTCTCACTCAGCTGAACAGCTGTCGCGCATCGTCGACCGCCTCGACGAGTTTGTCGACTTCTGTCTTGGTGTTGTAGATGTAGAAAGATGCCCGCGCGGAGGCGGTTGCGCCGAGAACGTCGTGGAGCGGCTGCGTGCAGTGGTCGCCGGCACGGATGGCGACGGCGCTGTCGTTGAGAATGCTGGAGAGGTCGTGGGCGTGGACGCTATCGACGTTGAAGGCGACGAGGCCGCCCCGGTCGTCGCCCGGAGGTCCGTACACCTCGACGTCGTCGTGTTCCGTCAGGCGGTCGTAGGCGTATTCGGCGAGCCGGGCTTCGTGGCGCTCGATGCGGTCCATCCCGATGTCGTCGAGGTAGTCACACGCCTCTGCCAGCGCGATACCCTGGCTGATAACCGGCGTCCCGGCTTCGTATTTCCAGGGCAGTTCGTTCCACTTCGAGTCCTCGAAGGTCACCTTCAGAATCATCTCGCCGCCATAGAGATACGGCTCCATCGACTCCAGGATGTGCTGTTTACCGTAGAGGACGCCGATGCCAGTCGGTCCGCACATCTTGTGGCCCGAGAAGGCAAGGAAGTCGGCGTCGATAGCCTCGACATCGACGGAGCGGTTCGGCACGGACTGGGCCGCATCGACGAACATGTAGGCGTCGTGGTCGTGGGCGATGGCAGCCAACTCAGAGACCGGGTTGACGGTGCCGAGGGTGTTCGAAACGTGGACCGCCGCGACCATCTCCGTCTCGTCGGTGATGAGTTCGCGGGCGGCATCCATATCGAGCCGCCCCTCGTCGGTAATCGGGATGTATTTGCACTCCGCGCCGGTTCGCTTTGCTATCTGTTGCCACGTGACGAGGTTAGCGTGGTGTTCCATCTCGGTCAGGACGATTTCGTCGCCGGGACCGAGCTCTTCGAGCCCCCACGCGTAGGCAACGAGGTTCACCGACTCGGTAGTGTTTTTCGTGAAGATGACCTCCTCGCGGCCGCCGGAGGCACCGATGAACTCCGCGACGCGGTCGTGGGCCTCCTCGTAGGCGATGGATGCCTCTTGGCTCAACTGGTGGATGCCGCGGTGGACGTTGGCGTTGTATCGCCGGTAGTAGTCGGCAATCGTCTCGACGACCGGCTCCGGCGTCTGTGTCGTCGCCGCGTTGTCGAGATAGACGAGTTGGGTGTCGTCAAACTCCCGCTGGAGGATGGGGAAGTCTTCCCGGATGGCCTCGACGTTCAGCGGCTCGGCCTGTTGACTCATTGCTAGCGCGTTAGGCCCGAAGGCTGGTTACTCCTTCGGTCACGGCGAGAGCGCGGACAACGGCAAGCAGCGGGCTTTTGGCCGGCGACGGTCAATTGGCTGGCGATGGGACTGGTTGATACGCTCACGCTCTTCGGCGTCGTCGCCCTCGCAGCCCCCATTGGGCTGCTCGGCATCGAGTTTCTCGTCGGCGGCCGGCCGGTCGCCGGGGCCGGCTTCCTCGCTGTCGCCGTTGGGGTTGCAGTCGGCGTCTACGCCAGGCCGAGCCTGAAATCAGCCCTTGCAGCGCGTGCCGTCGACGCAGTCGAGGACGGAGACGGAAACGAAAGCGGAGACAAGCCGTGACGCTCGGCATTGTTCGGACGCTACAGCTTGCGGCGACGCTCGTCGTCGCCGGACCGGTCGGGCTGGTTGGTGTGTTCAACCTCATCGAAGGAAATCACCTCCACGGCGTCGCCTTCCTCGCTGCGGCTGTCGCTATCGTGGCGGTGAGCGAGTACGTCTATCTCCGGCTCACAGACCGGACTGTCGGACGACTGCGTCGAATCGGCGGCAGGTTGCGGCGCGACTAGTTCGCCTTCAGCTCCGCGCCGCGTTTTTGTGCACGTTCAAGAATCACGTCAAGCGACTCCTCCGACGGTTCGTCGTTCAACAGCACGTCGATCGGCAGCGTCGGCGCACCATCGACGAGGTTCTCCAGCAGCACGAGCCGTTCTCGGGCGCGCGACATTCCGACATAAAAGACACGGCGCTCGTTGTCGGTCATCGTCGGCACCGGGTCGGACCGCTTTGTGAATTCCTCAGCGCCGGGGACGGCCTCGGGTTCTTCGACCGAGGCGGCCATCTGCTCGACGACCTTCTCGGTGAGGTCAGTCGCGACGAACACGTGGTCGGCCTCGCGACCCTTCGCGGAGTGAATCGTCCCGACGCGGACCCGGTCGGCCGCCATCCCCCGGTAGTTGCCGCTGAAGTACGCGTCAACGGACCGCTCTTGGAAGTTCGACACCCGCGTGAGCATGTCAGCCGCCGCGGCCGGTCCCGGGGCGAACGGCGCGTGTTCGTCGACGAAGTCGGACGGCAGCGTCATCTGGGCGAGGTCGTCGACCCCTTCGGTCTCCTGCCGGGCGTCGAGGGCATCGAAGTAGTCGTCTCGCTCGCCGGTGCCGAAGGCGCTGTCGGCGAGCATCTCGCCGAGCCGCTGGGCCTGCAGTCCGTCAATCGGTTCACCGTCGTCGATGGCTTCGATGGCGTCGACATACCCCTGCAGGCGGTCGGTCCACATCCGTTGGTCGGTCAGCGAGACGAACGGGATACCCTCACCGATGAACTCGTCCATGAACTGGAACATCTGGTAGCGCGCCCGGAACAGGACCATCACGCTGCCGTCGTCTTCCTCCAGCGTCATCCGGACGTTCCGGACCAAATCGAGCATCGACGGCGAGGAGACGGCCTCAACGCGGCCGCCCTGCTTGCGGGGCTTGAGGTCTTTGTCCTGTCGTTTGTCGATGTGGCTAATCTGCGTGTTGACGATGTTGAGAATCCGGGAGGGAAGCCGGTAGCTGTTCGGGAGGACAACATCGTCGTCGACGTCTTCATCGAGCAGCAGGTTCGGGTCCGCCCCCTGCCACGCGTAGACGACCTGGTCGTCGTCGCCGGCGATGAGCACCGACTCCATGTGGGGCTTCCATTCCTCGTAGACCCCGTACTGCAGCGTCGTGATGTCCTGAAACTCGTCGATAACGAGGTGGTCGACGTTCGGCAGCAGCGACCGCTGCTGGACGCGTTCGAGCATGTCGGCGAAGCCGACGATGTCGTGTTCACCCTTGTAGGTCCGCCATGCGCGGATGGCTTCGGGAATGTCGACGCGGTCATCATCGCTCGGCCACGTCGGGGTGTACTTGTTGCCGGTCTGGGCTTCATCGTCAATCTCCGGCGGTAGCCGGACCTCCTCGTCGTCCCACTGGAAGGGGACATCGTACCAGTCAGCGACATCGCGTTCGGTCCGCTGGAGCCATTGGGAGGTGGCGATGATCTTGTTGCCCAGCGTCGTCGACCGCGCGGACCGACGGCGGGCGGACTTGTTTTCGTCCTCGAATTCAAGGCCGTACTCCTCGCAGAACTCCTCTTTGTGTTGCTCGCCGACAACGTCGCCACGCGAGAGGTTCAGCAGTTCGTAAGCCTTCGCGTGCATCGTACAGACGTTGCCGCGGAGTGATTTCGGGGTGCAATCAAGCCGCTCGGCCAGTCGCTCACGAACCTCAGCGGCGGCGGCGCGGGTATACGAGACAACCAGAATGTCGTTGACATCGACCCCGTCGTCGAGCATCTCGTCGACGCGGTCGAGCAGAGCGGTCGTCTTCCCGCTCCCCGGTCCACCGAAGAGTCGTGTTACGTGGGTGGAATCAGCCATTATTCGTCTAACGCAGTCCACGAGTATAAAACGACTGCTCGGTCCCAGCGCGGGAAACAGCCTCGATTACGGCGGTTGTAACGGGTCAGGTCGGCTGCCAGCCACAGACCGAACAGACGGACGCATCGAGGCCGTGGAGGCCGCCGCAGTCCGGACACCGCTTCTTGTTATAGTCCTCCTCCCACGTCGGAGATTCGGTTTCGTGGCCCCGGTCGTCCAGAAAGTCGTCGAAGATATCGTTCGTGGCTGCCATACACGACCCTCTTAGATGACATCGGCAATAAAGCCTGTGGTAGCTTGTCTCACGGGTACTGCTGTCGTGGGGCGCGGGTTACCGGCTGCTTTTGACGAAGGGACCACAAGAAAACGCATGGATACTCCGCAGTCGGATGCTTCGGCAGAACTGCCGCTCGTCCACGTAAGCAGGCCGGGAACCGTCGATTCGAACGCGCCCGCGATAGTCCTGATACACGGCCGAGGAACGAACGAACGGGACTTGCTACCGCTTGCGGCACAGCTTCCTGACGAGCTGCACGTCCTGAGCGTCCGTGCGCCGCAGCCGATGGACGGCCCGGACAGCTACACGTGGTATGACCTCGACCTCTCGGCAGGCGGGCTCCACGCCAGCCAACCGGACCCCGAGGGGTTCCGTCGAAGCCTCGATTTAGTCCATGACTTCGTCGATGCCGCCATCGAGGCCTACGACCTCGACGCCGACCGTGTCGGCCTCCTTGGCTTCAGCCAAGGAGCAATCACGAGCCTGTCGGCACTACTGGAGCGGCCGGAGGCGTACCGATGGATTGTCGCACTAAACGGCTATCTGGCCGAAGCACACCACGACGAAGTCGAAAACGCCGACGGAACGCCAGTTTTCGTCGGCTGTGGGAACCGTGACCAGGTCATCCCTCCGGAGCGAGCACAGCGGGCCGCCGAGCTGCTCGGAGAAGGTGGGGCGGAGGTACGGTTCGAGCGCTACGATGTCGGCCATGGAACGACACCGGCTGCGGTGACGGACGTGGGTGGCTGGCTTGAAGGAAGGTACTGATTGTCGAGATGTGAAAGACGGCGTCGAGCGGCTACTCCAGCGGAATCGGACAGTCGCCCTCAGCGTGGACCGACTGGACCGGGCTGGTGTCGACATCCCGGATATCGGGGTCGTCGTGGAGCTTGTGGAGCTGTGCGGCGACCGCCGATTCGTCTTCGAATTTGCCGACTGCGAAGACGGTCCGGTCACCGTCAGTCTGATAGACGGTGACAAACGCCTCAGTCGCCCTGAGGCGGTCGGTCACATCGTCAACGGACCCCAGCGGCACCGAAAGCTGGAAGATGACCGTCTCGTAGCCGAGTCGCTCGTAGTTGAGCCGGGGGGCATACCCGTCGATTGCGCCGTCGTCTTCGAGCGCCCGCAGGCGTTTCTGTACCGTCGTCGCGACCGCGTCGGTTGGAGCCGCGATGTCGGTGATATCGGCGCGAGCGTCACGGCACAGCGCCGCGACGAGTTGCCTGTCGAGCCGCTCTCCCATCGGTTCAGACGGCGTCCGTCCCGACCTCGCCGGTCCGGATCTGGTAGGCCTCGTCGACCGGGAGGATGAACACCTTTCCGTCGCCGGGGTCGCCGGTCTTACCGGCCTCGGCGATGGCTTCGGCGACATCTTCCGCGGGGATGTCGGCGACGACACACTCGAGTTTCACCTTCTGGTGGAGGTCAACACTGTACTCCTCGCCGCGCCACTGGCCCTTCTTTGCTGGCTGGGAGCCGCGGCCGGAGACGTTCGTTACTGTCAGCGACGGTGCGCCGACCTCGGCGAGACCCTGCTTGACATCCGAAAGCTTGTCTGGGCGGATGAACGCCATCACCATCTTGATGCCGCCATCGTTGGGCTGCCCGCCATCAGTGCGGATTTCGTGGTCGCTGTTGGAGCGAACCGCTTCCGTGTACCCGCCGTCGGTCGCGACCGCGTCCCGACCGCCGAACTCGGGGTAGGTGTCGGTGCCGTGCTCGGAGAGGTCGAGTCCTTCCTGTTCGTGTTCTCTGGAAACGCGGGCCTGACCGGCAAGTCTAAACGCGCCCCAGACAACCGCAGTCGCAGCGACCGTCCAGGCGGTAATGACGAGCGTCCCGATAATCTGTGGTGCGAACATCGACGCTTCAATCGAGAGGATTCCGCCGGGGACGACACCGGCGCCGATTGGTGTGCCGCCGGTCGACCACAGCGGGTAGAGGACGATGCCGAGGATACCCGCGCTACCGTGGACGGGGAAGACTGCACAGACGTCGTCGATGTTGAGTCGTTTCTCGACGAACTCGAAGACGATGGGCAGCTGTGCGCCGGCGATGAGGCCGAGCATGATACCGCCCATCGGTGTTAGCACGTCAGCGGTACCGGTCACGCCGACAAGACCGGCGAGCATACCGTTTGCGACGTACAGCGTGTCGACTTTGCCGGTCTTCAGAAGCGCGACCGCACCAGCACCGATTGCGCCCATCGCCATGCCGAGAGTCGTCGCCATGGCGACGCGGCCGGCGACCCAGCTACCGCCGTCGCCGCCGAGCAGGAACGCACTGTCCCCGAGGCTCAGTGCCGTCGCAGCCGTTCCGACGTTGAACCCGTACCAGCCGAAACAGAGCATCAACGTCCCGAGAACGGCAAATGTCATCGAGTGGCCGGGCATGACGTTCGCCGAACCGTCGTCGTTGAACCGACCGATACGCGAGCCGAGCACGTATGCCGCCACGAGGCCAGCGATACCGCCGACGCCGTGGACTATCATCCCGCCCGCGAAGTCGTGGAAGCCGAGCGTCTCGCCGAGCCAGCCACCGTACCAGCCAAGACCGGCGACAACGGGGTAGATGATGGCAGCGACGAGGAACGTGTAGCCGACGTACGCGCGGAGCTTCGCACGGCCGGCGACCGCTCCGGAGACGATGGTTGCCATCGTCATCGCGAAGACGGCGCTGTAGAGCCAGTCAATCCAGCCAAGCGTTGATTCACCGCCAGCACCGAACATCGAGAGCGAGCCCATCTCGCCGACACCGGTCACCTGACCGGTGAGGTTTGAAACACCCATCCCGATGAGGAAGAACGTGACGACACCCACACTCCAGGTGAGCATGTTCTTTGTCAGCTGGTTGGCGACGTTCTTCGCCCGCACCTGCCCGGCTTCGAGCATCGCGAAGCCGGCGTGCATGAAGAAGATGAGGAACGTGACCGTCAGTATCCACGAGTAGTTAACCGAGTTGACGACAGCCTCTGCGCCCTCGACCTGCAACAGCGTTGCCTCAATCATGTTTCAACCCCCGAGTCAAATCCGCATATTGGTTGGTATACGTCCATGCTTACTCTAATTTGCACCATGTTTGTCTCGTGCATCACGGGAGAACCTCATGGAACAGCCCTACATAAATGTTGGAGTTGAGATTGAAAACTTCGTTACGTCCTATGTGGACAGGCGTCAGAAATTAGGTACAATAATATTCGTATAAGGCCATTGCACGTCAACTATCTAGCCGAATATTGGGCGTATTTGTGGACGCATGGTCACCCGTCTAAGAGGTAATTGCGTAGTTATCCGCCCGAAAAGCGGCGCGCGCGCCGAGCGGTGAATTCAGAGACGTTCAGCGACGGATTCGGCGAAGTACGTCAAAATCAGGTCTGCGCCGGCCCGCTTGATCGACAGCAGCGACTCGTGGGCAACGGACTGGCGGTCGAGCCAGCCACGGTCGGCAGCGGCGTGCAGCATCGCGTACTCGCCGGAGACGTTGTAGGCGGCGACAGGCCGGTCGAACTCCCGACGGAGTTCGGAGACGATGTCGAGGTACGGCAGCGCCGGTTTCACCATCAGTACGTCTGCACCCTGTTCGACATCGAGGCGTACTTCGCGGCGCGCCTCGCGGGCGTTGGCCGGGTCCATCTGGTAATGCCGTCGGTCGCCGAAGGACGGAGCGCCGTCCGCAGCGTCCCGAAACGGGCCGTAGAAGGCCGACTCGTATTTTGCCGCGTAGGACATCACCGGTATCTGTTCGTAGCCGGCGGCATCGAGCGCGTTCCGTATGGCACCGACCATCCCGTCAACCATTCCGGAGGGAGCGACCATATCCGCGCCGGCCTCGGCGTGGGAGACGGCCGTCCGCCGCAACAGTTCCAGTGTTGCGTCGTTGTCCATCGTCAGGTGTGGGTCCTCCGCCGCGTCCGATTCGAGGATGCCACAGTGGCCGTGGTCGGTGTATTCACAGAAGCAAACGTCGGTGATGACGTAGGCGTCCGTCTCGTCGGTTATCGCACGGACAGCCCGCTGGACGACGCCGTCGTCGGCCCACGCGCGGCTTCCCTCAGAGTCTTTGGATTCGGGGACGCCGAAGACGATGACCGACTCGACACCGGTCGAGAGCACCTCCTCGGTTCGGGGGACGGCCTCCTCGACCGGGACGCGCTCGTGGCCGGGCATCGATTCGATTTCGACCCGCTCGTCGGTCGTCGCGTCGACGAAGATAGGGGCAATGAGGTCGGAGGCGTGCAGTTCCGTCTCGCTGACGAGGTCGCGGACGCCGTCAGCCCGGAGTCGACGGGGGCGGTCTGTCAGGTCCATACTGGAGCCTGACGGCCCCGGGAATAAAAGACACATCGCTGTCTACCGGCGGCAACCCGGGAAGGTTCAAACCGCTGGCCCGCGGAAGTCGGGTATGGACGTGACACCGGAAGCCGGCATCTACGCCCGCGAGTCACCGTATCTGCAACGACACGTACAGGTCGGTGTCGCCGGTGGGCGGGTGCTGTCGGTTTCGTTCCCCGAGACACCGGATGCAGACGCCGAGACCGACCACCAGCTACTGGACCGAATCGAAGTCTACCTCGACGGCGAGGCGGACGACTTCGCCGATGTCGAGGTCGCGATGACCATGCCGACAGACCAGCGGTCGGTGCTGGAGACACTCCGGTCGGTGCCGTACGGTGAAACAACGACTGTCGAGGCGCTTACGCAAATGACGGCGGGACTCGACCCCGAGGAAAACGATGACAGGCGGCTGGTTCGGACGGCGCTGGCCGAGAACCCAGCGCCGCTTGTCGTCGGCGACCACCGCGTCTCCGACGGGCCGGGCGCAGCCCCAGCGGCCGTCGAACAACGGCTCCGCTCGCTGGAAGAGCTCTAGCGCCGCCACGAGACGGCGGTCTCAAGGTCGCGTGGTGTCCGTCGCCCGCAGCTACGAGCGGTCCTCCCGCCGACGGCGGCCAACGACCTCGCCAGCGACATCCTCCGGTTGGGTACCCACCCCATCCGGCCAACCGGTCGGCCGGGCTGCCGACGGCTCCGCCGCCTCGCGTTTCAGCACCATCGGCGTCCGTTCCAGCGACAACACCAGTTCGTCGTCCTGGTTGTAGGCGCGTAGCTCCGTGGTGACGATGCCGACGTGGGCACGGGAGTCGCTTTCGCGCTTTTCGAGCACCTCGCTTTCGGCGAATATCGTATCGCCGTGGAACACCGGCGCGTGGTGGCGAACCCGGTCGTAGCCGAGGTTCGCCGTTGCGTTCGCCGAAACGTCGGCGACGCTCATGCCGACCGCCAAAGCGATGATGTAGAGACCGTCAACGAGCCGTTCGCCGAACTCGGTGGCGGACGCGTAGGCCGCATTGAAATGCATCGGGTTGACGTTCATCGTCAGGTTCGTCAGCCAGACGTTGTCCGTTTCAGTCACCGTCCGTCCATACGGGTGTTTGTAGACATCACCGACAGCGAAATCCTCGTAGTATCGGCCCTGCCAGCCGGCCACCAGCCGGCGGTCGTCGGCAGCCGCATCCCCGTCAACCGGGCCGTGGTCCCCATCGGAGCGTTCCATGCCGGCCCCCCACGTTCGCGGCGGGCAAAAGCCTACGCGTCCGCGAGGAAAACACTAATCGGCGTCGGCACCCCCAGATACGGGTATGAGCGACACGCGTCGACGGCGAACCGAGGTGAGCGGCTGATGGCCGAGGAGTTCGAACGCCCGCCGCAGGGGGAGTTCGAGCGAGAGATTCGCTCGTTCCCGGAGTTTTTCGACCGGCTGCGCGCGGAGGGGGCGTTGGATATCTGGGACGCAGTCACCTCCGAGACCGAAATCGAGGGGCTTGTCTACCACCACCGCGGGCTCAAGGTGCCGGCCCACGAGGGTCGGTTCGTCTGGGAGCCCGCCGACGAGACCGGCCGCGACGTTGACGCGTTCAGCGTCGACTTCGGGACGGTCGGCCCCCGGAGCGTCTGGGCAGTCTTCGATGCGAGCCGCGAGTGGGACATGTATCTCGTGCTGTTCGAAGAGGGGGCGGTCGTCGCGTGGATGAGCGACGCCGAGTTCGAGGCCGAGGAGTCCCACCGGTTCCCCTCGAAGGCCGCCGCCGTCAAGAGCGGGCAGTTCTCCTTCGGCGTCCTCTTCCGGTTCGGTCCCGACTGGGTCGAGCGGGAGGAGTGGGGGCTCGAATCGACGGCTCCGGCATTGCTACAGCAGGGCGACGGGCAGCTCCTGACACCGGAGACCGAATCGGAGTTCTACCGGCAGACGCACGCGATTCCGGACGAGTTCCGGTCCGAAGTCGAGACCGGCGCGCCGCCGTTTTGCGGGCTGCTCGAAGCCGACGTCTCCGCCGACGGCGACGGTTAGGGCGTCCACCCGAGCCCCTCGGCGACGAGGAACTCGACGACGTTGACCACGTAGTGAGCGACGGCGACGACGAGCAGGCTACCGGTGGAGATGAAGACGGCCGCGAGTACGAACCCCAACACGCCCGTCGCAACGACGCCGAGCCGCCCCTGTGCGCCGTGGCCGGCCGCAAACAGCGCCGACGACACGACCGCAAGGAGCCACGGCGAAAGGTCGAACCCGACGGCAAAGGCGCCGACGAGGATACCACGGAAGAGGAGTTCCTCGAACCCGGCGACGATGGGGAAAACAACAAAACAGAGGAGCGCCCAGTCCAGCGTCGTTTCGGGAGCCAGAAGCGACCGAAGCTGCTCGCTGGGGTCGACGTTCAGTCGGCTGGCAACGACTGAAAGCAGGGTATTGACGACAGCGATAGCGGCACCGACCGCGAGACCGACCGCCACCGCGATGCTGCCGGTGACGGGCCCAGCACCGACGCCGAGCGACGCCAACGGCACGTTCGCGAGCCAGATGCCGGCCGCCAGCACGGCAGCGAGGAAGCCGTGGGAAACCGCGAGATTCAAAAGCAGCGCCTGCGTCGGGAGCGCGTCTGGAGACGGAGTCGAGGACGGGTGCTGTCGCTCGGCGGTCGTCGCATCGAGGTGGTCGGCTCCGTCCGGAAGCGACTCCAGTCCAGCCGCTGTGTCAGCGGTGTCAGTCGTAGAAAGCGCTCGCGTCGAGGCCCGGGCGGCGGCGAGCATGACGCCGACGACCGCGGCAGTAAGGGCCGCGAAGGCGACCCAGCGAGTCACGCGTTACTGGGGGCTCGGGCTGCCCGCCTGTCCGACCTCGCGCTGTTCGAGAGCGGAGCCGGTAATCGACTTCAGGCGGTCGATGAGCGAATCTTTCTCGGGTTCGCCGGCCAGCGCCACGTCGAGCACCTCGGAGATGTGGGAGACGGGGACGATTTCGATTTCGTCCTTGTACTCGTCTTCAATCATCACGTCCTGCTCGTTGGCCTTCGGGATGATGACGGTGTCGAGTCCGGATTTGGCGGCGGCTTCGATTTTGTGCGTGACACCGCCGACCGGCAGCACGTCACCACGGACCGAAAGCGAGCCGGTCATCGCCATATCCTGTCTGACCGGGACGCCTTCCAGCGCCGAGATGACCGCAGCGGCAACCGTAATCGACGCCGAGTCGCCGTCAACGCCGCCTTCGCCGGCTTGGACGAACTGGATGTGGACGTCCTTCTGGGAGATGTCCTCATCGGAGAACTTCTTGATGATAGCCGAGACGTTCTGAACGGCTTCTTGGGCCATCTCCTTGAGCTGGCCGGTCGCGATGACTTCACCGGGACCCTGCGACGGCGTCACCTCGGCCATGACCGGCAGTACGATACCGGAGTCTTCGCCCATGACCGCGAGGCCGTTGACGCGACCGACGACATCGCCCTCGTTGACTGTCAGTTCGTAGTCCTTGCGGCGCTCGATGTATTCGTCGGCGAGCTGCTGTTCGATGGACCGGGAGCGCGCCTTCGCCTGCAGGACATCCTCCCGCTGTGTGTATTCGCGGTTCTCCGCACGGGCGATGTCGCCTGCGACGCGGACGAGACCACCGAGGTCCCGGAACTCCAGAGACAGGTGGCCTTTTCGACCGGCGCGACGCCGTGCCTCAAGGATGACCTCTTCGATAGCCTCGTCGGTGAACGGGGGCAGGCGGCCATCGTTTGTGACCTCCTGGGCCACGAAACGGGCGTACTTGCGGCGCATCTCGGGGGAATCCTCGATGGTGTCGTCCATGTACACCTCGTAGCCGTACCCTTTGATGCGGGAGCGCAGCGCCGGGTGCATGTTCTCCATCGCGTCCATGTTCCCGGCGGCGACCATGACGAAGTCGGTCGGCACCGGCTCTGTCTGGACCATCGCCCCCGAGGAGCGCTCGCTTTGGCCGGTAATCGAGAACTCGCCCTCCTGGATGGCGGTCATCAGCTTCTGCTGGGACCGGATGTCGAGGGTGTTGATCTCGTCGACAAAGAGCACACCCTTGTTGGCCTTGTGGATAGCGCCGGGCTCAACACGGTCGTGGCTCGGTGTCTCCATGCCGCCGGACTGGAAGGGGTCGTGGCGGACGTCGCCGAGCAGTGCGCCGGCGTGGGCGCCGGTGGCGTCCTCGAACGGCGCGACCTGCTGGTCAGCGTTGCCGACAATGAGGTTCGGCACCATCGCGTCGGAACCGCGGCTCATGTATTTGAACGCGAGGTAGATGATACCCGCGGCGATGATTCCGAGCAGGAGTTGCTGGGCGATGAGGATAGCGTAGCCGAAGACGACGGCGATGATGATCCACATCAGGAACGACCGCATCTGGTCGCGCTTGCGAGCCTCTTCCTTGTGGGCATCGACGATTTGGTCGCCCTTGCCGGCCGGAACCGTCCGGACCTTCGGCTCGTTGCCGTCGTCAGGGTTGTGGTAGACGAGTACGTCTTGCAGCTCCTCTTTGGGGAGCAGCTGGCTCATCGCCTTGGCGAGCATCGACTTACCCGTCCCGGGCGAGCCGATCATCATCACGTGGCGGCGCTGCTTGGCCGCCTTGAGGACGATATCTCTGGCGTGGTCCTGTCCGATGACTTGATCGACGAGACGGTCAGGCACCTCGATATCGTCGCTGGAGTCTATCTGCAGCCCGCCGAGGAGGGAGTCTTCGTTTTCCTCGTCGATCTCGATGTCGCCCTCGACTTCGACATCGCTGCCGAGGTCGGAGCCGTCGAGGAGGTCCTCGTCCTCATCGAGGCGTTCGTCCGCCCCGCGCTGTCCCGGGTCACGGGGGGCGTCGGTCACCGAGTCGTCGGACGCACGCGGCTCCTCGACAGCCCCGTCAGGCTGTTCGGGACGGTCTTCGGGGGCCGGCTCCCCGGACGACGCCGGCTCCTCGCGTGGTGTCCGACGCTCGTCGGCGTCGGTCGTTTCGTCCGCATCCTTTTCGTTGCTCATAGAAACGTGTCGCTGCTACCCGTATTGAAGGGTCGTCAATTGATATACTTTCTCCCCGAGACAACCCTCGTTTTTTGTGAAACCGGCAGACAGCGGCCGTTTCAGGCCGAGGGCCGAGCGCACGGGAGAGACTCGTCGGGTTTATCAACGGTCACCGTAACCACCCAGGTATGACGCGGGGGTTCTACATCGGACGGTTCCAGCCGTTTCACGAAGGCCACCACGCGATGGTCGACCGGATACGCGAGGAGGTCGACGAGCTCGTCGTCGGCATCGGCAGCGCCGACCAGTCACACACCGTCAGAAACCCGTTTACCGCCGGCGAGCGTATCATGATGATAACGAAGGCACTGGACAAATTCGAGACGACCACCTACGCGGTACCTATCGAGGACCTCAACCGCAACTCCGTGTGGGTCAGCCACGTCCAGTCGATGAGCCCGCGGTTCGATGTCGCCTACTCGAACAATCCGCTCGTTGTCCGGCTGTTCAAGGAGGCCGGCATCGAGGTCCGGCAGTCACCGATGTACCAGCGCGAGGAGTTCTCCGGGACCGAGGTCCGCGAACGGATGGCGACCGGCGGCGACTGGGAGGCCCTCGTTCCGGACGCCGTCGTCAGCGTCATCGACGAGATCGACGGCGTCGACCGTATCCGGCAGATAACTGCGACCGACGCGAACGGCGACAACTGATGATTACGCTCTCGTCTGATTTCGGGACCCCCTACCCCGCGGCGATGAAAGGTGTCATCCTCAAGCAGTGTGACGCCCGTCTGGTCGACGTTGCCCACGACTTTCCGCGACAGGATGTCCGGTCGACAGCCTTCTGGCTGACCCAGACGCTTCCGGAGTTTCCGCCAGCGGTCCATCTCATCGTTGTCGACCCTGGCGTCGGCACCGGCCGCGACGCGCTTGTGGTCCGAGCCGGCGACCACGTGCTCGTCGGACCGGACAACGGCGTGCTTTTCCCCCCAGCACGGGCGCTCGCCGGCGGCGACGACGATTACAGCGCCGACATCGATGCCTACCAACTCGACATGGGCGACCCCCGCAGTTCGACGTTCCACGGCCGCGATGTCTTCGCGCCGGGGGCGGCCGCAGTCCACGAGACGGGCATCGACCGGCTTCCCGAACTCGACTGCCTTTCGCCTGCCTCGTCGGTCGTCGACCTCACGCTCCCATCACCCGAGTTCGACGGCGACGCTGTGACCGCTGCAGTGCTCGCTGTCGACGACTTCGGCAACGTCATCACGAACGTTCCGGGCACAGTTCTCGGTGACAGCGACCGCGTCGTCGTCGACGGTGAGGAGCGGCCGGTCGTCGACTCGTACGACCATGCAGCGACCGGGACGGCGGTCGTAACCGTCGGCAGCCACGGCAACGTCGAGCTAGCGGTCAATCGCGGCCGCGGTGACGACGCCTTCGGCGTCAGTGCCGGCGAAACAGTCCGGCTGGACGGCATTGACGCGGCGTGAGGGTCAACCGGCGTCCAGAACGCCCTCACACCGGCCGTCGTCGCAGGTGATATCGAACCCAAGCGAGTCGTAGAACGGTCGTACCGACGGGTCGAACCCGGCCCGGAGACGCGGCCGTCGAGCGGCAGCGCGCTCGATGAGGGCGGTGCCAAGTCCCTGACCACGCCGGCCGGGGCGGACCGCAACCGCCTCGATGCTGTCGCCGACGAGAACGAGCCCGCCGAGTATCCGGTCGTCGTCGCAGGCGACAAGCACCGACCCACGGGCGAGCAGTCCGGACGGGACCGTAAGCATCGCTGCGTTGAGTATCGACCGAACAGCCGGATACTCGCCCGGCGTCGCCGAACGGACAGTCGTCATCCGCCTTTGATAAGTCGGAGAATGCGGACCGAGTCGCTGTCAACCGTGCGGTCTTCGGGAACCGGGCTCCCGTCGACGAGCACGGACGCTTCGTGGCTGGAAAGGCCGACGGCCTCAAGCAGGTCGCCGTACGTGGCCGCTTCGTCGACATCGAGTTCGCGAGTGTCCTCGCCGACGATGTCGCAAGTGACGCGCATACAACAGCTACGTCCTCGGACGGCTTCAGCGTGCCGTTCGCAGCCGGAGCGAAGCGTCCGTCTCGGGGGGTTTATGCCCGACGCGGGCCACCCTCCGAACATGAGCGAGGGCGACGCCGACGGCGGCGGCCGGGAGATATGGATAGAGAAGTACCGACCGCAGACGCTCGACGACATCGTCGGCCACGAAAGCATCACCGAACGGCTCAAACAGTATATCGCACAAAACGACCTGCCCCACCTGCTGTTTGCGGGACCGGCCGGCGTCGGCAAGACGACGGCGGCGACAGCCATCGCAAAGGAAGTCTACGGCGACGACTGGCGGGAAAACTTTCTTGAGCTAAACGCCTCCGACCAGCGCGGTATCGATGTCGTCAGGGACCGCATCAAGAGCTTTGCACGAGCGTCCTTCGGCGGCTACGACCACCGGATTATCTTCCTTGACGAGGCCGACGCCCTCACCAGCGACGCTCAGTCGGCGCTCCGCCGGACGATGGAACAGTTCTCCGACAACACCCGGTTTATTCTCTCGTGTAACTACTCCAGCCAGATTATCGACCCGATTCAGTCGCGGTGTGCGGTGTTTCGCTTTTCGCCACTCGGCGACGCGGCCGTCGACGAGCAGATTCGCATCATCGCCGACACGGAGGGCATCGAACTGACCGACGACGGCGTCGACGCGCTCGTTTACGCGGCCGACGGCGACATGCGGAAGGCGATCAACGGCCTGCAGGCCGCGGCGGTCATGGGCGGTACGGTCGACGAGGAGGCCGTCTACACAATCACCTCGACGGCCCGGCCAGAAGAGATACGCGAGATGGTCACCGAAGCGATGGACGGCGATTTCACCGCCGCCCGCTCGCAACTGGAGACGCTTCTGACCGATGTCGGCATCGCCGGCGGCGACATTATCGACCAACTCCACCGCTCGGTGTGGGAGTTCGACCTCGAGGAGCGGGAAGCAGTACAGTTGATGGAGCGCATCGGTGAGGCCGACTACCGCATCACCGCCGGCGCAAGCGAGCAGCTTCAGCTTGAGGCGCTGTTAGCGGCGCTGGCACGCGGCAACGAGACGTAGCCCGCTGCTTTTCTCCCGGCGCGGCCCCGAAGGCGAGGGCTTTAGCCGGTCGCCGCCGTTCGGTTCGCCGTGGACCCATCGCGAATCGTCGCGGAGTTTCCAGCCCCCTCGTTTCGGGGGGCACAACAGCAGGCGCTTGCCGACATCCGGGCGGCCTTCGAGGCCGGCAACGATGTCGTCTTGGTTCGTGCGCCGACCGGCAGCGGCAAGTCACTGCTAGCGCGGGCTATCGCCGGCTGTGCTCGACAGGACGGCGAGGGGCCGCCGGGGCTGGCGACGGGGGCGTACTACACCACGCCGCAGGTGTCACAGCTCGATGACGTGGCCGGCGACGACCTACTCGACGACCTGAGTGTCATTCGCGGGAAGCCAAACTACTCCTGTATCCTCCCGGGAGAGACAACGACGCCGGTAAATCAGGCCCCGTGTGCCCGCGAGCGCGGCTTCGACTGTCCGGTCAGACACCGGTGTCCGTACTTCGCCGACCGGGCAACCGCCTCTGAGAACCCGATCGCCGCGATGACACTGGCGTATTTCATGCAGACAGCCGGCAGCGAGGTGTTCGGCGAGCGCGATGTCGTCGTCGTCGACGAGGCCCACGGGCTCGCCGAATGGGCGGAGATGTACGCGACAATCGAGCTGTCGCCGTCGACGGTGCCGGTCTGGGACGCCTGCCGGCCACCCGATGTCGACGGTATCGCGGACGTCGATGGCTACGCCGAGCGACTGCTGGATGTCTGCTCACGGCGGCAAACGGAGCTTCGCGGGCGGGCTGAACTGACGCCGGACGAAGCGGCCGAACGGGACCGACTGGCCGAGCTCCGTCGGGACCTCCAGTGGTTTCTCGACGACCGCAAGGACGACGATAGCCCGACCGTCTGGGTCGCAGACCAGTCGGACCGCGGGACCCGCAAGGACCCGCGAGGCGGGGCCGTCACGGTCAAGCCGCTCGACCCTGCGCGATACCTCCATCACACGGTCTGGGACCGCGGCAACCGGTTTGCGCTGCTTTCGGCGACGATACTGGACAAGGAGGCGTTCTGCCGAGGAGCCGGCCTCAATCCCGACACTGTCGCGCTCGTCGACGTGCCGCACACCTTCCCGGTCGAAAACCGGCCGCTCTACGATGTGACACAGGGGAAAATGACCTACGAGCACCGCGAGGAGACGCTCCCGAAGCTCGCCCGGACCGTCGTCCGACTGATGGCAGCCCACGGCGACGAGAAGGGACTGATTCACGCCCACTCGTATGCCATCGCCGACCAGCTTCGCGAACTGCTCTCCGAGTTCGGCGTCGGCGGGCGAGTCCGCGGCCACGACCGGGACAACCGGGATGCGGCGCTCGCGGGCTGGAAGCGAAGCGACGACCCGGACGTGTTCATCTCGGTGAAGATGGAGGAGGCGCTGGACCTCAACGGCGACTACTGTCGCTGGCAGGTGCTCTGTAAGGCACCCTACCCGAACACCAACGATTCACGGGTCGCACGGCGGCTCGAAGACGGCCAGTGGAACTGGTACTACCGAACCGCGCTCCGAACGGTGATTCAGGCCTGCGGTCGAGTCGTCCGGTCGCCGGACGATTACGGCGCGACGTATCTGGCCGACACGTCGCTTTTGGACCTTTTCGAGCGTGCGCGCGGCGCGATGCCGTCGTGGTTTGCCGAGCAGGTCGACCGGATGTCGAAGCCCGACCTGCCGTCGTTCGACCCTGAAGCGGCGCTCGGCGATGCCGACAGCCGGTCGCGGACGCGCCGGTCGCAGACGGGCCAGTCAACGGGTGAAAACGGGATGGACGACCACCCGCTGTCGGATGTCTGGGGCGACGGTTGAGGGTGCTGGCCGCGTCAGTCAACCATACCGACGATTCGTTTCGTCGTAACACCTGCGGTGGCCGTCAGCGACGTCGCAGCAGAAAATATACGCCCGAAATTTGATTTTGACAGCGGGTGTTAGATGCCTGCAATGGTGACACTTCGGGAGGCGTCAGCTGCGGACGCTGCCGAGATGGCTCGCATCCAGTCGACATCGCTTCGGCAGAATGGGCGCGATGTGTACACCGAAGAACAGCTCAACTGCTTGGCTCCGCCGGACCCTGGGGCTGATATAATTCCCGATGCTGAGTTCACCGACAATGCATGCCACCCCATTGTTGCTGAAGAAGACGGGGCTGTCGTTGGTTGGGGGAGTGTTCATGTCAGTGAAAAACACTGGCAGCAACGTTTGTCGACCCTGATAATACTGGAAGGGGGATCGGTCGGGCACTCGTTGAGAAGCTCGAAGGCATCGCCCGAAGAGAAGGCGTAGAACGGCTCACCGTCCTCGCATCACTGAACGCCGTCGGGTTCTACGAGGCGCTCGGATTTGAGAGAGAACACAAAATCGACGCCGGAGCGCCTGAGGACCCATATGTTCCGAGCATTAAGCTACAGAAGAAGCTGACATAGACCTACTCAACCGTCGTCTCGTCCCACAGCCGCCACGCGTTGCCGTCCCGGCGCAGTTCGAACTGTACGTCCTCGTGGTGGTCACCGAGGAACTCGACGGCCACGACGGAGACGTCGTCGTCCTGTTCGACCGGTTCGATGGTCTCAGTGACAGCAGTGTCGGCGACGGCATCGGCGGCTCGGCTGTCGTCAACCTCGAAGTCTGTGTCGGGGTGGACGTACTGGTCGGCCGGCTCCTCCTCGTCGTCAACAGCGTCGAGAAACGCCTCGATGACACCTGTGGGGCTGTCCAAATCGAGTCCGAGACCGAGTTCCTCACTCGAACAGCCGGCGCTGGCGGCGATGGTCCCGGCGGCGACAGTCGACAGGAACGTCCGGCGGCGCATACCCACCGAAAGGGATGCAGCAGGGAAATACCCCCGGAGCGTTTCGGGACGCCGAACCGAGCTACATCGCCTCGGCACGCAGCCGGTCGGGGAGGACACCGAGAAGCTTCGAGACGAGCCACCAGCGGCGGGGGACGTACGCGACCGCTGGCTCGCGTTCGATGGCGCGGGCGATGCCGGCGGCGGCCGTCTCCGGCGAGCACTCCCAGAAGCGGTCGGCATCCGGCGACATGTCAGTATCGACAAACCCCGGTCGGACATCGGTGACGGCGATGTCCTCGCCGGCCCGGTATCGGAGCCCCTCCAGATACCGCGAGACGTAGGCCTTAGAAGCGCTGTAGGCGGGTAGTGTCGGACTGCCGACCTCGGCAGCGACCGAAGAGATGCCGACGAGTTGGCCCCCGCCAGTCGCTTCGAAATGGTCGATTGCGGCCGTCGCGATGGCGGTAAAGCCCGCAGCGTTGACCGCAACTGTCTCCCGCTCGGGGTCCCACTCAAGCGCATCGTTATACCGTGCGATACCGGCCGAGATGACGACGACATCGACCCCATCCAGCGAGTCGGCCAGCGCATCGAAGCGCTCGCGGGCGTTCGGTTCGGTGACATCGATAGCCGCGACATGTGCACCGCCGATTGATTCCCCAACCGCCCTGAGTTCGTCGAGGCGTCGGGCGGCAAGTCCGAGTTCGTAGTCGTCGGCCAGCTCTTCGGCCAGCGCCCGTCCGATGCCCGACGAGGCACCGACGATGACGGCAGTTGGCATACCAAACGGGGTCGAGCCGTGGCCGGTTAAAACCCGTCGCTGGCGTCGACAGTCGCCCCGTCGTAGGCGAACTCGATGCCGTCGTAGCCGTTGGCGAGCGCCTGCAGCTGGTCGTGGCTCCGAGCGTAGATGTGCTCGATTTCAGTCAGCAGCGTTCGCTCCGGAGCGAGCCGGTCGATGCGGGCGAGTACTTCCCCATGAGTGAGTTCGTCGTCGAAGACAGCAGCGTCAGCGTCGGCTAAGATGGGCGTTCCATCGGGCGTTTGCTCGAAGTAGCCACACTCGAAGACCGCGAGGTCGATATCGTCCGGCAGTGCGGCCTCGTCGAGATATCGAGCGTCGTCGGGAGCTAAAACAACCGTCGTGTCCCCGTCAAAGAGGACGAACGCCGTCGCGTCCATATCGCTGTTCCCGGACAGTGAGTACGGAATGGCCTCGACACGAATCCCATCGACAACGAGAGGGTCGTCGTCCAAGAAGTGCGTCTCGACGTACCCCATCTCCGAGAAGTGTCGCAGGCCGTCGTAGAGTTCGCAGGTCCGCTCGAAGACGCGCTCGGTGGTCACGAGCGTCGGCACGTCCGACCGCGCGGTATCGATGATGCCGCGGTCGGAGTCATCGAACAAGCTGGCGTCAGGGCGGGACTGAACGACCCGGAGGCCGGCAGTGTGGTCTGGGTGCCAGTGCGTCAAGAACAGATACGAGAACTCGTCGACGCCAGCCCGGTTGAGGTTCTCGAAGACGAACTCGGGGGCATCCACGACCGCCGACAGGTCCTCAATGTAGAGGTTGTTGCCGTGTCGAGCGTATGGAATCCCCTCGCTTCTGGCCTCGACACAGAGTCGGCACTCACAGGTCGGGGTCGGAAGCGGGAAGTTACCACCGCTGCCGAGAACGGTAACTGTGACCATGGGGCGCTCATCGACCGCAGCGGCCCTGAAGGTTGCGGCGTCGATAGTTGCGGGAGTACAAATATCCGGACGCCGTAGCCCCGCTCGTGAGCCGCTCCGAACGTGTTCGGCTGGCCGCAGTTGTCTTCGCGGTGCTCTTTACCCAACTGCTGGTGTATCCGGGCGTTGACCGGCTCGTTGATGTCCTCGGCGGTGAGCCGACAGTCGATGCCGGAACAGCGTTTCTCGGGGTTCAGCTCCTCGCATTTGTGCTGTTCTCGGCGGTCTGGGGGGCACTCTCCGACCGCGCCGGTCGGCGGACGCCGTTCATTGTCCTCGGGGCGGCGGGCGGCGCGGCCGCCTATCTCGTGCTCGTCGGCATCGTCGTCGCCGGCATCGGCGACTTCCGGACGGCGCTTGTCGTCCGGTTTGTCGAAGGTGCATTCACCATCGGTGCGTTTTCGCTTTCGATTACGATGCTGATGGACCTCGACGGCGGGCACGGGCGAAATATGGGTGCGGCCGGCATCGCCATCGGAGCGGGGGCGGCCCTAGGTGCACCTGTTGGGGGACAGCTGTACGAGTTGGGGACGCTCGCTCCGATTGTCGCCTCGGCGGTGCTGCTGGTCGGTGTCGCCGCCGTGGTTGCGACCATCCCGGATAGAGCGCCGGACGGAGGCCGGTCGCTCCGGGACGCCGTCGACTGCGTGCGGCGGCGGCCGACGCTGTTTGTCCCCTTCGCGTTCGGCTTCGCCGACCGGTTCGCCGCCGGCTTTTTCGGTCTCATCGGGACGTTCTATTTCCGGGACGCTTTCGATCTGTCGCCGTCCGAAATCGGGCTGTTGCTCGCCTGCTTTTTCGCGCCGTTCGCGCTGCTGCAGTACCCGCTCGGAACGCTCTCTGACCGTATCGGACGGGTCGTCCCGATCGTCGTTGGGTCCGCGGGGTTCGGGCTCGCTATTCTCGGTGTCGGACTCGCGCCGACGGCGGCGCTGGCGGCGGTCGGAATGGTCGCCGTCGGCGTGCTTGGGGCGTTGGTCGCACCCGCGACGATGGCGCTTGTTACTGATATCGCCGCACCGGACGAACGCGGGGCGGCGATGGGTGGGTTCAACATCTTCGGTAGCCTCGGATTTCTCGGTGGCATCATCGTCGGCGGTGCGCTGGCGACTCGATTCGATTACTTCGCCGCGTTTCTCGTCGCCGGCGGACTGGAGATCGTCATTGCCGTGCTCGCGCTCCCAGTGCTTGTACGGACCGTGTCGGACCCGACGGCGACGTTCGGCAGTCCTGAGTAACGTCAAAAATTTTAACATACAAGGGTCGCAATCATCGGTATGGTTACTGCCCTTCTCGCGTTTGCAGCCATCGCGGCTGCCTGTGGCATCGCCGTGTATCTCGCCAGCGACACTAGGCCGCTTTTCCGCGCTGTCGTCGTCTTTGGCGGGCTGCTCGCCACGCCGTATCTGGCGTTCTATTTGACCGGGATGGCGCTGCTCGGCGGTCTGCCCGCACCGGTCGCGGCGGTCCTCGTCGTCCTGCTCGGTGTCGGCCTCTATCTCGTCGCTGGGGGTTCGATTCCCGGCCACAACACCGGCGCCGCAGCGTAGCGAATACCGCAGTCAGGCGTGACACGGTGTCGGAGCCATAGCGGCGGGCCTCGGCGGCGTACCAAAACTACCATGCGTTCCCGCCGTCAGGTGTTCGGTATTACGAGGTGGTTTCCGTGAGCAAGAAACAAGAATACAGAGACGACTACCCCGAGAAGACGCTGTATCTCCCCGGCCCGACCGAAGTGCGCGATGACGTCATCAAGGCGATGTGCGAGCCGATGTTCGGCCACCGCATGGACCGGATGACGGACCTCTATACGACCATCGTCGAGGACACAAAGGAGTTCCTCGGTACGGACAACGACGTTATCATCCTCACCGCCTCTGGAACGGAGTTTTGGGAGTCGACGACGCTCAACCTCGTCGAGGACAACATGCTCGTGCCGACCTCCGGCGCGTTCAGCGAACGGCAAGCGAACGTGGCCGAGCGGCTCGGCAAGGATGTCGACCGCATCGAGTACGAGTGGGGGAAGGCCGCAAAGCCGGACGATATCCGTGACGCCCTCGAAACCGGCGACTACGACGCGGTCGGGGCGGTGATGAACGAAACCTCCACAGGAGTTCGCAACCCCATCGAGGAGATCGGCGACGTCGTCGCTGAGTACCCCGATACCTACTTCATCGTCGACGCCATCTCCTGTCTCGGCGGCGACTTTATCGACATCGAAGAACACGGCATCGACGCCATCTTCACCTCGACACAGAAGGCGTTCGCGATGCCGCCGGGGCTTGCGGTCTGTGCCGTCTCCGATGCAGCCTACGAACGCGAACTCGAATCGGAATCGGCCTCGTGGTACGGCGGCTTCCAGCGGTGTCTCGACTACTACGACCGGAAGGGACAGACCCACTCGACACCGGCGATTCCGATTATGCTCGCATACCGCAAGCAAATGAAACACATGCTCGATGAAGGACACGGCGCCCGCGACGAGCGCCACCAAGAGATGGCCGAGTACACCCGTGAGTGGGCCCGCGAGCACTTCGGTGTCTTCCCTGAGGAGGGGTATGAGTCCCAGACGGTCACCTGTGTCGAGAACACCCGTAACATCAACGTCGCCGAGACGGTCGAGGCCGTCTCGGAGGAGTACGACATGGTCTTTTCGAGCGGCTACGGCGATATCGGCGAAGAGACGTTCCGCATCGGCCACATGGGAGAACATACCGTCGAGAGTATCAAGGAATTGACAGACGCAATCGAGGACGTCGCCGACCTGTAGCGCCCGCCGAACCCCCGCTGTTTTCACGCCGGCCGGCGAACGGCCGACGATGGAGGAGCCGGAGGACAACCCCTACATTCGGGACCCACCGCTGGATTTCGAGCCGGTCGACGAACTCGACGCGGCGAGCGCAACGCGGCAGGTCGAGACGCTTCGTGAGGCGATTCGGTTCCACGATTACCGCTACTATCAGCTTGCGGACCCAGTTATCTCGGACCGAGCCTACGACCAACTATTCGAGCGGTTGGAGAGGCTCGAATCGAAGTTCGACCGCAGTTCGGCGACGAGCCCGACCCAACGGGTTGGCGGCGAGCCGCTGGACGAACTGGAGACGGTCGAACACGTCGCGCCGATGCGTTCTATCGAATCGAGCGTCGAGGTCGACGACATCCGTGACTTCGATACCCGTATCCAAGAGCGGCTCGCGGCAGCCGGCTACGAGGGACCGGTTCGGTATCTCTGTGAGCCGAAATTTGACGGCCTCTCCGTCGAGCTCGTCTACGAGGAGGGCGAACTCAGCCGCGCAGCGACGCGCGGCGATGGGCAGGAAGGCGACGATGTCACGGCCAACGTCCGGACGATTCGGTCGGTGCCGCTGACGCTCGATGGCGACTGTCCGTCGTTTCTGGCCGTTCGCGGGGAGATTTTCATGCCGAAAGACGCCTTTCAGGAGTACAATCGCGAACGGCTCGAACGGGGCGAGGAGCCGTTTTCGAACCCGCGAAACGCCGCCGCGGGAACACTGCGTCAGCTCGACCCATCAGTGACCGCGGAACGGCCGCTGGACTGTTTCGTCTTCGATATCCTCGACGACGGCGGGCGCGGCTTCGAGACGCGGATGGCGGAACACGAAGCCGTCGAAAGCTGGGGGTTTCAGGTTGATGACCACACCGCGCGGGTTGACGATATCGAGGCAGCCATTGCGTTCCGCGAGGAGATGCTGGACGGGCGGGCGTCGCTAGACTACGAAATCGACGGCATCGTCATCAAGCTTGACCGGAAGGATGCGTGTGCGCTGCTGGGCGCAACAGCCCGAGCACCGCGGTGGGCCTACGCCTACAAGTTCCCCGCGCGAACCGAGGAGACAACGGTTCGTGATATCGTCCTTCAGGTTGGACGAACCGGTCGGCTGACACCGGTCGCGTTGCTCGACCCCGTCGAGGTTTCGGGAGTAGAAGTCTCGCGGGCAACGCTGCACAACCCACAACAGATAGCCGAACTCGGCGTTGGCATCGGCGACCGGGTCACGCTGAAGCGGGCGGGCGATGTTATCCCATACATCGAGGCAGTGGTCGACTCCGAGAGGGAGGCCCACTTCGAGTTCCCGGACCGCTGTCCCGTCTGTGAGAGTCCACTCGAGCGCGACGGACCGTTGGCGTACTGTACCGGCGGGGTCGCCTGCCCGGCACAGCTCCGGCGTGCCGTCGAACATTACGCCTCTCGAAGCGGCCTCGATATCGAGGGCCTCGGCGAGAGCGCGGTCGACCAGCTCGTCGACGCCGGGCTCGTCGAGCGGCTCCCCGACCTCTACGACCTGAGCGTTGCGGATGTGGCCGAGCTGGACGGCTGGGGAAGGACAAGCGCCGAGAACCTCCTTGAGGAGCTAGAGGCGAGCACCGAACCGCCGCTTCCAGCGTTTCTGTCGGCGCTCGGCATCCCCGGCGTCGGAACAACCACTGCCGCCGACATCGCCCGTGAATTCGGCACGCTGGATGCCGTCATGGATGCGACGGCCGAAGAGTTACGAGCGGTAGACGGCATCGGGCCGACACTGGGGGGCGAAATCGCTGAGTTCTTTGACAGCGACCGCAACCAGCAGGTCATCGAACAACTTCGGAAGCGCGGCGTCGACCCGGAGCCGGCGGAGACTGCCGGGGACGCGCTGTCAGGACAAACGTTTGTGTTCACCGGCTCGCTCGATGGGCTGACTCGCGAAGAGGCCCACGAGCTGGTGGAGACGAGCGGTGGGACGGCGACCGGGAGCGTCTCGGGCAACACGGATTACCTCGTGGTCGGTGACAGCCCCGGGCAGCGCAAGCGGGAAGCCGCCAACGAACACGGCGTTGAGACGCTCAGTCAGTCCGACTTCGAGTCGTTGCTTGAATCCCACGGCATCGAAATATAGCGAGCAGGCGGAGCCAGCCCTCGAAACCTGCGGCCCGTGCCCCGCGCAACCGCCTCGGCGGGCCGCCACTGGTCAGTCAGCGCATGGGTGTGCTGGCCGCGTTCCGGTATATAAACGTCAGGTGTTAAGACGGCAGCGGACCGTGCGGTAAACGATGGGTATCTTCGAAACCGTTCGGCAAGTACTCGGATTGAGTGCGGAATCCGGCGCGACCCGCGATGCGGACCCGGAGGACCTCTTCGGCATGTCGACTGCGTATCTGACGATGGAAGCAGAACTCGGCTTTGCGCCGACCGGGGATGCGGCGCTGTGCTTCGCCGATGTCGACAGTACGGCGTTCCGGGAGGCCCGCGAGGAGGTCGAAGCAGTCCTTGAACTCGGGGAGGCCGACGGGACGACAGCGGATTTCATCGAAGACAGCCACGGCTACCACTGGGTCGTGTTACACGACACTGACTTCGAGAACCTCGTTTCGAGCATCCACTTCGCCGCCGACACGCTTATCGAAGAAGGGTTCGGTTCGCGGCTGTTGGCGGCGCTTTTTGCCTTCGAGCGCGACGGAACGACCGCCTACTGGGTGTACTCGTTCCGCCGAGGTGCGTACTATCCGTTCGTCCCGACGGGAGGCCGTCAGCGAGACCAGAAGCTCGAGTTCAAGCTCGAAAGCAGCTTCGACGGCGAGTTGGCGATAGAGGACGACACGTCGTACTGGTATCCCATGTGGCCGGAAGGGGACACCCACCCGTGGGGGTAGTGCTGTCATAGCCGGCGATGAAGGCCTGCTTCTAAACCTTCGGAGCCGAGTCCGGATAGGCCGATTCCCGTCCCCGGTTTTCACTTTCACCAAGGTGTTAACGAGGCTTTATGTACTGGGGAGACCCAGGCCTGGGTATGGCAGCAACCACAGCGGACCTCGAAGAGCTCCCGGGCGTTGGCCCGGCGACAGCCGACAAACTCCGTGAGAACGGATACGACTCGTATCAGAGCATCGCCGTCGCCAGCCCAGCAGAACTCTCGAACACCGCTGACATCGGTGAATCGAACGCCAACGACATCATTCAGGCCGCCCGTGAAGCGGCCGACATCGGCGGCTTCGAAACCGGGGCTGACGTTCTCGACCGGCGCGAACAGATCGGCAAGCTCGAGTGGCTCATCCCCGAAATCGACGAGATGCTCGGCGGTGGCGTCGAGACCCAATCGATTACCGAAGTGTACGGCGAGTTCGGGGCCGGCAAGTCGCAGGTCACCCACCAGCTTGCCGTCAACGTCCAGCTCCCCGAGGAAGCCGGCGGTCTCCACGGTCGCTGTGTCTTCGTCGACAGCGAGGACACGTTCCGGCCGGAGCGTATCGACGAGATGGTCCGCGGCCTCCCGGAGGACGTCATCGAGGCCGCACTGGAAGAGCGAGAAATCGACGGCAATCCCGACGACGAGGAGACGATGGAGGAGCTCGTCCAGTCGTTCCTCGACAAGATACACGTCGCGAAGGCGTTCAACTCCAACCACCAGATTCTGCTGGCCGAAAAGGCACAGGAAATCGCCGCCGAGCACGAGGAGGGCGACTACCCTGTCCGCCTGCTCTGTGTTGACTCGCTGACCGCGCACTTCCGAGCGGAGTACGTTGGCCGCGGCGAACTGGCCGACCGACAACAGAAGCTCAACAAGCACCTCCACGACATCGACCGGGTCGGCAATCTCTACAACGCCGCGACGGTCGTGACAAACCAGGTGCAGTCGAACCCGGATGCCTTCTTCGGTGACCCGACAAAGCCCATCGGCGGCAACATCCTCGGACACAAGTCGACCTTCCGAATGTACCTGAAGAAATCGAAGGGCGACAAGCGCATCGTCAAACTGGTCGACGCGCCGAACCTTCCGGACGGAGAAGCCGTCATGCGGGTCGAGAACGACGGCCTGAAGCCGGAGTAAGAAGCGCCGAAAACCGCACGGCGCACGTGGTGTGTGAGCCCGCACCGCCGCGCCGTCCTTTGGAAAGCCTTAAGGTGCAAACCCCTCTACGAAGGAGTGCAGGCAGCCCGGGTGGTGTAGTGGCCCATCATACGACCCTGTCACGGTCGTGACGCGGGTTCAAATCCCGCCTCGGGCGTTTCTCTGATACCCACGTCTCGATAGCCCCGTCTCTTCTGACGGCAGTAGACACTAACCGACAGAGCCCATAGTAGTTGTATGGCGACCTGGAACGGCGCGTGGTCGAAGGCGGAGGCAACCGCGTATCTGGAAGGGCAGACAGTCCCGATTCGGCTCGCGTGTCGGACACCAAGCGGCGGGCTGTGGATGCTCTCGCTGTGGTACCAGTATCAGGATGGCACGCTCGCCTGTGCGACGAGTGCTGACGCCGATGTTGTCAGCTTTCTTGAGGCCGACGATGGCGTCGCCTTCGAGGTTTCGGACAACCAGCCGCCGTATCGGGGCGTTCGCGGCGCCGGCACGGTGACGATTTCGTCCGACGAAGAAAAGACGCTGCTGCGGTCGCTCTTGGACCGATACGTCGGGGGCACGGACAACGACCTCGGCAACCAGTTATTATCAGCCGACCGAAAAGAGGTGCGACTCGAAATCGAACCGGACCGCCTCTACAGCTGGGATTTTTCGGACCGTATGTCGGACATCGATAGCTAGGCGGTGTGGTCGGCGTCTTCGGGGTCGTCGACGACCTCAACGCCGCGGTTGTTGACCGCGTGGGGGTCGAGGCCGACCTCTTCGAGGAAGTCCTTGTAGATTCGCTCGCAGGTCTCGCCGTCCTTTTGCTTGTCGCTGGCGTGGTCACAGAGGTCGGCGATGCCCTCCGGGACCTCGTTGGTGTAGATAATCCAGTGATTGACCAGATCGGAGAGCCGCCGAATGGGCGAGGTAAAGTGGCCGTAGATTTCGAAGTTCAGCGCGTGGTGGCCGCCGAAGGGGTCGGACATGTACTTCGCGCGCGGCATGACCTTCATGACGGCCCACTGAATCTTGTCGAGTTGGCGTCGCGGAGCCTCTTCAAGCGTCGCGTTAACGGCCTTTCGGGGGTCCTCCCAGGCTTCGCCGGGGATCGAGACGCCGTCGAGGTCTTGGATCTCTTGGAGCGCCTCGTTCCACTCGTCAGGCGTCGGCTGCGGATGGACCCGGAACATCGCTTCGACTCCCCGGTCCCACTGGAGGGTGTGGGTGACCGCCTTATTGGCTTTCAGCATACACTCTTCGATAATCGTGTGGGCGCGGTCCCGCTTGGGGTTCAACACCAGCGAGCCGTCTTCTTTCCGCTGTTCGTGGAGCTTCTCGGCCAGCTCGTAGGCCAGTTGGTTTTCCTCATGGAGCGGTGCGTCTTCGTCATCGAGGCGGTCCTCACAGTCGTTGTACGTCTGTCGAGCGTCAGAGTGGATGACGGATTTGTAGATGTCAATCGATTCGTGTGAAAGCGTCTCGCCGTCGATGTGCATTTCGACAGTGTGTGCGAGGCGGTCCTCGTTAGGCACGAGCGAACAGACGGTCTCGGCAAGCACCGGCGGCAACATATGGGTGGTGTAGGCCGGCAGATAGACCGTGTTGGCCCGTTCGAGCGCTTCGTCCCACATCGCCGTTTCTGGGGTAACGTAGTGGGTAACATCGGCGATGTGGACCCACAGGCGATAGCCGTCGTCGGTACGCTTGACGGAGATAGCGTCGTCGAAGTCCTGTGCATCGGCCGGGTCCGTCGTCCACGTCGTCAAATCGCGGAGGTCGCGGCGCTCTTCGAGTTCGTCCACAATGTCGCCTTCGGGGTCTTCGGCCCGTTCTTCGGCTTCTTGGAGGACTTCGCTGGGGAATTCGTCGCGTATCTCGAACTCCTCGAAGAGTTCCTCGCGCTTGTTTTTTAGATGACGGGCAAGTTCCTCGTCGATTTGGACGGGGCCTTTCCCTTCCGCCGTGCCGGCGTACGCCTGCTCGTCGCGGTCGGTCATACCGGTCGTTGGTCGGTGGTACAGTTAGTCGTTGCGTGGCGGGCGTCGGCGGGGACGGCTGCCACCGCAAGGGTATAGGCGACCGCGCCACCACGTCGGATATGGACGCACGCATTCGCGAGCACGCGACTATCATCGTCGACCATTCGACGGAGGTACAGCCGGGCGACAACGTCGTCATCAGCGCTCCAAGCGAGGCCGAGGACCTCGCCGTCGCGCTCCACGAGGTCGTCGGCGACCGGGGGGCAACGCCGGTGTATCTCGCAAGCGACAGCCGCGCCCAGCGAGCCTACCTCAAGGCGACCGACGACGACTTCGAGACGCCGACCCACCTCAAGGCGCTCTACGAGGAGACTGACGTTCTCATTCGGGTCCGCGGGGAGGCCAACGCCACCGAGCAAAGCGATGTCCCGCCGGAGACGCAGGCGGCCCGCTCGAAGGCCTACCAGCCGGTACAGGAAGTCGCCCTCTCGAAGCGGTGGTGTCTCACCCAGTATCCAACGCAGGGCAACGCCCAGTTGGCTGGCATGAGCACCGAAGGCTACCAGAACTTCGTCTGGGACGCCGTCAACAAGGATTGGGACGCACAACGACGCCATCAAGAGCAGATGGTCGAGATTCTCGACCCCGCAAGCGAGGTTCGCATCAAAAGCGGCGACACGACCGACGTGACGATGTCGCTCGACGGCATGAAGACGCTCAACGACTACGCGGAAAAGAACCTCCCCGGCGGCGAAGTCTTCACGGCCCCGGTCGTCGACAGCGTCGAAGGCGAGGTGCTTTTCGACATGCCGCTGTACCATCAGGGACGGGAAATCACCGGCGCACACCTTGTCTTCGAGGACGGCGAGGTCGTCGAACACAGCGCCGACCAAAACGAGGGGCTGCTAACCGAGGTGCTCAACACCGACCCCGGAGCCAGCCGCCTCGGCGAGCTCGGCATCGGAATGAACCGCGATATCGACGAGTTCACCTACAACATGCTCTTCGACGAGAAGATGGGCGATACCGTCCACATGGCCATCGGCCGCGCCTACGACGAGTGCGTCGGCGAGGACCGCGAGGCAAACGAGTCGGCGGTACACCTAGATATGATCGTCGACATGAGCGACGACTCCGTCATCGAAGTCGACGGAGAGGTCGTCCAGCGAGACGGGACCTTCCGCTTCGAGGACGACTTCGAGGCGTAGGCGGCAGGACGGACAGGAGCTGAAAAACAAGTCACGGAACACGCGTCCAGCGGGCGGACGCTGTCTGAGCGAACACCAGGGTGGGCCGAACCGTGACAGACCGTTACGGTGGCAGATGTCTGAGTTGGACCGAGCGTGGGCCTGCCGTCACTTCCGGTCGAACACCTCCGTCGTTCCGCGCCGGTTCACAGAACGCGACCCCCAATACAGGCGTACAGCGTTCTTGCTTTTCGATGAACGTTTAGTCGCGTTCTCGAACATTACGATTACGTGTATAGGCCGATATAGTATAAAACTTTGTGATGACGTAGTATGTTGCCAGTACGGTATGTACTCAGTCACTTAGAAGACCTGCAAGTAGACATTCGCTATATATCCTCTTTAGCAGAGAACGATTGTCTACTTTTGCCCGGTTTTCACGAGGGTAATAAAAGGTAGGGGAGGTGCGCTATCTCAAGGAGCATCCGTGCGCCGGAGGCACGCGGTTCACCCGGCGTGAGCGAAGCGAACGCCGAGGGCTTTTTCGCCCACGTTTTTGCCGTGAGTGGTCGCGGCGTAGCCGCGACCCGAGCGGGAAAAAGGTGGACGGGCACGGTGGGATTCTCACCCGAGGCCAGACCGCACGTCGTTCGGTCTGGCGTGATTCGAATCACCTGCGTGCTGCGATTCAGCACGCTTCACTATCGTTCAGCGGCTTCACGGGCACGGTGGGATTCGAACCCACGACCGTCGGATGTCTTCCCACACCGGAACGTCCGGCGCAGTTAGAAGTCCGACGCTCTATCCGGGCTGAGCTACGTGCCCTCACTCCCTGGTAGCGGGGGCGGCTTCAAAAACGGCACGGGTCCGGGCGGCCGGGTAACAAAGCCTTCAAACGGCCGCTCGCCGTAGCGACTGACGAATGCGAGTCATCGGAACTGTCGGCTTAGCGGGAAGCGGGAAAGGCGAGTTCGCGGCCGTCGCCGAAGAGCAGGGGGTTCCCGTCGTGACGATGGGCGACGTTATCCGAGAGGCCTGCCGCGACCGCGGCCTCGACCCAGCCGAACACCACGGCGAGGTCGCACAGTCGCTTCGAGAGGAAAACGGCCCCGCAGCCATCGCCGAGGCCTCGCTGCCCCATATCGAGTCGGCGCTGGAAGACGCCGCAACCGTCGTTGTCGACGGCATCCGCTCGGGCGTCGAGGTCGACACCTTCGAGTCGGCCTTCGGCGACGATTTCACGCTCGTCGCCATCGAAGCGCCATTCGAGGAGCGAAAGGACCGTATCAACGAACGCGGCCGGGACGGCGACGGCGAGACGCTCGCCGAACGCGACAACCGCGAACTCCGGTTTGGGCTCGATGAGGCGTTGGCCCGCGCCAACGTGCGAATCAACAACGACGGCAGCCTTGACGCCTTCCGAGAGCGAGCCGCGGAGGTACTGGAATCAACATGATATACAGCGTCGACGTTCAGATTACCGCGCCAGTCAACGAAACGGAAGTCACAGACCGCGTCGCCGACGCAATAGAGAACCTCTTTCCGGAGGCCGAAATCGAGTCCCACCCCGGCGAGTTGATGGGAACCGGCCACTCGATGGAGACGTTCTCCGAGCGGCTCCACGAGCAGGCTATTCTCGATTCGGCCCGCGGAGCCTTCTTTTCGGACCTCGAAGGCGATACGTTCAGCTTCCGGCTGAAGAAACAGGCGGCATTTCAGGGCGTCATCAACTTCGCGGTCGGCAGCGAAAGCGAGCTGGGCGATATCCACGTCCGGGTAAAGGTCAACGAACCGGACGCGGAGACGTATATCGACTCCGTCGCGCCGCCGACGGAGGACGGAGCGCCTGTCGAGTAGTTACTCGCAGTAGGCGTTTTCCTTGTCCATAAGGTTCCGAAGCCGGCTTCGTGCCGTCGGCTCGAACTGTCGGGGGGCGATGTCAGTCGCCGGCAGCGACGGCTGCGGGTCGGCCGCCGCCCACGGGTCGGAGCGGCCACGTGCTGTGATTTCGGTCGTCGGTCGCGGTTCGGACATCGAGGGGTTCGTGCTCATTGGTTAGGGGGTATCGGGGGGAAGTGTTCGTCGCCAGTACGGTCGGTCGAGAAACTAGCGTACCGATACGGCGAGATGGAGCCCACGAGCGCGAGTGAAGTCTCGCATGTACCTCAGTGTATTACACGATTGTTCATAAAGATACCGGCTGGTCCCAGCCATAGTCGACAAACGGGAAGGAGGCAGTAGTCTAGAGCCGATTACCGTCGCCAGACGATGACGGAGGCGTCGATACGGCCGTACGGAATGTCGTGCTGTTCGTCGGGCGACAGGGGCAATAACCCGGGCTTTGTCGTCAGCGCGACAAGCCGGTCGACGCTGCCGTCCGTCACCCGCTCGGCGAACTCGCTGTAGAGCCGCCGGAGGTCGCCCGTAACGCGGATGCCGAACGGGAGGTTCGTCACAACACAGTCGGCATCGAGCGAGGCCTCGCGAGCGTCGGCCGCGACGATATCGACCTCGTCTTCGAACCCGGCTGCCTCGCGGTTCTCGCGGGCGCACTCTCGCCACTGGGTTTGGTTGTCGCGGGCCGTAATGTCGACAGCGGCCTCCCGTCGGGTATGGGCTGCCCGACGACGGCGGAAGCGGTCGCCGTCGAACCGTGGGAGCACGGTAAACGCCGGGTCGAGGTCCGGACGGGGGACGGCATCGGTGGCGTCGAGAGCAGCCTCGATGGGTATCGTCGCCGACCCGGCCATCGGGTCGACGAGTCGGTCGTCGGCGCTGTAGTCTGCAAGCCGGAGCAGTTGGTATGCGAGCGTCCCACGGAGCGGCGCGTCGTGCTCACAGACGCGGTACGGACGACGATGGAGCGATTCGCCGGTCAAATCGACCGCGAGGGTGAACCGCTCGTCGTAGAGATACGCCTCCAGCCGAACCGTCGGGTCGTCGAGGTCGACCGGTAGCCGTGTTCCGGTCGCCTCGCGGTAGGCGTCGATGACCGCTTGGCCGACCCGGTCGGCGACATCCATGCTGGTGAACTCGTGTGTCCCGTGCCGGGTCCCGACGACGCCGAACGTCGCCTCCGGAAGCCGGTCGGCAACGGGCATGTCGGCGGTTGTCGCATAGATATCGTCGAGTCCCGCAACCGGCGTGTCGACCAGCACCGCCATAATCCGGTGGAGCGACCGGGCCCGGTAGTGGAGTTCGTACACATCCTCAACAGTACCCTCAAAGGCGACGACGCCGCGATGGTGGCGCGTCGCTTCAGCGCCGGTCAGTTCGCGGAGTTCCGCCGCCGCGACCGACTCCAATCCGCCGTTTGTCGTCGCCAGCAGTTGCACAGTTACCGTAGACCGCCCAGCGTGGAAAAGGGCGACGGGTCAGTTCGTTTCCGGGCGGAACTCGAAGCGCGCGCCGCCTTCTGACCCCTCAGTGACATCGACAGTCCACTCGTGTGCGCGGGCGATTTCCTCGACGATAGCGAGACCGAAGCCGGTCCCCTCCTCGTCAGTCGTGAATCCGCGGTCGAGCACACGGTCGCGCTCGTCGGGCGGAATACCGGGACCGTCGTCCTCGACAAAGAACCCCTCAACGAAATCGAGCGGGCCGACCCGGACAGCGATATCCTCGCCGGCGTGTTCGATAGCGTTGCGGAACAGATTCGAGAGTAGCTCGCGGAGCCGGTCGGGGTCGGCCTCGATGGGACTGTCCGTGACGGTGAGGTCGGCCTCGGCTGTCTGGACCTGCTCCCACGCCTCATCGGCGACGGCTTCGAGTGACACCGTCTCGAACTCGAGGACCCGCTGGCCCTGCTCGGCCATCGTCAGAAGGTCGTCGATAAGCAGTTCCATCCGGTCGACGACTTCGCGGGCATCGCGACACCGCCGCTCGACCGTCTCAGGGTCTACTGGGCCGTCGTCGGCGACCGTCTCAAAGTCGTCGAGATGCCCCTTCAAAAGCGTCAATGGGTTCCGGAGGTCGTGAGCGACCGAATGGCCGTACTGCTGGAGGCGCTCGTTTTGCTCTTCGAGCTTTCGCTCGTATGCTTTGAGTTCGGTGATATCGCGGTTGATAGCGACGAAGCCGGTTATTTCGCCGGCATCAGTAATCGGGGCAATGGTTTGGTCGACAACGTACTGTCCGCCGTTCTTACGCTCGTTTATTACCTCGCCATGCCAGACGTCGCCGGAGAGCACGGTCTCCCACAGCCGCCGGTAGAAATCGTGGTCGTGTTCGCCGGATTTGAGTATCGACGGCGACTGGCCGATAGCCTCCGCAGCGGAGTAGCCACTCATCTCTTCGAAGGCGTCGTTTACGTACTCGATTGTCCCCTTGGAATCGGTGATGAGGACAGCGTGACCGGCGTGTTCGACGGCGCTTCGGAACTGTTCGAGCGTCTGTTCACGCTCTTTTCGCTCCGTAATGTCGATGTTGATGGCAACGAACCGCTCAATGTCACCGTCAGGGCCTTCAACGGGCGCGATGGTCTGGTCGGCGACGTACCGCTCGCCGTGCTTCGTGTGGTTGACAATCTCGTCCCGCCAGACCTCACCGGAGAGAATCGTCTCCCAAAGCGACTCGTAGAACTCGGGGCCGTGCTCGCCCGATTTCAGAATCTGTGGCGTCTGTCCGACCGCTTCCTCGGCGGTGTAGCCCGTCGTCTCCTCGAAGGCCGAGTTGACGTACTCGATTGCACCGGTCCGGTCGGTGAAGTACACCGAGTGACCGGAGGCTTCGACGGCCCGGCGGAACATCGACAACTCGGTCTCGCGCTGCTTTCTGTCGTCTATCTCGCGGACGATACCATCGGCGTAGGTGCGCCCCTCGTCGGTGGTCCGGACCGCGGTAATCGAAACCCAGCGTTCGCCGCCATCGAGCGTCTGGGCGGCCACCTCCATGTCGCGGACGATGCTGTTCGATTCGAGCCGCTCCAGGAACCGCTGGCGGTCGGCCTCGTCACGGTAGAGAGTAGCCGCCTCGGTGCCGAGTAGGTCAGCAGCTGAATCGGCACGGAACAGCCTCGCCATCGCCGGGTTCGCGCCGACAATATCCCCGTCAGGGGCGAGGACGCTCCGGTAGACGCCGACCGGAAGCGTCTCGATAATCTCCTCGTATTGGGGCTGCTCGGCTGCTCGGTGTCTGCCAACGGCGTTTTCGATGCGCGTCTCCAGAAGCGTCGCACCGGCGGCCGCCGGAACGACATCCGTCGCACCCGCGTTCAGGGCACGCTCGGTGAAGCCGTCGGCCTCAGCGTTGGTGAGAAGAACCACAGGGAGGTTCGGGTGTGCCCGCCGGACCGTACGGAGGAACTCGATAACGTCGACGGTCGGCAGTTCAGGGGTCGCAACCACACAGTCGAAACTGCCGGAGCCGAGCCGGTCGAGACCGGTTTCGGCATCGGGAACCGTCTCGATAATAAACCGGCCGTCGACCTGTACCAGCTCGGTCACCGCGGCCACGGGGCTGTCGGGGCTGTCGCCGACAGCGAGCAACGACGTGGGACCGAGAGACCGGACCATACCCGATTCACTACGCATAATGGCAACTGTTTTTCGGTTGTTCCCGGTTTGTGGAACCGAAGCCCAAAGAGGCTGGCGGAGCAGCTACAGTCAGAACGCCAAAAGCAGCGTCACGGCGATGGCTATCCACAGCACCTTCAGCGACGTGTTGACGATAATAACCTTCGTACCGAACTCCGCCCCCCAGATACCGTACTGGAAGGGAATCGACCGTTTGAACGTCGAGACGGTAAACGAGACGATACCGCCGATGAGCATCGTCGCCACGGCCGTCCGCGCGGTGAAGACGCCGTCCTCGATGAGCGGCGCGATGGTGAGCGCGCCGCTTGTCGTGTCGAACGCATAGACCACGATAACCGGCACCGCTGCGGACGGAAGCCCGGTCAGCGCTGCCAGCGGGTCAGCCGCACCGCCGGTCAGCGACTCGAGGTCGTAGTAGGTCGTCCCCACGACGACGAGCGTGTAGACGATTGCGAGCCGTGGCAGAATCTCCCAGGTCTTTTCGAGGCCGCTCCGGCCAGCATCAAGGAGTTTCTCACGCGTCGGCGACGAATCGCCGCCCGGCGTCTCAGTGTCCGAATCGCCATCGGACATCGCACCAGGGGTGACGTTCCGCGAAGAGAGCAACAGCGCCCCGGCGAGCACGCCGGTCGCGGTGATAGCCAGCGAGATGCCGGCCCGCATGCTAACATACAGAACGCCGACCTTGAGGCCGAGAATGGGGATGAGGACCGGCGCATAGAAGGTAAAGATGTGCTGGACGAAGCCGAAGAACGTGTTGATGGTGACGGCAACGAGGGTCGCGCGGTCGTCGAGCAAGCCCGAATCCCGGTACTCCGCCAACATTCCGTAGCCGGCTGTCGTCGACGCCGCGGTCGTCAGGATGGCGCTGCCGACTTCGTCCGGAAGGTTCGCCGGGCCGGTCAGCGGCTTCGAAAGCGCCGCGATATACTGGATAGCGCCGAACGCCACGAGGAGGTTCGCGAAGGCGACGCCGATAGCGATGGCCGCCGCAATGGTCAGAATCCGCGGCAGTACCTCGCCGAGCAGCAGCGCGCCGACCGATGGCTCCATCAAGTAGAGCCAGGAGTCGCGCGACCGAAACCGTTGTGTTTCGATGGCGGCCCGCCGGTCAGTCGATGGCGGCGTCGAGTCCTGAAACAGTCGCCCGGACGGCATCGTCGGCGGCCGCTACCATCCCGAGGAAGCTCACGAACCCATGAACCATCGAGTCATAATGGGCGTGAAAGACATCGACACCGTCGTCGTCGAGCGCTTCAGCGTAGGCACAGCCCTCATCGCGGAGCGGGTCGAGGCCGGCGGTCACGACTGTCGCCGACGGAAGCCCGGTGTAGTCATCGACCAAAAGCGGGGCGAGATACTCGTTTCGGTTGTGGACCGGCGATTGGACGTACTGGTCGTGGAACCACTCCATCGTACTCTGTTCGAGAAAATACCCGGTCTCGGACGATTCGCGGCTCTCGTAGTGTGCCAGCGGTGACCCACAGACCGGATAGTAGAGCACTTGATGGGCGATATCCGGCAGGTCGCTTCCGCTGTCCTCACGAGTGTCGCGCGCCAGCAGCGAAACACCGGCCGCAAGGTTGCCACCGGCACTGTCGCCACCGACCGCGAGCGTCCCGTCGCTGCCGACCGCATCCGGGTTGTCGGCGACCCACTCGGCGGCCGCACAGGCGTCTTCGAGCGCCGCCGGGAACGGATGCTCCGGCGCGAGGCGGTACGCAACGGAGACGACGTGCCAGCCGCTCTGTTCGGCGAGGCGCTGGCAGATGTTCGCGTGCGTGTCGATGCTGCCGACGACGAAGCCGCCGCCGTGGAAATACAGCAGCGTCGGCCGCGCTTCGGCAGCCGCACGGAAGACGCGAGCGTCGAGGTCGCCGTCCGGCCCGGGGATTGTGATGTCGACCTCGTCGTGGACGTCGTAGGTGGGCGCAAACGACCCCAGCGCCTCGAACTGCTGGCGGGCACCGTCAACGCCGAGGTGTTCGAGCGCCGGCGCGTCCGCAAGGAGGTCGAGAATCGGCTGCAACTGGTCGTCGGGAGCGTCGGCCATACCCGTACCAGCCACGGCAGCCACTTGATTGTGGAGCCGTCATCGCCGGAGGGATTTAAACGTCCGATTGGTATTTGCCGCTGGGAAACGGACAACAGCGTGTGCAGGAGTACCAGCGCAAGCAGCTCCTCGAACGCATCGACCGCGAGGGGGCTACCCTCGGGGTCGACATCCCCGACCGTATCGAGATACAGGGCGAGGAGGTCGAGCTCCGGGAGTTCGTCTTCGAAATCAAACGCCGGGAGACGGTTCCGGCCGGCGAAAGAGAGCGCGTCGAACAGGCAAAACGGAACCTCCGGCGCGAGCGGCTCGAACGCAAAGAACGCATCGAGGAGGGTGAGATTCCGTTCGAGGAGGGCGAGCGGCTGGCCGACGCCATCGTCGGCATCGACCGAGCGCTCGAAGCACTGGAGAGCCTCGGCCCCGAAAGCGTCGAGGCGGAGGCAAAGCGGCAGCAAGCCGCCGACAAAAAGCGCTGGATGGACTTCCTGAAGAAGGCCCTCGGACACGACGACGACGGGCCGCAGGTGGGGAGACGATGAGCAGGAACGCCGACGTTGCCGCGCTGCTTGAGGAGATGGCAGCCCACCTCGAAGCGCGCGATGTCGACTACAAGCCGAACGTCTACCGGCGGGCCGCAGAGAGCATCCGCGGCCACACCGTCGCCGTCGAAACACTCTACGAGGAGGGAGGTGAGGACGCGTTAACCGAAATCGACGACGTTGGCGACGCCATCGCAGGCAAGACGGCCGAGTACATCGAGACCGGCGACATCGAGGAACTGGCAGACCTCCGCGAGGGGCTTCCTGTCGAGATGGACGCGTTGACCGCCGTCGAAGGCGTCGGGCCGAAGACGGTGGCGTCGCTGTACGACGCGCTGGAAATCGAAACGTTAGACGACCTCGAAGCCGCCGCGGAGGCCGGCGAGATACAGACCGTCAGCGGGTTCGGCGAAAAAACCGAACAGAACATTCTCAAAAACATTCCCTTCGCCCGCGAGTCGCGCGCGAGAAGCCTGCTTGGCGAGGCGCGGCCGCTCGCGGACCGCATCGTCGAGTACGTCGAGTCGATGCCGGTCGCCGAGGCCGTCGAGACGGCAGGGTCAATCCGCCGCTGGCGGCCGACGGTTGGCGATGTGGATGTGCTGGTCGGCAGTGCCGACCGGGAGGCGGTTATCGAGGCGTTTACCGATTGGCCGGCGGCCGACGCCGTCATCGAGGCCGGCACGAACAAGGCCAGCGTCCGCTCGAACGGCGTCCGGGTCGACCTCCGGGTCGTCGACCCGGACTCGTTCGGCGCGGCGCTGCAGTATTTCACCGGCAGCAAGGACCACAACGTCGCCGTCCGCAACCGAGCTATCGACCACGACCTGAAGCTAAACGAGTACGGTGTCTTCGATATCAGCGATATCGACGACCCCGACGCAGGCCAGCGAGTCGGCGACCGCGTCGCCGGCGAAAGCGAGGCGGGCGTCTACGAAGCCGTCGGAATGGCGTGGGTACCGCCGGAGATACGCGAGAACCGCGGCGAGGTCGATGCTGCCGCCGAAGAGTCGCTTCCGGACCTTCTGGAGGAAGCCGACATCCGCGGTGACCTTCACCTCCACACGACGGCCTCGGACGGACAGACGAGCGTGGAAGGGATGGCCGAGGCTGCCGCCGAGTACGGCCACGAGTACATCGCCGTCGCCGACCACGCAACCGGTCCCGGGATGGTCGGCGGCGTCGGGCTAACCGACGAGGAGCTGTTCGACCTTCGGGAGACAGTTCGGGCGGTCGACGATTCGGCTTCAATCGACGTGTTCGCCGGTGTCGAAGCCAACATCGGCGAAGACGGCTCAATCAGTGTCAGCGAGGACGTTCTCGAAGCCCTCGATTGCGTTGTCGCGTCGCCGCACAGCGGCCTCGATGGCGACGGGACCGACCGGCTCGTGGCGGCCATCGAACACCCGGAGGTCGACATCATCGGCCACCCGACCGGCCGGCTGCTGAACCAGCGGCCCGGCCACGATGTCGACATCGAGCGGGTCGCTTCGGCGGCGGCCGACAGCGATACCGCCTTGGAAATCAACGCCAACCCGCATCGGCTCGACCTCCGGTCGAGCTACGTCAAAGCCGCAATCGAAGCCGGAGCGACCATCGCCATCAACACCGACGCCCATCGCCCGGGCGCATACGACTACATGCGGTTCGGCGTCCACACGGGCCGCCGAGGCTGGGCGGAGCCAGACGACGTACTCAACTGCCGGGACAGCGACGGGGTTCGAGCGTTTCTCGAATGAGCGACACCCGACGATGTCGCCCGGCCTCCGACCGGTTGCTGCTGGACGTAATGCTCGGCAAACTCGCCGTCTATCTCCGGTGCTGTGGCTACGACACCGTCTACGCAGGCGACCGAGACATCGAGGCCGACGACCGGCTCCGCGAACTCGCTGCCACAGAAGGCCGAGTGCTCATCACGCGAGACACCGAGCTTGCGGCTCGGGTCGACCGGGGGCTGTTGCTGGGAACGCGCGATGTCGAGGCCCAGCTTTCGGAGCTACACGAGATGGGTGTCGAACTCACCGTCGATGAGCGTCCGACACGTTGTGGCCGCTGTAACGGTCACTTAGAGCCGGTCGGCGCTGACGAGCCGACGCCGGAGTACGCGCCCGACTCCGCCGGGACAGACTGCTGGCGCTGCCATGCCTGCGAGCAGGTGTTCTGGAAGGGGAGCCACTGGGAGCGGATGCAGGAAACGATTGCGAACGTCGGATGATGCGGTCGGCCGCACTATTCGGATGTCGTTCGATAAGGCTGGCGGCTACTTCGTGTTCGGCGACCACTTGTCGCAGGCGTCCATGTCGTCCATCGCCTCGCTGTGGAGGCCACAGTACGGTACCAGCCCGTCGTCAGTTCGGGCGTACCGGAAGTGGGTACAGTTGCCGCAGTAGCGGTCGTTCGAAGGGGTCTCCGGTCCGTCATCGAGGAATTCGGCGTCGTCGCCCGGCGTCTGTATCGATGGCTCGTCCGTCGCACCGCCGTCGGTCGCGCTCGCATCGGCCGCGGGGCCGGGGGCCGACCGCGACTGACGGGAACGGGACGACGACCCCCTTGATGACGAGCGCGACGGCGAGCCGGAACCGCCGGATGAGCGAGGCGACAACGAGCCGGACTCGGTTCTGCGGCGGGTGTCGGACGAGCGGGAGCCGACACCGGCTCCACCGCCGGTGGCCTGCTTGTTGCGGTTGCGGTCGCGGGACCCGTCGTTGGTTTGGGTTTCGACATCGCCCTCCGGCTGGCCGCCGAGCAGACCGATACCGCCCAGCGTGCCGCGCAGGTCGTCGTTGGAGACCTCGACGACCTTCGTTTCGCCGCCCTTCGTGACCTCCAGTTTGACGGTGCCACCGGGGTCGTTTCGGGCCTTGAAATTCGCCACCGCGGTAAAGAGACTCCACGTCATCACGATAGCGCCGGCGAAGTAGGTCGCGGCGACGACAAGCGTCATCGTCGTGTTGCCGGAGGCACCAACCCAGTCGACCGGATACCAGCGACGGAACATTCCGACACCGATGAGACAAAGCACCGCGCCAGCGCCGACCCCGACCTGTAGCTCGCGGGCCGCTCGCGGCAGCGCGACCAACATTCCGAGCAGGACGGCCGGGAGCCCGACACCACCGAGAATCCCCGCGACCTCACGGGCCTCGTAGAGCCCGAGGCCGACGTAGGCCCCGAGTCCGGTCGATGCGATGAGGATGCCCGTTGTCACGAGGACCACGCCGACCCCGAACAGGACGACGCCGGCGTAGAGCCGTCGGAGGCCGGCCCCCGACCCGCCCTCGTAGACCTCCGTGAGGCTAGCCATGTCGGGCCGTACTAACTCTACGTACAAAACACTACGTCAGACAGGCGCAAGACGAAACGGACAGCCACAGCAGCCCTAGATATCCCGAATCCGCTCTTCGGCGGCCGAAAGCGCCGCGTCGGCGTCGAAGTCGTCGATAATATTCTCAAGCGTCGACGCGTCCTCGCCGGCAAGGGCTTCGGCATGGGCGGTCATGTTTGGCACCGCACGAATCAGGTTGTCGACAATGGGAACGGCCGCCGACTGTGCCGACCGCGACATCGGATTGAGGTCGATAACTAGCTCCGTCTTGCCCATCTCCGCGAGGGCCGCAGCCCGGTCGCCGTCCTCCAACGGTACCAACACGACATCCGCGCTGCCGATGCCGTCGGCGTCGACCGTGGCACGCTCGTGGTCCAGTCCCGGAATGCGACCGTCCGCATTCAGCCCCTTTACTTCCTCGGCCCCGTGTTCGCGGAGATGGTCGGCGATGCGTTCCATGCGCGCTTCAGTCCGGTTAAAGAGGTTGACCTCGATGTCAGCACCGGTCGCCGCCGCAAGCGCGACCATCTCGCCGGGGGCCAAGGCCGCGACGTTGCCGTTGACCGAGAGCACGGGCTGGTCGGCCGAAAGCAGGTGGGCAGCGGCGGCCCGCGCGGCGTCGTCGGCGCTGGGTATCGTTTCCTCGCCGAGCAGGTAGTCGAAGGCCTCGCCGCGGCCCTGTGCGATGAGCCCCTGGCGGGACGTGATACCGAGGTCGACGCCCTCCTCGATGCGGTGTCGGGTCAAAAGCGACTCATACCGCGGATGCGACTCCGGGATGTCCGGACCGGTCATACCGACCAGTCGACGGCCGGCCGGCAAAAGCGTCCCGCTCCCCTGTCGGACAGCCGGCAAGGTGGTGGTACTAAAACGCTTTGGGCGGTCTGCCGGCGACGCACATTGGCGGCCAGCCGTTTACCGCCGCCGTTGCCAAGACCGCACGATGACAAAAGCAGCAATCGTGATTCTCGCGGGCACAGAGCACATGAGCGACACCGGTCGGTTGGTCAACGGACTCGAAGCCGCACGGGAGTTCCGTGAGGCTGGCGACGAAATCGAGCTCATTTTCGACGGAGCGGCGACCCAGTGGGTCGGCGAGCTCGAATCCGAAGACCACCCCTACCACGACCTCTATCTGTCTGTCAAGGACGAAATAGAGGTCTGTGAGTACTGTGTCGGCGCGTTCGAACAGGAGGCGGCGGTCTCAGAAGCCGGCGTCGGCCGCCGGGACGAACACGACGGCCATCCCAGCATCCGCTCGCTCGTCGAGGACGGCTACGAGGTCATTACGTTCTGACCGGCCGCCTCAGAGATGTGCGCCCGGCAGGCAGACGGCACACTGCGTAGCATCGTAGCCGGCCGCCGAGAGCCCACCATCGAGCGCAAAAACCGTCTCGCCGAGCATCGCCATCGAGGCCTCGCCGTCGGCGTCGGCGACCGACTCGATTGCTTCTTCGACCGGCGGCGTCAGGAGGCCGGCTTCGCGGGCGAAGCGCCGGGAGGCCTCCATGAACGTCTCGACGGTCGGCTCGGCGACGAGCGACGAAAGCGCGCGCTGGCCCGCGGCGGTTAGTTCGTCGGTGTTGTCGGAGAGCACATCGGCCGTCGAAAGCTCGCCGAACGTGACGTACTCGATGTCACGAACGGCCGGAATGCCGTCCATCGCGCCATGAGCCGGCGCGCCCGGCTCCAATCGAACCGGAAATCCGCCGCGAGCCTGTGCGACCACATCACCGAGGCCCGTTCCGGCCTGTACCTCCGCTCCGTGGGCGATAGTAACGAGTTCGTTCTCGGAGAGTCCGCGGTCGAAAACCGCATTCGCCGCCAGCGCCGTCCCCAGCGCCGCGCCGCCGGAGACGCCGAAGCCAGCGCTGACCGGCAGGTCCGTTTCGACGACGACGCGAGCGGTCGCCCGCAGCGCCCCGAGAACGCGGTCGACGGCCTCAATGTCGGCCGACTCGCCGTTGAGTTCGACGCCGTCGCCCGGTTCAAGCCGGACAGTCACGCCCGAATCAAGCGCGACGCCTGCGCCGCGAGAGCCGGCCTTCGTCGGGTCGTCGTCCGGGTGGGCGCTAAAAAAGCCCGTTATGTGTCCCGGAACGAACGCCGTTGCCGCGTCTGTCATGGAAGACCCTGTGCGATGGAGGCGTATAACGGTGCTGACTCCGGGCGCGAGCGGCGTAGCCGGATAGCACGGCCGTCGAGAAGATAAACCGTTTTGGTACAGGTAGATGTACGGCCCCGTAGTGACCACCCGTGCCTGACCCAGTACCCGAGACGGATGCGGGCAGTGCGGCGTTCGTCCCGACCGGTATGTCGGTACCGCTTGTAAGAACGGCTCCGGCGGTCGGGGAACCAGCCAAAGCGGGAGATGGGTTATCCCCAAACCGCCTGTTACGGAGACGGTGGGGCAGTTCGGCGGCCGACCGACGGACGACAAACAACGCTTCCGGGCGTCTGCCCCGGCCACCGGACGGAGGACCATGACTCGAAGTGACCGCCGTCCCGGGGTCACCCGGTCGGCAGGCCGGCCCCCGACGTCGGCTCCGGATACGACGGGCAGCCAATATCTATGGAGGACGCCATCATGAGTGTCGCAAATGACGTTCTTGTCCCAATAAGCCCCTCAACGACGCTCAAGCAGACAATCAACTATGCGGTTGAGGTAGCCAACGGAGCGGAAAGCGGCGGCAGCGTCCACCTCGTTTTGACCACGCCGGGCCACCACGTCGGCGGTGAAGGACTGAACCGCGACAAGGAACTGCTCGCGCGGGTTGAGGGGTATGCTGCGGCCGCGGCCGAAGGCAGCGTTTCAATAGAAGCGAAGCTACTCGGCACCGACGAATACTTCGCAGACCCTGAAGACCACTTCGAGCTGCTCGTCAGATACGTCGAGGAACACGGGATAGAGCGGGTCGTCATCGACCGGAGCTACTCCGTCGACGCGACCGCACAACCGCTACAGGATATCGGGGCAGCGCTCGCCGAGGCGGGCATTGATTACGAAGTTCCCGCCGCTTCAGGGAGTTGGCGACCGACGGGCGCCGAGCTAGTCCGGGGGAGTATCATCGCAGTTGTCGCGTTCGGCTTTTATATCGCCCTCGGCGGCCCGACCTACACGTTTGCACTCTGGACGGGCGCTGTGACGGCGCTCATCGCAGCCGTCCTGCTTCGGAACGTCGCCTTCGAACGGACGCCACAACTCGGGGCCGCACTGGCGACGGTCGGGCGCGGGCTGCTTTTCATCCCGTATATGCTGTGGGAGATTACCAAAGCGAACGTCCAGTTCGCCTACGTCGTCTTGCATCCATCGCTGCCGATAGACCCCTGTCTCGACCGCGTCGACGCCGCCGTCGGCGACGGGCTCTCGCTTACCACGTTCGCCAACAGCATCACGCTGACGCCGGGAACGCTGACCGTCGACAGCGTCGGCAACGAGCTGCTGGTACACTCGCTGGCACCATCGGCGCGTGAGGACCTCATCAATGGTCTCCACGAGCGAGCGGTGCGGTTTTTCTTCTACGGTCGGAAGGGGCTTGAGCTTCCGGGGCCGGCTGCCAGAGGCGATGTAGAGCCACTCATTCGGCCGTCGGAAACAAAAGCGGAAGCAATCACAGACGGCGGCACCGACGAAGGAGGTGATGCGGATGACTGAGTACGCCTCCGCGGCGATGGTGCTCGGCGCGGCGGTCGTCGTCGTTCTGACAGTCGCCGTGCTGTATCGTGTTGTCGCCGGGCCAACGACTCACGACCGGGTCGTCGCCATCAACGTCATCGGCACCAGCACGGTCATCGTCATCGCGTTTGTCGCCGCCGGACTCGACCGCCCGGAGTATCTCGATATCGCCATCGTCTACGCCGTTCTCAACTTCGTGTTGAGTCTGGCTGTCGGCCGGTTCGCATACCGTGATGGGGAGGTAAAGTGGCGATGACGCTCGTTACTGCACTCATCGTCCTGCTGGTCGTCTTGGGCGTGTTCTTCACGCTCGTTGCCGCCGTTGGCGTGCTTCGGCTGCCGGATGTTTACACGCGCTCGCATGCGGCGACGAAAGCCGATACGCTCGGGGCCGGCTTTGCCATCGCCGCTGTGGGGCTGTATTTCGGCACTGCAGGGGAGCTGGTTCGGGCCGGTCTGCTGCTCGTGTTCATTTACGTCACGAATCCGACAGCGGCACACGCGATTACCCGTGCCGCATACAGCCAAGACGTCGATGTCTGGACGGTGGATGACAACGACACGGGTACCGATACCGCATCCGCTGCCGACGGAGGTGACTCACAATGATGTGGCTCGGCCTCGAGTTCGCGCTCATCCTGTTCGTCGTCGCGGCGGCCGTCTTCGTCGCGTTCGCACGGGACATCGTGGGCGGCATCGTGACGTATGCCGCGTTTACACTCGGCATCGCAGTGATTTGGGTGCTACTTGCCGCGCCTGACGTCGCGCTCATCGAGGCGGCGGTCGGCGCTGGCGTCACGTCGGTCCTGTTCCTGATTACCGTAATGAAGACAACCGGGATGACCGGCGAGGACGAAGCAGAGACGGGCGACTCCGACGGACGGTTCCGGCCAGTGAACATCCCGGCGGTGCTGATGGTCGGCGGCCTCGCGATTCCGCTCGGCTACGTCATCCTCTCTTTGGACCCCGTTGGCGCGGAGGGCGCGCCGGCGGTGACAGAGACGTACGCCGACGGGTCGCTCACACCGTACGGCCACTACATCCAAGAGACGCTCGAAGAGACCGGCTTCCCCAACGCTGTCGTCGCGGTGCTTGTGGTCTACCGTGGCCTCGACACGCTTGGCGAACTCATCGTCGCGTTCGCCGCCGCAGTGAGCATTCTCGTCGTACTCGAACGGGAGGACATCCTATGAACGGCGATAGCGAGGCACCGACGACGGAAATCGAACGGTCGCTCGGAGACGATGCCGGCTCCGAAGCGATACCCGACGGCGGGACACCGAACACCACCGACGCCCAGAGCCCGGTCGTCAAGACGGTCTCGCGCATCCTGACGCCGTTTGTCGTCGCCTTCGGTGTCTACCTGACGCTGTTCGGCACCAGCCTCCCCGGCGGCGCGTTCCAAGGCGGCGTCGTGATGGCGTCGGCGATTGTCCTCATCGGGTTGGGCTTCGGCTTCGACCCGACTCGCCGATGGCTCGACCCACGCGGGCTAACCGGGCTGTTCGTGCTCGGCTCGTTCCTGTTCGGCGGCATTGCCATGGCCGCGGTCGGGCTGGGTGGTACTGTACTGGAGCTGTTCGTCTTCCCACTCTCCGTCGAGAACATGGTCAAGCTCGTTGAGGTTGCCATCGCGGCGCTTGTCAGCGGCGTGATTACCGGGCTGGTAATCTGGCTCGCTGCCGGCTACGAAACGGGCGGGAAGGGCGGAACATCCGACTCCAACGGAGATGATGACGCATGATTGACGGGACCTACCACTACTATCTGACAGCGTTTGTGCTGTTCCTCATCGGGATATACATGATGATAGACAACCGGAACCTCATCAAGAAGGTAATCGGGCTCAACTTCGCCCAGATTTCGGTCTATCTAATGCTCGTGACAATCGGCTATGTCGAAGACTCCAACCCGCCGATAATCGGGTTCGGCGAGCCACACTCCAACCCGCTCGTGCACGTGCTCGTGTTGACCGCGATTGTCGTCGGCGTCTCGCTGACCGCGCTGGCGCTGGCGCTTGTCATCCGGCTCTACTCGGAGTTCGGCACGCTCGATGCCCGTGAAATCGAGGCGAAGATAGCCGCAAGCGAGGGCGGCGACAAGGGAGGTGACAGCGATGACTGAAGCAATCGTCGCAAGCGTCGCTACCGAGCCCTCGCTGCGGCCGCTTGCCGTACTGCTCGTCCCGCTTGTCACTGTCGGGCTCATCTTCCTCTCGAAGAACCGGCCCAACATCCGAGAGGCGTGGTCGATTCTCGCCGCCGTGACGATGTTCGGCATCGTCGCCAGTATGGTGCCGGACGTTCTCAACGGACGGGTCCACGAGACTGACCTCGGGTTCTTCGTCGAGGGCATCGAACTCGTGTTGCGGGCCGACGGGCTGGGCATGCTCTTTGCCCTCGTCGCCAGCGGCCTCTACGTGGTCACCGCGATATACAGCATCGGCTACATGCGCGGCCACCACGAGCCGTTCCAGACGCGCTTTTTCGCGATGCTGTGTGCGAGCGTCGGGGCGGCACTGGGCGTCGCCTTCGCGTCGAACCTGTTCATGCTGTTGGTCTTTTATGAGGTGCTGACGCTTGCGACCTACCCGCTTGTCGCCCACGACGAGTCCGAAAAGGCCCGCGTCTCGGGGTACAAATACCTCGCGTACGCGCTCTCCGGGGGGCTGGCCGTCTTCGGCGGGATGTTGGCGGTCTACTGGCTGACCGACCCCAGCACGATTACCTTCACCCGGGGCGGCATCGAAGGGCTGGCGACAGTTGCGGCGGCGGACCCATGGGCTGCACGCGGGGCCTTCGCCCTGCTTGCCGGTGGCTTTGCTGTGAAAGCGGCTGTGATGCCGCTGCACTCGTGGCTACCGAGCGCGATGGTCGCGCCGACGCCTGTCTCCGGGCTATTGCACGCGGTGGCGGTCGTCAAGGCCGGCGCGTTCGGCGTGGCTCGCACCATCATCGACGTGTTCGGACCCGAGACGGTCCGGCAAATCGGTATGGGGCTGCCGTTGACCATTGCCGCGGGCGCGACAATCCTCATCGCGAGCCTGTTTGCACTCAGACAGGACAATCTCAAGGCACGGCTGGCCTACTCAACTATCGCCCAGCTGTCCTACATCGTGCTTGGCCTCTCGCTGCTGTCCGGGATGGGGCTCATGGGCGGGCTGCTCCACATCCCGGCACACGCGTTCTCGAAGCTGACGCTGTTCCTCTGTGCCGGCGCGTTGTACGTCGAACTCGACGTCAAGTACATCAGCGAGATGGCCGGCGTCGGAAAGCGAATGCCGGTGACGATGGGGGCGTTCGGGCTGGCGAGCTTCAGTATGGCCGGTATTCCGCTCATGGCCGGCTTCGTCAGTAAGTGGCACCTCATTTGGGGCGGCGCGGAGGCGGGCTATCTGCTCGTCGCACCGCTGCTCGTCCTCTCCGGCGTGCTGAACGTGGCGTACTTCTGGCCGATTATCTACACCGCGTTCTTCGAATCCGAGGACGACGCCGACCAGAAGCCGGTGCTGGACAACCCGTTCGGCGGTGTGTTCGACGACGACGCGTACCTGACAGACGGCGGCGTGTCTTCGGACGACCAACACGAGGACGACAGCCACGACGACCACCACGACGATGGCCACCACGCCCGTCCGGAGCTGCCGCCGGCTGGCGGGTGGGACCGCTCGAACTGGTACGGCGGGGAGACGACGCTGCTTTTGGTCGCCCCGCTTGTGACGACCGCGACGCTGATGTTCATTTTCGGTGTTGCACCGGACTACATCGTCTTCTTCGACCTCATCGAGGGAATCGTCGACGGCGCACTGGAGGTGGATAACTGATGAACGAACTGCTCTCGGTGCCGCCGACGGTGTTTGTTATCGCGGCGGCGCTTGTCGTCCCGTTCGTCTCGCGACGAATCGCCCACGGCGTCAGCATCGCCGCGCTGGTTGCGGTCGTCGGCTGGGCGCTCCTTGTCCCGGACGGTATCGGCCCGACGTACACGTTCATGGGGCTCGATGTCATCGTCGTCTCGGTCGATGACTTCTCGCGGCTGATGGCCATCATATTCGGCGGGTTCGGCGCGGCAGCGGTCGCGTGGGCGTACTTCGCCGACACCGACAACCGCCACCTCCTGTGGGGGCTGGCTTACGTCGGGGCCTCGCTGTGGACGGTGACGGTCGGCGACTGGCTCGGCTTGGTCGTCGGCTGGGAGGTCATGGCCATCGCGAGTACGGTCTTCGTGTGGCTTTCCGGCGGCGCTGCGGTGCGGGCCGGCTACCGGTATGCGATTGCCCACGCCATCGGCGGGAGCCTCCTGCTTGCCGGTGTCGTGCTGTATCTGTTCACGGCCGACCCGAGCGCAACCGCGCTGCATTTCGACGGGACGGGTATTAGCGGCGCACCGATTCCCGGCACCGAAATCTCGCTTGCGGCCGTCCTCGCAGGCGTTGGTATCGGCGTCAACACCGCGATGATCGGTCTGCATAGCTGGCTGCCGGACACCTATCCGCGACCCCACGTCGCCACGTCGGTGTTCCTCTGTTGTTACACCACGAAGTCCGCCGTCTACGCCGCCTACCGCGCGTTCCCGGACGGCAACGTCGTGCTCGCGTTCGTCGGTGCCGCAATGGCGATCTACGGCGCGGGCTTTGCGCTGGCCCAAAAGGACATGCGACGCCTGCTGTCTTACCACATCCAGTCGCAAGTCGGCATCATGCTCGCCGGCATCGGCGTCGGCTCAGCGCTCGGCATCGCCGGCGCGTTCGCCCACCTGTTCAACCACATCCTCTACAAGGGGCTGCTGTTCATGGCCGCCGGCATCCTGATTCTCCAGTTGAAGGAAAACCGGCTCAACAACTTCGGCGCTATCGGTACCTCCGCGCCGATTGCGCTTGTCGTCTTCCTCGTCGGAGCCATGTCGATTAGTGGCGTCCCCGGATTCAACGGCTTCATCAGCAAGGGGATGGTGATGGACGCCGCCGACTACGACTTCCCGTCCGATGTCGTCATCGTCGGCGACTTCTCTATTGACATCCTGTTTTGGATGATTGCAGTCGGCAGCATGGGCACGTTCGCGTCGTTCATCAAGTTCGGCTACTACGCCTTCCTCGATGGGGAGCCGATTGATGCGCCGGACGCGAACCTCGGCCACGCGGTTGTCGCCGGCGCTGTCGCGGCCGCCTGTGTCGTCTTCGGGGTCTACTATCAGGCGCTGGTGCCGTACCTGCCGATGGCCGGCGGGCTTGAGCTTAGCCCCTACTCGCTGTCACACCTGCTAAAGGCGGGCTACCTCGCCGGCGGCGGGATTGCTATCTTCGTCCTCGGCAAGCCGATTATCGACCGGCTCCACGGTGGGTTCGACGTCGACCAGGTGTACGACCCGGCGGCGTTCTATGGCGTCCGGAGCCTCTCGGGCGGTCTCGGTGGCCTCTACAACCGGGTCGACGGGCTGGTCGTCGGCACCGGCTGGCGGCTCGTCGGAACGGTCCACGAGCCGAGTACAGCCATCCGGGGAGCCATCCCGGAGAGCTGGCAGGACGCCTACGACCGCCGGTATGAGAGCACACCGGGCAAGACCGGCGGCAAACTCGGTATCGGTCTGACAATCTACGTCGCAGCCGGCGTACTCACCGTCGCGCTCGCTATCGCACTCTTCATCTAACAATGACCGGATACATGCCACGACGACTGATGACGGCTGGACGGGACAGCGAACACGAAGCCGAAGCCGAGGGGGGACGGTAGGATGGACGCATACAGCTGGCTGCTGGCGGTCATCATCCTCCTGCCGCTGATTTCCGCGTCGGTGCCGATTGCGGCGTCTGTCCGCTGGAAGAACGTTGGCTGGGCCATCGCCGCCGTCGTCGTCTCCGCGACGTTCGCGATGTCGGTTGCCCTCGCGTGGATGGTCCCGCGGGCAGAAGACAGGCTCCTCGCCCACCAGCTCGGCGGTGTCGAGGTACCTATCGGTATCGAGCTGTTCGCCGACGAGTTCTCAGTTATTGTTCTTCTGCTCGTGTTAGCGGTTTGTCTCGGCGTGCTCGTGTTTACTCGCATCGGCGGGCCACGGGGGAACGCCTTCTACAGCGGATTCTTGCTCCTTGTCGGCGGGATGATGGGCATCCTGCTCACTGGCGACCTGTTCAATATGTATGTCTTCCTCGAGATCATGGCGATCTCCTCGTATGCCTTGGTCTCAGCCTCGAAATACCGGTGGTCGACCTACGCCGCATTCAAGTATCTGCTCGTCGGCACGGTCGGAGCCGGCTTCTACCTGCTTGGGGTTGCACTGGTGCTTGCTTCAACCGGGACGCTGACGATGCGGCTGCTGCCCGAGCTGCTGGCCGCTGTCGGCTACACCGACCCCGTGGTGGTCGCCGCGTTCATCCTGATGGCGGTCGGGCTCGCCATCAAAATCGCGCTCTTCCCGGTGCACACGTGGCTGGCTGACGCCCACGCATCCGCGCCGGACGGCATCAGCGCCGTCATCTCCGCGCTGGTGCCCGCCGTCGCGGTCTACGCCTTTGCCCGCGTGCTCTTTACCGTCTACACGCTCGATTTCATCGCGGCAAACCCCGTTATCGGGAACCTGCTGCTCGTCGCCGCCCTCTTTAGCCTCTTTGCCGGGAGCTTCTTCGCACTCCTGCAGGACCACATCAAGCTCGTGCTCGCGTATTCGACGGTCTCGCAGTTCGGGCTAATATTCGTCGGCATCGCAATCGCAAACGAGACCGCGGTCTTCGGCGCGATACTCCAGATATTCGGCCACGGCGTTGTCAAGGCCTCGCTGTTCGTGCTGGCCGGGATGTTCGCTCTGCGGTTCGGCGGCATCCGGACGCTCAAGGAGTACAGCGGGGTCGCTGAACGAGCGCCGATAATGGCCGGGGCCTTCGCCGTGCTCGGCATTGCGATGATCGGTCTGCCGCCGACGGTCGGGTTCGCCGGCAAGTGGTACATCGCGCTGGGGGCCTTCGAGGCGGGGCTGTGGCAGGTTTCGCTGCTCGTGCTCGGTAGCACGCTGCTTTCGGCGGGCTACATCCTGCCGTTCATCAACCGGATTTACTTCCATCCCTTCGAAGGCGAGGACGTCGACGCGGCGAAGGTTACCACGGGAATGCTAATCGCCATCATCATCGGAGCGGGAATCGGGCTGCTGCTCGGCTTCGCCTCCGCCGAGATTCAGGCGGCGGTCAGTACGGCTGTCGAACGACTGGTCGCATAAAAACGGTCGTCGAACGGCAGCCTACCCGAAGTAGTTCGCCAACCGCTCTGCGGCCTCTTCTGCGCGCGGCGTGACGACCGCAAACCGAAGCCACTCGGCGCGCGACTCGCCGAAGGCATCTCCGGGCATCCCTGCGACGCCCGCCTCGTCGATGAGCCGCTCGGTGTGTGCAAGCGTTCCCGGATACCCATCGAACCGTGCCATCACATAAAATGCCCCCTGTGGCCGGGTGTACTCAGCGCCGGCCGCATCCAGTGCCGCACAGAACGCATCGATGCGCTCTTCGAGCATCGACCGGTTGCGCTCGTAGTATTCGGCCGGTGTCTCACGCAACGCGTGTAACACGGCGTGCTGGGCCGGCCGCGAGCCGGCGACATTGACGAGCATGTGGCGGGTTCGGATGTCGTCGACGAGTCGTTCCGGGTAGACCCCGTAGCCGACACGGAAGCCGGTGATGGCCATCGATTTCGAGAAGGCGTTGGTGACAGCGACGTTGGCGGAGTCGAAGGCAAGCGCCGACTCGAAGGCGTCCGGTTCGTAGACGAAGTGGTCGTAGACCTCATCGGAGACCAAGAGCGCATCGTGGCGTTCGGCGATATCGACGAGTTCCTGTTTCGTTTCGCGGCCGTAGACCGCGCCCGTCGGGTTGTTCGGGGAGTTGACGACGATAGCGGCCGTCTCGTCGCTTGCGGCCGCACGAACCGCCGCCGGGTCGACGCGTCCATCAGCGTCGGCAGCGACGAACGTCGGCGTCCCACCGAGCAGTTCGGTCCGCTTGTGGTAGTAGGGATAGACCGGGTCGACAAGCAGGATTTCATCGCCCGGCTGCGATTCGAGCGCCTCGGCCATCGCCAGATAGTTGGCTTCGCCGGCACCGTTCGTGACGACGACCCGCTCGCGGTCGACACCACGTCGGGCAGCGATTTCGGCACGAAGCTCGGCGAGCCCCTCGCTCGGCGGGTACTGGAACGTGTCGACATCGGCGGACACATACGCCGCAAGCCCCTCACGGAGCGCCTCGGGGGGCTCCCAGTCGGGGTTGCCCGAGACCATGTCGACGACGTCCCGGTCGGCGTTGGCCGCATACTCCATCAGGTGGAAAAAGACCGGTCGGTCGTAGTCGCCCATACAGGGTGCACCAGCGGCCGACCACGTCGGTCTGTCGCTTTCGGTCGGTCGACAGGAGTCTCCACTCGACGCCCGGTTTCAAGTCGATACGGGCCGTCGTCCCGGTATGAATATCGAACGCGCCGTCGGCGAGATGCTGGCCGACCGCGGCGAGTACGTGGCGACGGCCGAGTCGTGTACCGGCGGCCTCATCGGGTCGCTACTGACCGACATACCGGGGGCAAGCGACTACTTCGACCGGTCTATCGTTACCTACAGCTACGATGCAAAGCTCGAAGACCTCGGCGTGCCCCGCGAGATACTCGACGCGGAGGGCGCGGTCAGCGAGCCGGTCGCCGAACAGATGGCTCGTGGTGTCCGCGACCACGCCGGCGTTACGTGGGGCGTCGCAACGACCGGTATCGCGGGACCGGAAGGCGGGTCCGAGGGAAAGCCAGTCGGAACGGTTTACATCGGCGTTGCCCGCGCCGCCGACTGGGGGACCGGCGACTCGTGGTGGTCGGTCGAACGATACGTCTTCGACGGCTCGCGGACGGAAATCAAGCGGCAGATCGCCGTGCAAGCACTCGAAGACCTCAAGACGGCAGCGGCGTCGGAACCACGCTGACACGGGCAGCCGTCGGGCGTTCCGGCTACCGGAGGGGTGCTGTCGGAGGCCCGAACACGAACGACCTTTATTTGGGGCGCTGTTGCCGGGTGTATGAACAAGGAGGGACACGTCCTCAACGCGGTGGTGCTCGGGGTCGGTCTCGGGTTCGTCCTCGAACCCGCGGGGTCGATGGAGACGCTCCGGACAGTCGTCGCCGTGACCGTACCGGTCGTCCTCGGGGCGCTGTTTCCGGATGTCGACACCGCATTCGGCAAGCACCGTAAAACGCTGCACAACCTCCCCATCCTCGGGCTTTTTGTCGCGTTCCCGTTCGTCTTCGGGAACCTCAGCTACGTCTGGATAGGCGTTCTCACCCACTACGTACTCGATTATCTGGGGAGCCGCCGGGGCATCGCGCTGTTTTATCCGCTTTCCAGTACCGAGTACGGCTCGCCGTTCGGCGTGACAACGTCCAGCCGGTTTGCCAACGCGGTGACGCTCATCGTCACCGGCGTTGAGTTGGCGGTCGCGGTGGCTATCGTCCACGTCCTCCCGGCGTACGTCGATATCGCCGAACTAACCGCACAGCTGCCGGTCTAGTAGACGCTCACGTCGTCGAACCGGCCGTCGTAGGCGATGTGGTCCGGATGGGTCGGCTCGGTTCCGGAGAGGAACAGGCGGTCGATTTTCCCCCAACTGTTCTCGTAAAACAGGTGGCCGAATTCGGCCATGCAACGGAGCCGATGCCGCGGCCCGTCCCGGTGATAGACACCGCGTGGGACGCCCTCCCGAAGCGCCGCGACGAGTTCGTCGGCAGTTTCGAACCGCCGGTCGAAACCGGTCCAGACCTCGCCGACCGTTCCCGGGAGATGGGCATACGAGGAGCCGAACGCCGGCAGTTCGAATTCTGCAGCCAGTTCACGGGCCCGCTCGTTGTGTGTCGCGAAGTGTTTCGGGTTGTAGACCTCGACGGCGTGGATCCGGTCGCGGTGGGCGCGGATGTCGTGGGCTTCGAGACTCACCGTCGCGAACTCCGGATGCGGCGCGAGCACGGCAGCGTCCTGTCTATCGAACTCGGCCATCGCGGCTTCGAGCGTGATGAAATCGGGGACGGGGGCTTCGAGTCCGACCGCGAGGACGTGCTTCCGGTTGCGCCAGTCGCCGGTGAACACCTCGCGGCCGGGAACGACGAGCAGGTCGTCGTCGGTGAACTCGGCGGCCCGTTCGCGGATATCGGGTAGCCGAGTAAAGTGTGGCGCGTAAACGAGGCCATCGAGACCGCGTGCCTTCGCCCGTTCAGCGACTGTCTCGTCGAGTACCTTCACGTGTGCGTCGAGCCGGAACCGGTCCATGCCGGCGGCTACTGGCCGACACGCGTTATCCGTTCCGATTGAGCGGGAAAGATTTTATATCAGCACACCGAGGCTGCGGGTATGTGGGAGTGCGCAATCGACGGCTGTGAGTACGCCACCGACGATGTCGAGGACCTCCTCGTCCATCAGGCCGAGGCCCACGGACAGCACACCTGCAAAGTGTGCGGAACGACGGTTCCCGACGGCTTCTTTGCGATTCGACACGCCTTCACCGAACACTCGCGGGCGGAGTACCTCAGAAACTACGAGGCAGACACCGACGATATCCGACACCGCGAGAAGGTCGCAAAGGAGATTCAGAAACAGGCCGATATCGAGCGCGTCGTCGACCGTATCAAATCGGAACCGGCGGAGCCGCAGGCCTGATTACCGTTCTTCGGAGTCGAGTACGCGAATCTGGTCGCCGCGGACCGTAACCGGAATCGGGACCGTCGCCTCGTAGAGTTCGACTGTCACCTGGTCTTTGCCCTCGTCGATGCGCTGGACCTGCGCTTTCTCGCCTTTGAACGGACCGGCGATGAGTTCGACGATGTCGCCTTCCGCGATGCCCTCGACATCGGGCTTTGGGCTGAGGAAGTGTTCGACCTCGCTGAACGGCGACGGCTGCTCGGAGACGAGCGTCCGTGCGTGTGGAATATCCTCAAGCGCCCGGCTGATGGCCGCGGTGTCGTCGGCTTCGACCATCACGTAGCTCGTCAGTGCGTCGGGAGCAAGCGTGGCGTGGATGCCTTCCTCCTCGCGGCTGATGAGCATATCGGCGACGGTTCGTTCCTGACTGGCAGTCGTCTTGACCGAGTAGATCGCCATCACGGACCACCCGGCACGAACGTCATAATCGAGAAGATGACGAAGCCGATGAAGCCAACGAGCAGGATGCCGAGGCCGGCGATGGTCGCCACCTTCGAGAACTCATCCCACGTCGGCGTGCTTGCGAGCTTCAACACGCGGATGTAGGACGTGAGGTCGGTCGGCGTTTTCATATGCCTCAGTTTCGTCTCGGGGGTTTTTTACCTGTTGGTTAGGCGGTCGGGCTACTCGACGTAGTCGATGTCGTCGTCGCCGGCGGCAGCGCGCTCACGCTCGACTTCGCTTTTGCCGTAAATCTGTGGGCTCTCGACGCCAGTGACGACTATCATCGTCTCCATCTTGCCGTCGAACTCGGGGTCGACCGAAGCACCCCAGATGATGCGCGCGTCGGGGTCGATGCGGTCGTAGATCTCCTCGACGACGCCCTCGGCTTCCTCGATAGACATGTCGGGGCCACCAACGACGTTGACGAGAGCGCTCTGTGCGCCGTCGAATTCGACATCGAGCAGCGGCGACCGGAGGGCAGAGCGGATGGAGTCTTGGGCCTTGTTTTCGGAATCGGACTCGCCGAGGCCGATCATGGCGACACCGCCGTTCTCCATGATTGTCTTCACGTCAGCGAAGTCGACGTTGACCAGCCCCGGCTTGGTGATCAGTTCGGTCATCCCCTTGACAGACCGCATGAGGACGCGGTCGCAGATTTTGAACGCGTCCTGCAGCGGCATGTTCGGCGCGTAATCGAGCAGTCGGTCGTTGGGGATGACGATGACCGTGTCAGCGACCGCTCGGAGGCGTTCGAGGCCGGCGTCGGCGTTGGCACGGCGGCGCTCGCCTTCGGCGGTAAAGGGAATCGTCACGATGGCGATGGTCAGCGCGCCTTGGTCTTGGGCAGCCTGTGCGACGACCGGCGCAGAGCCGGTCCCCGTCCCACCACCAAGTCCGGCGGTGATGAAGACCATATCGGAGCCGTCGATAGAGTTCGTGATATCTTCGAGGTTTTCTTGGGCGGCTTCCTCGCCGATTTTCGGTACGGAACCAGCCCCGCGGCCGCCGGTCCGCTGGCGGCCGATGAGGATTTTCTCGTCGGCTTCGACCTCGGTGGCGAGGTGCTGGGCGTCGGTGTTGGCGGCGACGAGCTTTGCGCCGTGGATGCCGGCTTCGGCCATCCGGGTGACGGTGTTGCCGCCGGCCCCGCCGCAGCCGACGACGGTAATTTTCGTCTGGAGGTCCTTGACGACGCTTGCCAGCTCTTCGTCGGTCATCGTCCCCGACGACTTCACATCGGCGTCAGTAGTGCCAGCGTCGGCGGAGTCGGTCGGCGTCGCGTCCCCGGACGACGCCTCCCCGTCCTCTTCGGCTTCGTCGATAGCGTCTTCGATAATCGAGTCCATTAGTGGCCTGTTGTGTCGCACGCCCATAAAGTATCTTTCCCCGTCGTCGGACAGGCGTCTGACCGGAAAAACAAACGCCAATCGGGGGAGGGGCCATTTCGGAGAGAGACAGCAGTATAAATCATATAGTGCGATATCAAATGGAGGAGGGCGGCTGGCTCCGGCTGAATATCCGAACAAACGAAAAGCATTCACTCGGCGATGATGCTACTCGACGATTGCACGATAGAAGCCTGACAAGAGAGTCGTACTGCGTCGTCAACCCCGTGTTCAGAACTCGAACCGACGCTCTCGGACCCGATGGACATCGTCCGGCGTGACGGTCTCGCCGTCCACGTCGACCGAGGCCCCGGATGAGAGCTTGCCAAAGGCCGGCCCCTCATCAACGCCGGCGTCACGGGCCAGCTCCGGGTCAAACGCCTCCCGATGGGCGATGACCGTCGACGCTTCGATTTCAACGCTGTCGTACTTCGTGTCGAGAACCGCCGCGAGCGACTCGACGAGCGAACGGTAATCATCAGCAGCCGCAAGCGCGACCGGGCCGACGGCCAGCGAGCCGCCGTCGGCCGTTCCATAGGCCAGCGCTACCGCGTCAGCGGCCTCGCGGACCGCCGTTCGGTCGACGCCGTTGGCCTCGTCGAGCAGTTCGTCAGGAAGCTCCTCAGTGACAAACTCGCCGTCATACCCAGTTGCTGGCTCGCCGAGCCGAAGTCCGTCATCGATGGGGCCACAGTCGTCCTCGAGGCGGCCGACGAGCGACAGCGGAACGCCCGTCGTCTCTTGGAGGAACGTCTCCGAGAGGACCTCGAAGCCGAGGTCCTCGATGACGGCTTCCAGCTCCGGCCGGTCGCCGTCGACGAGCGCGAACTCGGTGCCGCTGGCCTGAAAGGCCTTGGCGATGACCGCTCGCGAGTCACGGGGGTCGCCGAGTTCCGTCAGCGACCAGTCGGCAGCCACGTGGCCGACGCCCCAGTCAGTGTCGGTCAGCACGCGGTCAAACCGGGGGGCGTAGTGGCCGCCGCCGAAGCCAACGACGGTGCGCTCGGTGTGCGGTTCGACGCCCCGCAGCGACAGAATCGAACGCGCGACCGCCGCCGCACCCTCGGAGTCTTGCCACTGGTCGGGGCCGCTACCGAGTTCGACAAACAGCGACGAGCAGCCGACCGTGCTCGGGCCGTGGTGGGTACACTCGATGCCGACATCGTAGTCGTCCGGGGCGTGCGTCTCGAAGGCATCGCGAACCGCCGAGAGGGCGTTCGGGGCCGCGCGGGCGAGCGAGCCGTCACCGCCGCCGTACTCGGCGGGGCCGAAGTTGCCCGTCGCGTGGGCGGTCAGCAGCGGTCCGGTGTCGCCGGAGTGTCGCGAAGCAAAGACGAGGAGGTCCGGCTCCTCGAACGCCGACGCCGCTCCGTCGAGGTGGATGTGGAGGTCATCGAAGATGCGCAGTTCCGCCCTGTCGGTCCGGTAGTAGGTACCGCCACCGGCGCCGTCAGCGCGGCGTTCGTCTTCGTGTTCAGTCCAGTCGGCAAGCGAGCGAAGCTTCCGGCCGATATGTTCGGAAGCCTCGTCAGCGCGAGAGACGACGATAGCGAGCATACACGGTGGGAGCGGACGGCCGGCAAAGAAAGCGCGGTTCGACGGAGGTCCGGTCGGGGCAGAGCGTGGATTTTCCGCCGAGCCACTCATTCAATATCGTGCCATGTAGTTTATCGGCTCATCATCACCACCGTCCGGAGAAGGTTTGTATCCGCGGGCCGACGCCGACGAGTATGGACGTTTACGGACTCATCGGCAACCCTGTCGAGCACTCAGTTTCGCCGCCGATGCACGAAGCAGCATACGAAGCGTTGGGGCTGGACGCCCGCTACGTCACGTTCGAGCCCGCCAGCGAACAGTTGGATACCGCGCTTGAGGGAGCGTCGGCGCTCGGCGTCCGCGGGCTGAACGTCACGATACCGTTCAAGGAGGACGTACTCGACGTAGTCGAGCCGGACCCGCTGGCCGAGCGAATCGGCGCGGTGAACACTATCGACTTCGAGGGTGAGCCGACCGGTCACAACACCGACGCAGCCGGCGTCATCCGGGCGTTCCAGCACCACGATGTCGAGCGTTCCGGGACCGCCGTCGTCGTTGGGGCCGGCGGAGCCGGGCGGGCTGCAGCGTTCGCCCTCGCCGATGAGGGGATGGAGGTCCACATCGCCAACCGGACGGTTTCGCGGGCAACAGCGCTCGCTACGGAGGTCCCCGACGCGACGGGCCACGGACTCGACGAACTGGCGGAGTTGGTCCCGGATGCCGACGTGCTGGTCAACGCGACGAGCGTCGGTATGGAGGCCGACGAGACGCCAGTGCCGAAAAGGCACCTCCACGAGGGGCTGGCCGTCCTCGATGCCGTCTATGCGCCGCTGGAAACGCGGTTGCTCCGGGAGGCCGACGCGGCCGGCGCGACAACCATCGACGGCGCGTGGATGCTCCTGTTCCAAGGCGTCGAAGCGTTCGAAATATGGACCGGAAAAGCGGCACCCGTCGAACCGATGAACGAGGCGCTCCGGTCGTCGTTATAAACCATTTGTCAGTTGTTGACGGAGCCGCCCGGCTTTAAGTATCTCCTCGCGTAAACGTCGCATATGGGCGTGTTCAAACTACTACGGACAGTGTTCGGCCTTGGCCGCTCGGAAGGTACCAGCGGAACCGAAGTCTCGGTCGAACACGAACCGGAAGGGGGAGATGACACAGACGAACTATCGGAGGCGGACGAAGACACAGACGGAGCGTCGGACGCAGACGACGCCGTCGCCGCAGAAACCGACGCGGCAGCTTCAACAGGGTCAATGGCAGAAGAGCCGACGAGCGACCCCGAGACGGCCGCGGAGCCGGCTGAAGCCGGTGCCGGTGTGTCCGACCACAGCGGTACCGACACTGTCGCCGCCGAAAGCGCCGAAGCAGCAGGGCCGGTGCCGGACGAACCGGAAGGCGGGGACGAGCCGGTCGAAAACGTCAACGGCATTGGCCCGGCCTACGCGAAGCGACTTTCCGACGCCGGCATCGAAACGGTCACGCAGCTACTCGATGCCGACCCCGAAGCGGTCGCCGACGAGACCGACCTCTCGGCAAAGCGTATCAGCGGCTGGCAGGAAAACGCCGAGGAACGGTAGGGACCGCAAAGCCGTTGTCGCTTGCCCCCTTTTCAGGTACTAATGCGAGTCGTCACCGACAGGGCGTCGTTCCGCAGTGCGGCGGCCGACGCCCCGGATTCGGCGCGGGTCCCCGTCGAGCTGCGGGTCACCGTCGCCGACCCCTTCGAGGCGTACCGCCGCGCTCGAGACGGCGATGGCGGCGATATCTATCTGGAGACAACCGGCGGCCAATCAGGCTGGGGCTACTTTGCGACGGACCCCCGCGAACGGACGACCGTTCGCGCCAGCGCAGTTGCATCCGACGGCGAATCGCCATCGCTCGAAGCGGTTGACTCGTTGTTAGAAGGCACGACGCTTGAGCGAGGGGGCTGTGACGTTCCGTATCCCTGCGGCGTCTTCGGGTGGCTTTCGTACGACATCGCTCGAGAGCTTGAGTCGTTGCCGGACGACACCCGAGACGACCGTGGGCTACCGCGGCTACAGGTCGCCACGTACGACCGGGTGGCGGCGTGGGAGGAGCCGCGAAGCGAGGAGACGACGCTCCGGGTAACTGCCTGCCCGAAGGTCGGTGCGTACGACTCCATGTCGGCGGCCTACGAGCACGGGGTTGAGCGAGCCCGCGACCTCATCGCGAAGGCGACAAACGGTGACCCATCGGTGGGCCAACCGCCAGTCTCGGGGACAGAAGCGACGTTCGAAAGCGACTGCACGCGGGCGGCGTTTGCCGACCGCGTCCGCCGGGTCAAATCGTACATCCGCGACGGCGAGACGTTCCAGGCGAACATCTCACAGCGGCTTTCGGCTCCGGCGACAGTCCACCCTGTCTCGGCGTACGCGGCCCTCCGACGGGTGAACCCGGCCCCGTACTCGGCGCTCGTGGAGTTCCCCGGCGTCGACCTTGTGAGCGCGAGCCCGGAGCTGTTGCTCGATGTCGACGGCGACAGGCTGTTGACCGAACCCATCGCTGGCACCAGACCGCGGGGAGAGACACAGACAGAAGACGAACGGCTGGAGGCTGACCTGCTCGGAGACGAGAAGGAACGGGCCGAGCACGCGATGCTCGTCGACCTCGAACGGAACGACCTCGGGAAAGTAAGCGAGTACGGCAGCGTCGATGTCCGGGAGTACCGACGGGTCGACCGCTACTCCGAAGTGATGCATTTGGTCAGTCTCGCGGAGGGGACCCGGCGGGCGGACTGTTCGCTCGCCGACGCCGTGGGGGCTGTCTTCCCCGGCGGGACGATTACGGGCGCACCGAAACCAAGAACGATGGAGATAATCGACGAGGTTGAGACGACCCGCCGCGGCCCGTACACCGGGGCAATCGGCCTGTTCGGCTTCGACGAGCGAGCGACACTCAACATCGTCATCCGGACACTCGTCCGGCAGGGTGACAGCTACTATCTCCGCGTCGGGGCCGGCATCGTCGACGACTCCGACCCTGACGCCGAATACGACGAGACGCTCGATAAGGGCCGGGCACTCGTAACGGCGATAGACGAAGCACTCGCCGAGCGGGCGACGTTCACGATGGAGGCGGCAAAGCGATGACCGGGGAAGACGCCGAGAGCCAGCCGACCGTGCTCGTTATCGACAACTACGACTCCTTCGTCTACAACCTCGTTCAGTACGTCGGCACGCACGCCAACGTTGTGGTTCGGCGCAACGATGAGATATCCGCTGCGGGAATCGGACGGCTCGACCCCGACGGCATCGTGGTCTCGCCGGGACCGGGGACACCAACCGATGCTGGCGTGTCGATGCCGATATTCGAGTCGCTGTCGTATCCGACACTGGGAGTCTGTCTCGGCCACCAAGCGCTGTGTGCCGCCAACGGCGCCGCTGTCGGCCATGCCCCGGAGGTCGTCCACGGAAAGCCATCGGTCATCAACCACGACGGCCGCGGCATCTTCGCGTCGCTTCCGGACCGCTTCGAGGTCGGGCGCTACCACTCACTTTCGGTCGAGCCGGGCGAGTTGCCGGCGTCGCTCGTGGAGACAGCGCGTACCGACGACGAGCGCGGCGTCGTCATGGGCGTCCGTCACCGCGAAAGGCCCCACATTGGCGTCCAGTTTCACCCGGAGAGCATCCTGACCGACGCCGGCGAGCAGATGATAGCGGCCTTCTGTTCGCAGTGTAAAACGGACTGATATGTACTACCACGTCGACGGCGACCTCGTCGACCGCGAGGACGCCACGGTCCACGTCGACGACCGCGGGTTCCGGTACGGCGACGCCGCCTTCGAGACCTGCCGCGCCTATGGGGGCGAGGTGTTCCTGTGGGACCGCCACCGGGAACGGCTCGCGGAGACGTGCCGGCTGCTCGGGATGGCGGAAGCAGTCCCCGAGGACCTCCAAGGCCGCATCGACGAGACGCTACAGGCAAACGGCTACGCGGACGCCTATATCCGCGTCTCGGTCAGCCGCGGCGTCCAGTCAGGAAAACTGACACCGGGGCCGGCGACCGACCCGACTGTCGTTGTCTATGCGAAGCCGCTGCCGCGCGGCGGGGGAGACGGCGAGAACTGCTGGGAGACGGATGCGACCGTCCACACCGTCGAGACACGCCGGCCGCCCGAGTCAGTGTTGCCGTCGGCGGCGAAGACGCACAACTACCTCAACGGTATCCTCGCCCGCATAGAACTCCGGGGAACCGCCGCCGACGAGGCACTGATGTGTGATACCGAGGGAGCGGTCGCCGAGGGAGCGACGAGCAACGTCTTTTTCGTCGAGGAGGGAACGCTGAAGACGCCCGCCAAGGGGGCGCTGCTGCCCGGTATTACGCGAGCAACGGTGCTGTCGCTGGCCGAATCGGAAGGAATACCGGTCGAAGAAGGCCGTTACCGGCCGGCAGACATCGAGGCGGCCGACGAAGCGTTCCTGACGAACACGACGTGGGAGGTTCGGCCGATAGCCACCGTCGACGGAACGACCGTCGGGGGCGGCGAGACGACACGCCGGCTGAGCCGAGCCTACGACGAACTCGTCGAGACGCGGTGTTACTAGTCGTCGTGAGCACGGGGATTCTATTCACGAAGTCGTAGCCAGTGTCTGGACAATACAGCGCACGAGTGACCGATATACCTGAAATATGTCAAAGGAAGACTGCTGAATATAGAGGTAGTAGTCAGCACTCGCCACCAACGATTAGCCAGTAGTTGTTTCTGAAGATGTGATATATTGTTGTGTTGCGTAGAATCCGATGGCGTAAATCCCAAAAGCAAACGGCCCAACAGCAAAAATTCCAATTGAAAAAATTCCAACCGAGAAAACCCCCGCGGAGAATATCCCGACTGAAAAGATGCCGGCGGAGAGCACACCAAAAGTGAAGTTCCCCGCTGCGAGGAAGCCGAATGCCGATTGTCCAGCGGAAAGTACCTCGTATCCTGCCACGGTCTCGATCCCGGCCAGCGTCAACACCAACGCGATTCCCAACAAACCAAGCGCAACGACACCCACAGAATCTTGCCAGTCTAGGTCCATATGCCACGATTTACCGGATATCATGTAAATCTTGCCGAGAAATTGAAACTCAGTCAGGATGGGATGGTTGATGCTATTTCGCGCCCTCTATTCAGCACGACGCTACGAACGTCAATTGGACCTAACAGAAGAGTCACTGGTCAACGGCCTCGGGGGCGAGCCCAATGGCATCCGCCTCGGTTAGGCTGTGAATGACCAAGTGTTCTGAACGGTTTTTCACTCCACCAGTGAATGAAGAAACGGCACTCACAACGGCTGTTACTAGTCGTCGGCCACCTGCGGCGTCGGTCGGGTTCGGTTTCGCTCGACCACCTGCAGGAAGTTGTCGAAGGCCCGTTTTGCCGGCTGTGCCCGTTCGTAGGCTGCCGGCGTAATCTCCTCACAGACCCGCTCGATTCGCGTCTCCGGGAGGTGGTCCTTTCCGCGGACGACCGATTCGGCGGTCTCAGGGTCGTACTCCGGATGGGATTGGAGGCCGTAGACGTTCCCGTGCCGGAAGCCATGGACCCCGTAGTCGTTTGTCGCGATGAGTTCGGCCCCCGGCGGGAGTTCGGTGACCGCGTCGGAGTGGGTCGTAAAGACCGTAAACTCCTCGGGGACGCCGTCGAAGAGACCGGCACCGCCGTGGCTGACAGTCCGATAGCCGAGTTCGTATTCACCCATCGGCTCGACGGTGCCGCCCAGAGCGTCCGCGAGCAGCTGGTGCCCCCAACAGATGCCAAGCGCCGACAGCCCGTCGGCGACGGCGTTTCGTACCCACTCGCGGGTCGCTGTAATCCACGGTTCGTCCCAGTAGACGGACGCCCGCGACCCACTCACGACCAGTCCGTCGAACCGGCGCGTCGACGGGAACTCGCCGTCAACCACCGAGAACCGCTCGACAGTAGCGTCGAGCTCCCGGCGGAAGTTCCGCGGGGTCGTCGGGTCGTTGTGGGAAGCGTCCAGTAGCGCGATTCGGGGGCGCATCACCGCCGGCTACAGCGGGGACGGAAAAAAGCCTCGCGGCACCCGGAAGGTTCGCAGCGACCTACGACACGCTTCTGGAGGCCGAACGGCCGGTTATTGGGCGTCAGCGTCCACAGCGTCGATGAATCCGTCGAGCGCGTCTGTCACCGCGACAGACTGCTCGATGTAGCAGCACCGCTTGCCCTCGACCGGCTCGAAGCGGCCGTGGGGGAGGTCCTTGGCGAGCGCCTCGCCGGCCGCCTGTGGGACAACAGGGTCGTCGACACCGTGGCAGACGAGCGTCGGCAGCGAGAACTCGTAGAGTGGCCGCGCCTCGAAGGACAGCGCCGCCTCACGGTGGCCGGCCAGCGCCTCGCCGGTCGCGTCCTCCGCCCGCCGCCACTCGACAATGTCGTCTGTCGCGCCGGTTTCGACGAGAAACCGGTCGGTGAAGGCCAGCGACAGCGACTCCCGATACCGGGTCTGGTCAGCCGGATGGAGCGCCTCCAGCGCCTCGGCATCGATTCGGTCGCCGTCGGCCGCCGCTCCAAAGAGCGAAAGCGACCGCGCCCGGCTGTATGCGTGCCCGTATCGGAGCGCAACCATCGCACCGAGGCCGGCACCGACGAGGTGGACACGCCGGACGCCAGCATCGGCGAGCACCGCCTCAAGGTCGGCCGCCAGCCGGTCGATTGTGTACGGGCCGGCGACATCAGAGCCGTCCGTGCCGCGCTGTGCGTAGATGAGTGTCTCATATCGTCCCGAAAGCGACGGGGCCTGCCAGCCCCACACCCACGGCCCGAACCCGACATCGGGGATGAATGCGACGGTCGGACCGTCGTGGTCAGACCGTTCGTAGTAGAGCGTCGTGTCGTCTGTCGTAACCGTCGGCATGGTCGTTTCAAGCAGCGCTGGGGACATGCCCGTTGTGCTTCCATCGCGGGTACGCTCACGGGGAGGGACTGTCGACGGCACACCTTTTCTGCGGGCCGACCGAACGGTCGGCATGGAGTTCGACGAGCTTCGGGCGGACATCCCGGCCGCAGCGTCTCACGTCTATCTCAACACCGGCGCGAGCGGGCCGAGCCCGCGTCGCGTCGTAGAGGCCGTCAACGACGCACAGCGACGCCAGGAGTTCGACGCCGGGGCGACAAACCACTACGAGACCGCCGCGGAGATACGGGAAACCGCCCGTGAAACGGTCGCCGGCTATCTCGGGTGCTCGGCAGACAGCATCGCACTCGTCGAGTCGACCGGCGACGGCATCAGCCGGGTCGCAAACGCTATCGAGTGGTCGGCGGGTGACCGCGTCGTCCGCACCGACCTCGAACACCCGTCTGGGGTGCTCCCGTGGCGGCGACGTGAGGAACAAGGCGTCGACGTAGACGTACTCTCCTGTCCGGACGGCCGACTGCCGATGGATGCATACCGCGAGGCTGTCGAGGACGCGGCTGTCGTCTGTCTCAGTTCCGAAAGTTGGCTCCACGGCACGCGGCTCGCCGTCGAGGAGGCGGTCGACATCGCCCACGCGGCCGGTGCGCTCGTCGTCGTCGATGCCGTCCAAACGGTCGGCCAGCATCCGGTTGATGTCCGCGAGTGGGGTGCCGACGTGGTCTGTGCTTCGGGCCACAAGTGGCTGCTCGGGCCGTGGGGAGCCGGCTTTCTCTACGTCGACCCGGACGCGCTTGAGACGTTCCGGCCGCGGCACATCGGCTACCGGAGCGTCACCGACCCGACAGGTGACGGGCTGGAGTACGCTCCAGACGCAACCCGGTTCGGCGTCTCGACGGGCGCTGTCGCCCCGTATGCGGGGCTCGTCGAGGCTATCGAAACGTTCGAAGAAATCGGCTTCGACGCCATCGAGGCCGAAATCGAACGGCTAACCGACCGGCTGAAAGACCGACTCGGCGACCGGCTTGTCTCGCCGACCGACTACGAGTCCGGGCTGGTCGCCTTCGAGGTCGCGGAGCCGGCGTCGTTCGTCGAGCGCGCCGCCGACGCCGGTATCGTTGTCCGCGACCTTCCCAACGGGGCGGCCCGGGCGTCAATCCACGCGTTCAACACCGACGACGATATCGACGCGCTGGCGGCGCTGCTCTGACGGCGACCAGTCGTGCCGAATGGCCGCGTCCGGGCCGCACAGAGCGGTTCTGCGCTCGTTGGGCAGGAGCACAACCAGCCCACGCGAGTCCCACCGGGCGAAACATTCGGCAACCCGTACCACACTATTATTATGTGCGTTCACGCCAATGGTACGCGCATGCCGGAATGTCAGAACTGCGGCGCGTTCGTGACGGCAGCGTACGCTCGGGTTTTCACGCCAAACGGAGTCGAGAACCCGCGCGTCTGTCCACAGTGTGAAGACAAGATTCGCGACGGCTCGGACGTTCGCGAAGCCCGTTCTACCCGTCGAACCTGACTCTGTAGCGGCGTTTTCTCTCGGTCGGTCGTAGCGTCTTCAAAAGAAGACCAAGCTAAACGCTTTTCGCCCCCGACCGCAAGCGCTTTTCGGGCGTCGGACACACACCCGGGTATGAAGCAGTCCGGGGGTACGGAGGCACAGAAGCGTCGTGCCGGGAAACAGGCGGCGGACGCGGTCGAGGACGGGATGGTCGTCGGACTCGGGACCGGCTCGACGGCCGCGGCATCGATACGCGAACTCGGCCAGCGGGTCGAGGAAGGACTCGACATCCGCGGCATCCCGACCTCCTACCAGTCCCGACAGCTCGCACGGGAGGCCGACATTCCGCTCACGACGCTGGAGGAGGCGACCCCTGACGTTGCCATCGATGGTGCCGACCAAGTCGCCGCCGGAGACCTGATAAAGGGCGGCGGCGCGGCACACGCCAGAGAGAAACTCGTCGATGCGGCCGCAGACCGGTTTCTTGTCGTCGCCGACGAGACGAAGCTGTCGCCGACGCTCGATATCCCCGTCCCGGTCGAAGTGCTGCCGGATGCCGCGCCGGTCGTCCAGCGACAGGTGGCGGCCCTCGGCGGCGAGCCGACGCTCCGGGCCGCAGAGCGAAAAGACGGCCCGGTTGTGACCGACAACGGGAACCTCGTCATCGACTGCGCGTTCGGCGAGATAGCGGAGCCGGCGGCGCTGGCCGAAGAGCTATCGGCGCTGCCGGGGGCTGTCGAGCACGGGCTCTTCGTTGGCCTCGCCGACGAGATACTCGTCGGCACCGACGACGGCGTCGACGTACGATAGCGTTCAGCCGCGCTCGAAGCGCTCCAAGACGATGAGGAACGGCGGCAGCAGGATGTGTGTCGTCAGATACGAGTAGACGATACTCAGGGCGGTCAGCAGGCCGAACTGACCGAGAATCGGCGTCACGGCCAACACGAGCGCCCCGAGTCCGATAGTCGTCGTCAGCATCGTCCCGGTGAGCGCACCGCCGGTTCCACGGAGCGTCGTTGTGACGGCCGCGACCGGGTCGCTCGTCTCGCGTTCCTCGTGGTACCGGTGTGTGAAGTGGACGGTGTAGTCGACGCCAAGACCGATAGAAATCGAGAGAATCGTCGCTGTCAGGGCGTTAAACGGGATGCCGAGCCACCGCATCGTCGCCGTCAGAAGACAGACGGTGACCGTAATCGGCACCAGCGTCGAGGCACCCAGCAGGGGCCTTCGGAACAGGAGATGATACAGGAGGATAATCATCCCGCCGGCGACGGCGATGGCCGTCAGGAAGCTCTGGACCGCCGACTCGAAGACGGCGTCAGCGACGGCCTGATAGACCAGAATCTGCCCGGTCGCCGTCGCGTCACCCCGGTAGCGTTCGGCGAACGAGCGGGCGTCATCCGAGACATCTTCGATTGCCGCCTCACTTCGGACTTCGATGACGATGCGGGCTTCATCGCGGTCCGTGGTGAGGTACTCTTCGGCCATGCCGCCGTAGGGCGAGTCGAAGACTTCGTCGTAGATGGCGTCGATGTTCCGGTTGGGAATGTCGTCGCCGGTCCGGTCGTTGCGGGAAATCATCGCCGCCAGCGTCGGGTCCTCGCGGGCGGCCAGCGCCATCGGCACGAGTATCGACCGGCTCTCGGCGCTGCCATCGGTCTCGACGAACGTCTCCGGCGGGTCCTCCTCGACGCGAACGAGCCGCTGGAGGGCGTCATCGGCTGTCAACTCGCCGCGTAAGCGTATCGTAATCGTGTCGTCGTCGCCGGCCGCGAACTCCTCTTCGATGACGGTTACCGACTCGGCGACGGTGTACTCCGATGGCTGTAACACCTCGGGGAGCCACTCGACGTAGCCCGGCATCTCCTCCGGCGGCAGGAAGTCGTCTTCCTCGAAGCTCGTGTCGACACCAGCCCCGTACCCGCCGAGGGCGGCGGTAACGAGGAGTGTAGCGACGACAAACACCACCGGCACGCGTCGCGCCGGCACGGCCCCGAGCTTGAGTATGCGGCCGAGCGCCGACTCCTCAGTCGCTATCGGGTCGGAGCCGAACGACGGCAGGTCGAACGCGTCTCGGCGCTCGTCGAGCCAGACCTTCGCAGCGGGCAAGAACACACCGAAAATGAAAAGCGTGAACGTCATCCCGAGACCGGCGACGATGCCGAACTCCTGTACCGGTTCGAGTTCGCTCGTGACGTTCGCCGCGAAGCCGACGACGGTCGTGCCGGCGATGATGCCGTAGGCGACAAGCAGGTGGCCGGCGGCGTACTCCATCGACTCCCGGATGGCACCGCCCGCCAGCCGGTGTTCGCGGTAGCGGTCTATCATGTGGATGCCGAAGTCGATGCCGATAGCGAGGAGGAGAATCGGAACCGCGATGAGGAGCTGGTTGAACGGGAGCCCGATGTAACCGGCGAAGCCGAACGTCCAGACGATGGTCATGACGAGCGCCGCCGTCCCCAACACGAGGTCGAAGGGGTCCCGATAGGCGGCCAACAGCAATCCGAGAATCAGCAGTATCGTCGCGGGGACGACGATGGCAAGGGAGTCGTAGACGATGGCCTGAAACTCGCTTTCGAGGACCCCCTGCCCGAAGACGAGTATCGTCTCGTCGACCTGGCCGACCGTCTCGGCGACATCGTGCTGAAGGTTCATAAGCTGGTCGTCGTCGTCAGTCGGGAGGGCATGCGTGACGACGACGATGGTCGCCGACGCCTCGCCAGCGGCCGGATTGAGGTCCTCGCTTGTGAGTGACGTAAACACTGGGTCGTCGGACAAGGCGCGGACCGCATCGTGTATCTCCTGCTGTGTCGCCGCCTCGACCACTTCACGTTGCTCTCTCGGGGTGTTCGCCTGCGGGTCTATCTCCTCGGCAACGAGCGGGGCCGCCGCCATCGTGTCCGTCACCCGGAGCCGCTCGCGGTCGTGTAACTCCTCGAGAACCTCCAGTTGTGTCGCCAGCGCCGACCGGGTGAGCACGTTGTCTTCGGTCTGGATGAGCTGTGTCGACGGCTCGTTGGGGCCGAACGTCGACTCGAAGCGGAGGGTCACATCTTCGAGCGTGTCGGCCTCGTCGACCCCCTCGATGAACCGTTCGGTCCCCGGGTCGGTCTCCATAAGGAAGACGCCGGGGAGCAAAAGCACGGTCACAATGAGGAACAGCGCCGTGACCCGCCCAGGGTGGTCGGAGATTTCGTCGGCGATTCGGTCGGTGACACCCCCGCTCACACCGCTCACCCGCCGATGTCGTCTCGGAGCGCTGCGAGGCGCTCACGTTTCCAGTAGGCGATGCCGACGATGGCGGCAAGAAACACTACAACGGCGGCGTACAGCGCATACGGCGTCTCGCGTTCGACAACGTCGACGGCCATCCGCTCGCGGTCTGTGAGGTGGCGGTCGCCGTCGGCGTCCTCATACCGGAAATCCATCGAGACGGGGTGCTGTTTGATTGCAGCATCGTCGTCGGCCTCGAGTCCGAAGCTTATCGTGCGGGTTTCGCCGACGTCGAGGGCATCGATGTATGCTTCGTCGTCGTCAGTCTCCAGCGGCGACTCGGCGAACAACTTGGCCTGAATGTCGCTGTATCGCTCGTCGCCGGTGTTTTCGACCTCGACACGGTACCGCCGCGTCTCGCCCTGTGCTATCGTCTGGTTGACGGCCCTGATGCCGAACGGCTCCAGTTCCGGTGCCACGGCGGCGACGACATCAAGTCGGTCGCTGTATTCGATGTCGCCGGCGGGCGTCCGGTACCGGACGACGAGCGGGAGCACGCGGTCGCCGGGTTCGGCGTCCTCACGGAGCCCGACCCGGAAGGCAGCAGTCGACGCCTCACCCGGCTCCATCGGCCCGACGTACCACTCCGGGTTCCGGACCGCGACGTTCGGGTTCGGCGTCTCGGAAACCGCGACGACACCGCCGACTGCGCGCGGGCCGTCGTTTTCGATGGTTACGTTCAGCTCACCGTCTTCCCCGACACGCAGGTCGCTCGTTACGTTCGCCACGCTGAAGGCCTGCTCGGAGCCGACATCGACGCCGGCGGTGAGCGGTCGGGTCGTCCGTTCGACGTCGTCTTCATCGTGGAACTCGACTTCGGCTTCGAGGACGTGGCTTCGGGGTTCGGTCCCCTCGCGGACGTCGGCAGAGAGGTTGAGCGTCCGCCTCGCACCGTCCTCCCAGTCGCCGGCGAAGGTGCGCGTGAAGGTGCTCTGCGCCCCAAGTCGGAGCCCGCGGTCGAGCGCCCGGACCTCGACGGTGGCGTCTTTCGCGGTCTGGTCGCCGACGTTTTCCAGTGTCATCGAGACCGTCCCTTCCTCCCCGACGTGGGCGTCGGTGTCGGCATCGACGACACGGAAATGGGCGCGGTCGTCGATGGTTATCTCGACGTCGAACGTCTCGGTGGTGAGGTCGCCCGTGCGGCCGTCCCGGTAGTCGACCTCGACCTCGATGTCGTAGTCGTCGGGGTCGGCATCCTCGTCGACGGCGATGTCGAAGGTTGCCAGCCGCGACCCGCCGGTCGGAACTGTCGCGATGGCGTCCTCGTCGGTCAGGACGGTTATCGGCGCGCCGTCGTCGGCAACGGAGACGATGGCCCCCTGCGTGCCGCCGGGACCGTCCGCGCGGTCGACGACCTCCACGAAGAGCGTCGCCTCCTCGTCGGGGGCGAACGTGTCGTCGGAGACGACAACCTCGATATCGTCGGCGCTGACCGCGGCCGGAGCGGCACCCAGCGCGACAGCAGCAACGAGGACAACGGCGGCGACACCGACGGCTGTCCGCACCAGGATTCGACTGCACGCCCGTCGCCCGTCGCGCCGCCGGGTACGCGTCACGGTCGAAGATACGCCTACCCGTGCGTATTAGTTTATCGGGGAATCCCAAGAGAGCAACCGGTGGTCTGGACAGGACAGCGCTGTCGCTAGCCGATAAAATAAAAAGCGAGAACGAAGCTCTCGACCTTACAGGTCGCGCGGCTGGACCGTCTTCCGGTCGTTCTCTTCGGCACGTCGCGCGGCGTCTTCCAGCAGCTCCTCGACCTCGTCGTCGAGAGCGTCGTAGAAGTCCGAGGCGACGTTCATGTCATCGAGCGCTTCCTTCACGGCGGCTTTGACGATCAGGTCTGCCATACAGACGGCGGTTTTGCCGGGGGCCTTATATACTTTCCCAAAAGAGCGCGGTGTCGCCGCTTCTACCGGCTGTTTAACCATCGTTTTGAGTGAAACCGAGTCGGAGCTGCGGTTCGCGTAATTATATCTTGTGGCCAGCGGTCGCGGTTCGAGAGCTATACCACGCTCGCCCGCGCCTGCACGCGGTTTTGCCGCCGGGGCGGCGGCGGATGCCCCCGCCGCCGCTCGGTCCGAAACCGTCCCTGTCGTCGACAGCCCGTCACAGGCGTATGGTACCGGTTGCCGAGGGTATTTGTGTTTACAGCACCAACAGAATACACCCGGCGAACCCGAGCGTTCGTCGGTAGTACGATGCCCAGATGCGACCACTGCGACTCCCACGTCTCCGACCGGTTCGCCCGCGTCTTCGCCGACGACCACGGCCGCGTTCGGGCGTGCCCGAACTGCTCTGCCAACGCCGGTATCGCGGAAGTGTCGCTGGACCGCATTGCAAAGTAACCGTCGGCGAACGAACCGGTCGCCGAATCGCCACCAGAACAGCAGGACCCCCTGTCCCCCGAACCCCAACTTACTCGACCCGGCGGCCCCTCGGACCCGGCTGATGGCCGCCGACCACTACGTGTACGTGCTCTCCTGTGCCGACGAGACGCTGTACACCGGCTACACAACCAACGTCGAGCGGCGTGTCGCCGAACACGACGCTGGCGAGGGCGCAAAGTACACCCGCGGTCGGACGCCGGTCGAACTCGTCCACACCGAGCGGTTCGACTCGAAATCGGCCGCGATGCAGCGCGAACACGAAATCAAGTCGCTGTCGCGGGCCAAAAAAGAGCGGCTGGTCGCGGACGAGACTGGCTGAGTGCGGCTAGAGTATCTGCCGCTGGCAGCTCCCACAGAGGTTTTCTTCTTTGACATCGACCTCGCGAACAGTCGGCGAGAAGTTCATCACACACCGGGAGTTGTCGCAGTGTTCGAGGCCGAGCGTGTGGCCGACCTCGTGGACGACCTCCTTGCGGACGCGGTCGGCGAAGATGTCACCCGCTGACTTTTCCGAGAACCCACCGTCGGATGAGGTCTGGAGCCGATGGGTCGAGATGACCGACCCCTTGCCGGACAGGTAGGCGAGTCCGAAGACGTAGTTCCGTCGGCGGTAATAGAGGTCAGTGTCGGTGATGGCGATGTTCTTTTCACCGTTGCCGACCCGGCTTGCGAGTTCGATGAACTCCTCGGCCCGGTACTGGTCGCGGCCGGAGTCGTACGCACCGTCGGGGACGGGCTGGCTGTCGTGAATCGTCACTTCACAGTCGTATACCGACCGTAGCCCGCTGGAGGCCTCCCGCTTTACGACCGCCGGGAGGTCGCCGACCGGCACGATGTCGACGTGCATGGGAAAACATTAGATACCGTTGCTCATAAACATCCCGACGTGCACACCGATTCGGAGGGGGCGCTCGTCGACCGACTGTCCAGTTATGACGCCCTCGTGGAGGTCGGAGTCGGCAACCGCCCGACCGTCGCCGCCGCGCTCGATGAACGGGGCTGCCGTGTCACCGCCACGGATGTCGACACATGTGCCGTCCCCGGAACGGTCCGGTTCGTCCGCGACGACGTGACCGACCCCGATGTATCGGTGTACAGCGGGGCTGGCGCGGTGTACGCGTTGAACTGCCCGCCGGAGTTGCAGCGCCCGCTCGTCTCCCTTGCTTCCCGCGTCGACGCCGACTGCCTGTTTACCACCCTCGGTGGTGACCCGACGCTCGTCGACGCGACCCCCGAAACCCTCCCGACGCAAACACTCTACCACTACCCATGAACGTAGATTCGGTCATTCTCGATATCGACGGCGTATTGGTCGATGTTGAGGACTCCTATCGCCGAGCAATCGTCGAATCGATAGCCCACGTCTACGGCGACACCATCGACAAGGCCGACATTCAGTTGTTCAAGGACGCCGGCGGTTTCAACAACGACTGGGAGCTGACCTACGCCGCCGCGCTGTACGTGCTCGCCCGTCGCGAGAAGCCGGCACTGAGCATCGAAACCTACACCGGTCTCATCGCCGCCTCCGGCGGTGGGCTCCAAGCCGCCGAGACGGCCATCGCCGACGAACTCCCGCCGGCCGCCCGCGAGAAGGTACTCGCCGAATGGGACCGCAAGCGGCTCCGAGACGTCTTTCAGCAGCTCTATCTCGGCTCCGAGCTCTACCGCGAGCTGGAGAGTGGAGAGCCGGACCTCGATACGGAGGGGTTCATCCACGACGAGCCGGTGTTGCTCGCGCCGGACACGCGCGAGGCGCTCGAAGAGTGGTCGCTGGGCGTGCTCACCGGTCGACCGGCCGCGGAGGCCGAAATCGCCCTCGACCGCGTTGGGCTCGATATTCCCGAGACCCACCGGTTCACGATGGACGACTGGGAGGAAGGCAAGCCCCATCCGCACGGGCTGGTCGAACTTACAAAGCGGTTCGATGCCGAAAGCGCGGTTTTCGCCGGCGACACGCTCGACGACATCCGGACGGCAAGAAACGCCGCCGAGGACGACCCCGACAGAGAGTTCTACGGCGTCGGCGTGCTTACCGGCGGCCTCAGCGGCGACGAGGGGCGGCGGAAGTTCCGCAACGCCGGCGCAGACATCATTATCGAGACGATAAACGACCTGCCGGGACTGCTAGGTTAAAAGAACAGTTCCGGGTCCTCGTGGGAGAAGGTCACCCGAGCCTCGTCCGACAGTGGCCGCAGATGCGTGTACATCACACCCTCCTCGCGGGCTCGCTCGGCGAGCGCCTCGGTATCCGAGGCAGAGAGGTACGCCGGGACGACGACCGCAACCTCGTCGTCGCTGGCCTCGACGACGATAATGAGAAACCTGACGCCGCGTTCTTCGGCCCGGTAGACGTGTGAGGTGTCGAACGATGCCGCTTCGACGAGTTCCGAAGCCCGCTCGAAGTCGTCGCCGGGGACCAGTACGTCAAGCCCGAACGGGGTTCCGGAAAGCGGCGTCACCTCGCCCGTCTCGACGCGGTGTACCGTCCAGCCGTCCGCATCGTATTCGGCGGCGGTCGCTGTGGCGTCTTCGCGGAGCGTTTCCCAGCGGTCGGTGACAGCCGGCGGCGGTCCCTGTTGCATATCGCTAACGGGGTCGCCGAGCGGCAAAAGCACAGGGGTCTGTCTCGCCCCGAGAACTGCCGGGGTCGGGAGATAGCCGGCTACCGCCGTTCGTCCCGGTCGACAGCACTGGCGTCGATGTCGTCCGGCAGCCCGTTGAGGTGACACGCCGCCCGGTCGCCGTCGGGGGCGTGCGTCTCACAGATACTCTCATAGCGGTCCCGAAGCGCTTCGGCGGCCGCTTCCCATTCCTCATCGGCGACCCGTTCGAGCGCTGCTCGGATGTGGGACCGTTCCTGTTCGGGTATCGAGCTGTCGCCAAGCAGCCGTGATTCGAGTTCATCGACGACATCGTCGGTGCCCGAGAGCTCCTCGCCGACACCCTCGACGGTGATGTCGCGGCTCTCGACGCGCTCGCGGAGGTCGACGACAGCGCGGTAGGCCGCCTGCGATAGCTCGACATCATCCGGCGGGATGATTTTGGGACAGCGAGTGCGGAACCGACAGCCGGACGGCGGGTTCCGTGGCGACGGAACGTCCCCAGCCAGCGGGTCGACATCGCGTTCCTTTTCTTCGGTCGAGGCTCGCGGAACGCTCTCTAACAGCGCCTCGGTGTAGGGATGCTGTGGGTCGGCAAACAGCGCTTCCGTCGGCGCGAGCTCGACGATTTCGCCGAGATACATCACCGCAACCCGGTCGCAGATATGCCGGATAACGCTCAGGTCGTGGCTGATGAACAGATACGTCAGGTCGAAGTCGTCCTGTAGCTCCTCCAACAGGTTGAGAATCTGGGCCTGAACGCTGACATCGAGGGCGCTTGTCGGCTCGTCGAGGACGATGAACTCCGGGTCGAGCGCGAGCGCACGGGCAATACCGACCCGCTGGCGCTGGCCGCCGGAGAACTCCGACGGATAGCGGTTCAACTGGTCGGCCGAGAGTCCGACCCGCTCCATCAGGTCGGCGACCCGTTCCCGGCGGAGCTGTGTATCCGAGCGGCCGACACGCACCTCGATGTCGAGGGCGTCACCGCCGGAAAGGGACAGTTCGAGCCGCTCGTCGACGCCGACGGCGACCGGTTCGTCGTTGACCGTCACGTACCCCTCGGCAGCGTCCGGGTCGACGGTCGTCTCGGGGGACACGTCGTTGGGGGCGTCGGCCGGCCCGCGCTCGACCGACAGCGACACCGAGACGACGCCGTCGACCGGCTCGACGCCGGGCACCCGGTGGATGTCGTCGGCGACGGTAACGGCGGTGTCGACGCCGGTAGCAGGGGCCTCGGCGGTCGTCTCGACGCCGTCCTCGGGCCACGGCCACCCGTGGATGTCGAGCGGCTGGCGAATCGACTCCCCGATGGTCATCCGGGGGTCGAGGCTGGAGAACGGGTCCTGAAAGACGACGCCGGCCCGCCGACGGAACCGGAACAGGTCGTCGCTTTCGACAATGTTCTCGCCGTCGAACTCGACGGTTCCACCGGTCGGCTCCAACAACTGGAGTATCGTCTCGCCGGTGGTCGATTTCCCACAGCCGGACTCGCCGACCAGACCCAGCGTTTCGCCCTCACGGATGTCGAAGCTGAGGCCGTCGACGGCCCGGACGGGGTTCGTCGTTTCGCCGAACAGTCGGTCCAGCAGTGAGTCCTCGGCGTCGAAATGTTTCTGCAGGTCCCGAACGCGGACAAGCGGCTGTCCGTCGATGTCGCCGGCTGCCGCTTCGGCCGGCTTGCGGTCCGGTTCGTCGGCGCGTGGCTTATTCTGCATCGAAGTATCCCTCCGGGAGCGCATTGCCGGGGTCGTAGTCGTGGTCGGCGAGATAACACATCGCCGTATGGTCGTCTGTCACCTCGTATTCGGGCGGTTTGTCCAGACACTCCTCCATTGCCTTCGGACAGCGGTCGGCGAAGTAACACCGGCTTTCCATCTCCGAGTCGATGAGGCTGGGGACGTTCCCCTCGATGGGGCTCAGTCGCCCGCTCTCGCCATCGAGGTCGGGGATAGAGCCGAGCAGGCCCTCGGTGTAGGGGTGGACGGACTCGTCGAACACCTCGCCGAGCGTGCCCCGCTCGACGAGTTCACCGGCGTACATCACGCCGACGCGGTCACACATCCGGGCGACGACACCGAGGTTATGCGTGATGAGCACGGTCGTCATCCCGGTTTCCGCCTGCAGGTCGGCCAGCAGGTCGAGCACCTGCGCCTGAATCGTCACGTCGAGGGCGGTCGTCGGCTCGTCGGCAACGAGCACCGACGGCTCGCTGGCGAGCGCCTGCGCAATCATCGCCCGCTGGAGCATACCGCCGGAGAACTGATGCGGATACTCGTCGGCCCGGTCGGCCGGGTCGGGGATACCCACAAGCTCAAGCAGTTCGACCGCGCGGGTCGTGGCGTCCTCGCTGACGTAGTCGCGACGCGGCAGCAGGCTGTCAGCGACGAAGCTCGCAAATCCGTATCCCTGCGTTCGCGAGCGTGTCGAGCGTGGGTTCGCTTGCGCCCGCTTTTGGGCCTCGACGGCCTCGGCGATCTGTTCGCCGACGGTCAGCGAGGGATTGAAGCTGCTCATCGGGTCCTGGAAGATGGTCGCAAACTCCGCGCCGCGGAGCGACCGCCGCTCTCGGTCGTCGAGTTGCCGGATATCGACCATCTCGCCGTCGACGGCCGCGGGCGAGTCGTCCGCGAGCCGGTCGGCCATCTCTGGCGACCGGAACCAGATTTCGCCGCCGTCGATACGTCCGGGTGACTCGACGAGGTCGATAAGCGAGAGGGCGGTCACGCTCTTGCCGGAGCCGGACTCGCCGACGATGCCGAACACCTCGCCGGATTCGACGGTAAAGGAGACGCCGTCGACGGCGTTTACCTGACCGTCATCAGTGTAAAACCGGGTCTGTAGGTCACGAACGTCGAGTTTCGTTTCACTCATTTCAGACACCACCGCCCTCGCCTTCGATATCCGGGTCGAGGGCATCCCGGAGCCAGTCGCCGATGAGGTTGACGCCGATAACCGCCAACACGATGGCGAGTCCCGGCACGGTCGCAATCCACCACTGGGCACGCTGGTCCGACTGGCCGCGGGCGATGTCTTGGCCCCACGTCAGCGTCGTCCCCGAGAAGCCGAGGAACGAAAGCGCACTCTCCAGCAGGATGATGAAAGCGACCTGAATCGTCGCCAGCACGATAATCGGCGTGATGCTGTTCGGCAGGACGTGCTTGCGGATGATGGTCCAGTTGCTCGCACCGAGACTCTTTGCGGCGGTGACATACTCCTCGCTGCGGATGCTCATCGCCTCACCACGGGCCACCCGGGCGAACCACACCCAGTTGACAAGCGCAACGACGAGCGTGACCGTCACGGGGAACGTCACCGACTCCGGCATACTGGCGACGTGGCCGGCCCGTGGGATGAGCCAGTTGGGTATCGTCTCCGATTGTGCGGCCACAACGAAGGGGTCTGTCAGCTCCATGGTGTGGAAATCCGTCTCCCGGAAGACGCCGACGAGCGCGATAGCCAACACCAGGGAGGGAAACGCCAGCATGATGTCGGCGCCGCGCATCAGCGCATCGTCGACGCGACCGCTGAAGTAGCCGGCGGCCAGTCCGTACGGAACGCCGACGAGCGCGGCGATAGCCGCACCGAGCAGCCCGACAAGCAGCGATACTCGGCCGCCATAGATGACTCTCGAAAGGACATCCTGCCCCCGGGTGTTCGTGCCGAGGACGTGGGAGCTGTTGGCGTTGATTTCGACCTGCTGTGTCTGGAACTCCCCATCAACGAGCCGGGTCTCGTTTGCCGTCGTGCTGAACCCGACCGGCGGCAGGTCGGTCATGTCCTCGGTGTCACCGGTGCCGACCCGTTGCTGCTCGGGGTCGTGCGGGGCAAAAAGCGGGGCAAACATCGTCACCACGAACATCACGGCCATGATGGCGACGCCGATCTGGGCCAGCCGGCTGCGCTTGAGCTCCAACGAGAGGCTCTGTTTCGCGCGGTCGGATATCATTCTGCGCTCACCCGTGGGTCGAGATACGCATACAGCGCGTCGACGGCGATGTTGATGACGACAAAGCCGATGCCGATGATGATAATCGAACCCTGAATCAGCGTCCAGTCACGCTCGCCGATGGCGTCGATGAGCAGCGTCCCGAGCCCCGGCCACGCGAACACCTCCTCAGTGATGATAGCGCCGCCGATGAGCGTCCCCAGTTGGAGCCCGAGCACGGTGAGTATCGGGATCAGCGTGTTCCGGAGGACGTGTTTGTACATCGTCAGCGTCTCCGGTAGCCCCTTCGCTCGACAGGCTTTCACGTAGGCCTTGCCGAGTTCTTCGAGCATCCCGCTCCGTGTCAAGCGGGTAATCAGCGCCGTGAAGTAGGTTCCCAAGGCGATAGCCGGCAGTATCAGCTGTGCAAACCACGTGCCGACACCGGAGATATCGCCTTCGAAGAGTAACCCGCCCCACGCGGCGGTAAAGGTGATATGTCGACCGCCGGTCGGCAGGAAGTCGACGCTCACGGCAACGAAGATGATGAGCATGATGCCGAGCCAGAAGTTCGGCGTGGAGATGCCGACAAGCGAAAACAGCGTCGCGCCGTAGTCAGCCGGCTCGTGTCGCCGCCGGGCGCTGATGACGCCGAGCGGGATGGCGATGATGACAGCGACGACTGTCGCTGCGACGGCGAGTTCGATGGTTGCGGGCAGCCGCTCAAGCAGGACGGTGTTTGCGTTCCGTCCCGACGCCATCGCCTCACCGAGGTCGCCGCGCGCGAGTTGGAAGAGGTAATCGGTGTACTGTACGTGTAGCGGGTCGTTAAGCCCGAGTTCGGCCGCGAGTTCCGCGCGGCGCTCGTCGCTGACATCGGGCGGGGTCAGCGCGATAGTGGGGTCGCCTGGGGTCAGAAACCGCAGGAAGAAGACGACAGTCACGACTCCCCAGATGACGAACAACCCCTGGAGGGTGCGCTTCGCCAAGAACTTTGCGAGCGACATTAGTTGTATGCTGGCGCGTAATATTTACCCGTGACAAAAACGTCTGTCGGATTCAGCCGATAGCGGCGTGTTACTCTTCCTCTAAGGGCGTCTCCTGCGCACGGTGGAGCAGTTCAAGCAGGTCGTCGTCGCTGAAGTGGGCGATGCCGAAGGCGTCTTCGGGGTCGAACCACGGCGTCATCGCGTAGTCGGCATCGAGAGTCGGGTTGCTCCAGCCCATGAGGAAGATGGCCGGTGAGTCATCCTGATTGCCGGTCTGGGATTCGTTGAACAGCGACTGCGTGTCGCGCAGTTCGGCAGTCGCCGACACGTTGTCGAGGTCGTCTATCTGGCCGGCGACCGTCTCGGCGATATCGGTGTCGCGGAGATAGCGGCCGGTCGTCGTATGAACCTCTATTTCGACGTCCGCGTGGCCGCTTTCCTCGACCAGTGCCTCAGCCTGGTCAGGGTCGTACGGATACGGGTCGACTCGCGGGTTGTGGCCGAAGTGTCCCTCCAGCGTCGGTTGGCTCGTTAGCTCGCCGAACTCGTCGAGGATGCCGTCGATGATGGCCTCAACGTCGACCGCATAGTTCATCGCCTGTCGGAACTCGAGGCTGTCGAAGGGCTCCTTGGCATCGTTCATCACGATGAAGATGTTGCGGATGCTGGGGACGCCCTGTGGCTCGACGCCGTCAGCGCCCTGCAGCTCGCCGACATCGCGGGGGTTGACGTTGGTCACGAGGTCGCTCTCGTCGGCGATGAGCCGGTCGACGCGGGTTCCTTCGTCCGAGACAGCGTTGAAGACCACACGGTCCGGACCGGGGTTTTCGTCCCAGTAGTCGTCGAACCGCTCGTAGGCGACTTCGACGTCGTCGGCGAAGTTTTCGAGTTCGTAGGGACCGGTTCCGTTTACCTCGCCGTCGTTGAGGTCGCCCTGGTCGCGGGCTTCGGTCCATTCCCGCTCCATGACGCGGCCGAAGGCGGTCAGGTTGAAGAAGATGGTCGGCACGACGGCCTCGAGGTCGACGACGACCTCGCCGTCCTCAGCGCGAGCTTCATCGATAGCGCCGATGACGCCCGCCTGGTCGCTGACCTCGGGGTCGTTTGCACGGTTGATGCTGAACGCCACGTCGTCGGCCGTCATCTCGTTGCCGCTGTGGAAGGTCACGCCGTCGCGGACTTCAAAGGCGACGGTCGTCTCGTCGCGCCGCTCCCAGTCAGTCGCGATGCGCGCGACGGTCCGGCCCTCGCGGTCACGGTACAAAACCGGCTCGTAGGCCTGGTTGAGGACGTTGTGTGTCGGCGTGTCGTTGTGGTCGAGCGGGTCCATCGCGCCGGGGAACGTCCCCTGCGTGATGGTTATTTCCTCGCGGTCGGTGTCGATTTCGCGGACGAGAATGTCCTCGTCGCCGCGAGCGTCCCAATCGAGGTCCTCGCTGACGCCGTAGATACTGTACTGCTGGTGGAGATAAATGAAGGGCGCGAGGGCGTTCGCCATCCCGTTGGCGTGTTCGAGCAGCTCCTCGCGTGTCGGGTCGTCCGGCAGCTCCTCGTCGAAGGTTCGAGGTTCGCCGGTCGCCGGCTCGCCGTCGCCGTTGCCGGTGCCGTTTCCGTTGCCGTTGCCGTCGCCATTGCCGTTGCAGCCGGCGACGCTGACACTTGCGGCGGCCGCCGCGGCGGTGCCACCGTACTGGAGGAACGTACGTCTGTCTACGCCTTCGTCGGACATACAACCGTTTTACACGAACGGTTACATATACCTTTGTCTGTATCGAAGCCTGTACGTAACAATGTCGCACATCTCTCGACAGGTCTGTCCATCGGACGGCAGCCGATGGACGGGAGCGTTCCCACGGGCCGTTGTGGGCAACCTTCTCCGGTCACGCAATGATTAACGGCACGCTCTGTGTCCATCCGGTATGCGAATCGCATTACTCGGCGGTACCGGCGACATCGGACGCGGCCTCGCACTCCGGTGGGGCCGCGATACGGACCACGAACTGCTCGTCGGCTCCCGCGACCCCGAGAAAGCGCGCGAGGCGGCCGAAGCGTATATCGAGAAGCTCGATTCCTACGGCGCGGACGCCGAAATCAAGGGCTTCGAAAACGCGATGGCGGCCGACCGGGCCGATGTGGTCGTACTCGCCGTACCGGCCTACCACCTCGTCGACACCGTCGAGGCCGTCGCCGACCGGCTCGACGACGATACGGTACTGGTGACGCCGGCGGTCGGCATGCAGCGCGACGAGGACGGCTTCCACTACAACCGGCCGGGGGCTGGTAGCGTTGCGGCGCTTGCGGCCGACGCAAAGCCGGACGGCGTACCACTTGTCGGCGCGTTCCACAACCTCCCGGCGGGCGGGCTGTCGGACCTCGATGCCGACTTCGAGTGGGACACGCTCGTCTTCGGTGACGACGACGACGCCAAGGCGATTGTTACCGAACTCGCGGCGGGAATCGACGGGCTCCGTCCGCTCGATGTCGGCGGACTGGCGAACGCCCCGGAGGTCGAAGCGGTGACACCGCTTCTCATCAACGTCGCGATGGAAAACGACGACCTCCACGACCTCGGCGTGCGGTTTCAGTAGCCTGCCGCCGTCTCAGCGCCGCTATTTTTGTCCCGAGTCCGGGTCGAACTCCGTTAGTTCAGACTCGAATGCGACCGCCCGGTGCTGTCCGTCGTGGCCGCGTCGGTAGGCCCCCTCGTAGCGCTTGAGCTTCCGGTAGAGCAGATACAGGAAGAGACCTTGGTAAATAACGACAAAGCCGAAAAACAGCACGAGCACCGGGACCCCGGGAACGAGCAGACTCGCCACCCCCGGAATGATGCCGACAAGCGTGTTGTATGTCGCGTGGATGAACGCCGCAATCAACAACCCCTTTGCGACGATAGGGCCGGCGTTCTCACGGTTGAACTTCGCCAACCCGAGATAGTAGCCTGCGAAGGCCGAATAGATGACGTGCCCCGGCCCCGCAAGCCCACGGATGGCCGTAATCTCGCCGCCGGCTGCCAGCGTTTCGGTAAAATCGGCCAGCAGGTTCGCCGACGCCGTCGCCAGCACCATCGCCGGTGTCTGGAGGTTCTGTGTGATGTAGAGGACGTTCTCGATGGCCGCAAAGCCAAGGCCGGCGACGGCCCCGTAGACGGCCCCGTCGACGACCGAATCAAACCGCGCGTCCCGATAGGGATACAGCCACACCGCCAGCAGCTTCACCGACTCCTCGACGGGGCCGACGACCAGATAGAAAAACAGCACGAGTCCGAAAAACGGGAGCAGTTGGAGGAAGATGAACGCGGTGTTAATGATGGCCGCAAAGCCGGCAAAGAGCACTGCGAGGATGAACGTCGCCAACAGCAGCGACAGCGGCTCTCTGGTCGTGATGTCGGCGCGGTAGATGTATGCAGCCAGAAGCGCCGCCGGGACGACCGAGAGGGCGGCGAGTCCGAGCACGAACGGGTCCTCAAGGATGAGCCCGCCAGCGCCGCTGAGGGCTATGATGACAAAAAGGACGACGAACCCGAGGAAAACGAGCAGTCGCCGGCTCGCCCGGATGGCACCCTGATAGGTCCGAATCGCCAGCCGGTCGAGGGCGGTCCGGGGCTCCCAGTCGGCGACATCGTAGAGGTCCTCGTCGGTGTCGGCCCGTGCTTCTACCGGGTCCTTCATGCTGAATGCGTCGGCCGGCATGCTGGTAATCTTTTGGCTCAGCCACCGGCTCGGAGGTCGGTCTGCCAGCCGGCTCGAAGCCGGGACGCTTTCAACCGTCCGCGCCGAAGCCGGCGTATGCACTTCGACCAGCGAACGCAGGCGGCGCTGCGAGACGCCGGCCTCGACACCGACGAGATAGCCGATATCTCGACGGCAGTCACCGAGTCGACTGCCGAGGCCGCCGATGACATCGAGGCGTTCTTCGAGGGCCTCGATACCGTCTACTCGGATATGGACATGGCTCACTCGTCGGCTGACTCCCCCGAACACGGGCTCGAATACGTCGACCTCTACACCCACGCCGACGAGCTCCGTGGATACATCAAGTTCGACGGCTGGGGTGCGTACGTCGAAGACGGGCGGGTGCTCTCGGAGTCGGTGGTCGAGTTGACGCTCGGGCCGACCGTCCACGACCGCGTCCGGTTTGCCGCCGACCGCGACGAGCTATGAACGTCCGGGTCCGCGGCATCTACACGACGGCGCTCACCGAACTGCTCGGCGGGGAGTACGACATCGTCCAGGCCTCGCCGCCGATTCAGCGGCGCTTCGAGGCGTCGTTTCCGGTCGCGGTCGCCGACGCGACCGTCCGGACGAGCGACGACCGGCTCGGTGCCGGCATCGCGGGGACGGCCGACGCCGTCGACGCTGTCGGTGAGACCCTCTCGGCGCTCGGCCGCGATACCTTCCGCTGGACCGACCCGGCCCCCCGTGGAGCCGTCTTCTACGGCGAGGTCACCGAGACGCTCGGGTCCGGCGCAGTGGTCGACCTCGGAACCGTCGACGGCGACTCCGTGGAGGGGTTCCTCCCGTACAATCGTGTCGAGGGCTACGTCGACGAAGGCGACAGCTACCGGGTACAGGTTGCCAGCCCGGAGCCGCCGTGGGGCGACGCCCGTCCGTCGCTTGCGACAGCCCTGCGAATTCCCGGCGGGCTCGTCGAACTCCGACGCGGCAGCGAGGGCGGACTGAGCGAAACCGCCCGCATGGCCGACCTCCTTCCCGTCGACCCGCCGGAGGGATGGACACCGAACTGGTCGCGGGCCGCTGACGACGCCTCGCTTGAGGCGATGGAGGCAGCGCTGCGCCGAGCCTCGGACCGGGCCGAGACGGTAATGGAGGCCGTCGTCGATGCCGACCGCGACGAGCCGGGGCGAATCGTCGCCCCGCAAGCCGGCGCGTGGCTGCTTTTCGGCCGCGAGAGCCGCTTCGAACTCGACGAGTATCGACGACAAATTGAGACAACGATGCCCGGCCACCACCGGACCAAAGCGGCGACAACGGCCGCCAGCGCCGCCGTCGACTTCGCCGAGGCGCTGTGTGAGCCGGACGGGGCGTTCCCCTTCGATGTCGTCACTCGGCAGTTCGGCCCCACCGAAGGCGACGACGTGACCATCAGCCACGGCAAGCCCGACGGCCGGACCATCTCGCTTGGCCGCGGCGAGGTCACTGACCGCGACCCCGAAGCGGAGTCGATTACGGTCGAGCGGGAGATGTCAGGCGGCGGCACATACGATGCCATCGGCGTCAAGCGGGAGGCCGGCGACATCGCGACGACGACGTTCGTCGAGGGGCGGTGGTGGTATCCGACGGTCTACTGCAGCGCCGACGGCGAGCGCCGCGGCACCTACGTCAACATCTGTACGCCGCTGGAGGTGTTTCCCGATACGGTCCGGTATGTCGACCTCCACGTCGATGTCGTCAAGGGGCCGGACGGCGACGTTCGCCGCGTCGACGACGACGAACTCGATGCGGCCGTCGAGGCCGGCGAGATCTCCGAGCCGCTTGCCGAGCGGGCCCGCGAGGTCGCCGCCGCAATCAAAAAGGCGCTATAGCCGCCGGCCGCTCGTCGGCGTTGCTGCCGTCCGTTTCCGTGTTCTTAACCGCGTCCGAACCCCTCTGTTTCGTATGGAACCTGCGATACGCGCCGACGAGCTCCGCAAGTCGTACGGCGATGTCGACGCGCTCGATGGGCTCTCTTTCGAGGTCGACCGTGGGGAGTTTTTCGGGCTGCTCGGGCCGAACGGTGCAGGGAAGACGACGTTCATCAATATTCTCGTCGGGCTCGTCCGCAGAGACGGCGGGACAGCGGAAGTGTTCGGTTTCGATGTCGAAGACGACTACCAGGAGGCCAGAGACCGCATCGGCCTCGCCCCACAGGAGTTCAACGTCGACCGCTTCTTCCCGATTCACGAGGTCTTAGAGCACAAAGCCGGCTATCACGGCGTTCCTCGGGGGGAAGCCGAAGAGCGGGCCGCAGAAGCGCTGCAGACGGTCGGCATCTGGGACAAGCGGGAGACGCGGTTCGACTGGCTCTCCGGCGGGATGAAGCGGCGGTTCCTCTTGGCCCGGGCGCTCGTCACCGACCCCGACCTGCTCATCCTTGATGAGCCGACCGCGGGCGTCGATGTCCAGCTCCGCCGGGAGCTGTGGCGCGTCATCGAACAGCTCAACGCCGGTGGGACGACAATCCTGCTGACCACCCACTACATCGAGGAGGCCGAACGGCTCTGTGACCGGGTCGCCATCGTCGACTCAGGCAGCATCGTCGAGGTCGCCACCCCCGACGACCTCCGGGACCGTGGGACCGACCAGCTATACATTCGGCTTGCGGACACACCGACGACGGTCCCGGAGATCGATATCGACGGGCTCGTCGAAGCACGCCTCGACGGCGACACGCTCGTCGTCACCGCACAGGGCGGCAGCAGCGCCGCACCGGCGCTGCTGCGGACGCTCGAACGGCAGGGCCACGAGGTCCTCGACCTCGACATCCGGCGCGCCTCGCTGGAGGAGGTCTTCGTCGACATGACCCGTCCGGGCGAGGAGGCCGAGGAGCTGGGGGTGGTCCAGTGAGCGGCGACGCCGCGACAGACGCCGACGCCGGACGAGCCGGCCCTGGCGGTGTCTTCGGCGTCGGCTTCCGGTCGCTGCTGCGGCGGGAAATCCTCCGGTTCGTCCGTCGGCCGCGGAACACCTTCGCACCGCCGGCTATCACCAACGTGCTGTACTTCGCCGTCTTCGGTGTCATCCTCGGCCAGCGTATCGACGACATCGCCGGGTTCGATTACATCGTTTTCTTGCTTCCGGGGCTCGTTGTGCTCGGAGCCATCTCAAACGCCTTCGAAAACGCTTCCTTCTCGATTTTCCACGGTCGCTGGAACGAGTATATCCACGAAACGCTGACCGCGCCGCTTTCCTACTCGTCGATGGTGCTCGCGTACGTCTTCGCCGCCGCGCTCCGTGGCATCATCGTCGGCCTCATCATCGTCGCTGTCGGCCTCGTGTTCACCACTGTGCCGGTCAATGAGCCGCTGTATCTCGCGGCGTTCATGGTCGTCGTGCCGTTGCTTTTTGCCTCGCTCGGCGTCATCGGCGGCCTCGTCGCCGAGGACTTCGACGATTTGACCGTCATGAACCAGTTCATCCTGCGGCCGCTGGTGTTTTTCGGGGCCGTCTTCTACTCGCTGGAGATACTGCCGCCGCTGTACCGGACGCTTTCGCTTTTGAATCCGATGGTGTACATGGTGAATGGCGTCCGATACGGCTTCCTCGGGTATCAGGAAGTCGACCCACTGGCATCGCTTGCGGTCCTGAGCGGGCTGACCGCTGCGGTCATCGTCCTCGATATCTACCTGTTCAAGCGCGGCTACGGGCTCATTGACTAGCTCGGTACCGCGCGTTCACCGCAGGCCCCGTGCATCCGCCGCAAGCACACGTCTCAAGTGTTCGAGCCACTAGTCACAACCATGACCGACACCGGGCCGCTCCAACCGGACCGGCCGGACCTCGACCGCCCGCTTTCCGTCGACGCGCCGTTCGAGCCGGCCGGCGACCAGCCCGACGCCATCGAGACGTTGGTCGCCGGCTTCGAGTCGGGGGCCGAAAAGCAGACCCTCCTCGGCGTCACCGGCTCCGGGAAGACGAACACCGTCTCGTGGGTGCTCGAAGAGCTTCAGCAGCCGACACTCGTGTTGGCACACAACAAGACGCTTGCGGCGCAGTTGTACGAGGAGTTCCGGGAGCTGTTCCCGGATAATGCAGTAGAATATTTTGTATCCTACTACGACTACTACCAGCCCGAGGCCTACGTCGAACAGACCGACACCTACATCGACAAGGACATGTCGATAAACGAGGAGATAGAGCGGCTGCGACACTCGGCGACACGGTCGCTTCTGACCCGCGACGACGTCATCGTCGTCGCGTCGGTGTCAGCCATCTACGGCCTCGGTGACCCGGCCAACTACGAGGAGATGGCCCTACGGCTCGAAGCCGGCGACGAGCGGAGCCGCGAGGACCTGCTTTCGGCGCTCGTTGAACTGAACTACGAGCGCAACGACGTCGACTTCCAGCAGGGTACGTTCCGTGTTCGCGGCGACACGGTCGAAATCTATCCGATGTACGGTCGCCACGCCGTCCGCGTGGAGTTTTGGGGCGACGAAATCGACCGGCTGCTGAAGGTCGATATCGTCGACGGCGAGGTTGTCTCCGAAGAGCCTGCGACACTGATTCACCCCGCAGAGCACTACTCGGTTCCCGACAGGCGGCTCGAAACCGCTATCGAAGAAATCGAGGGGCTCCTCGAAGACCGCATCGACTACTTCGAACGGCAGGGCGACCTCGTCGCCGCCCAGCGCATCGAAGAACGGACGACGTTCGACATCGAGATGCTGCAGGAAACCGGCCACTGTTCTGGCATCGAGAACTACTCGGTCCACATGTCCGACCGGGAGACGGGAGAGCCGCCCTACACGCTGCTTGATTACTTCCCGGACGGCTTTCTGACCGTCATCGACGAGTCACACCAGACAATTCCCCAAATAAAGGGCCAATTCGAGGGCGACCGCTCCCGCAAGGAGTCGCTCGTCGAGAACGGCTTCCGTCTGCCGACCGCCTACGACAACCGGCCGCTGAAATTCGAGGAGTTCGAGGCAAAAACCGACCGTACGCTCTACGTTTCGGCGACGCCCGGCGACTACGAGCGGGACCACTCCGAGCAGGTCGTCGAGCAGATTGTCCGGCCGACATACCTCGTCGACCCGGACATCGAGGTCGAGCCGGCCGAAAAGCAGGTCGAAGACCTCATCGAGCGCATTCAGGCGACACCCGAGGACGAACGCGTACTCGTGACGACGCTGACAAAGCGGATGGCCGAAGACCTCACAGAGTATCTGGAGAACGCCGGCGTCGATGTCGCGTATATGCACGACGAGACCGACACCCTCGAACGCCACGAGCTCGTCCGTTCGCTCCGACTCGGCGAGATTCAGGTGCTCGTCGGCATCAACCTCCTGCGCGAAGGGCTCGACATCCCCGAGGTCAGCCTCGTCGCTATCCTCGATGCCGACCAGGAGGGCTTTCTCCGCTCGGAGACGACGCTCGTCCAGACGATGGGCCGGGCGGCACGGAACGTCGAGGGCAGCGTCGTCCTCTATGCCGACGAGACGACCGACTCGATGGCGGCGGCAATCGAAGAGACCAGACGTCGCCGGGAGATTCAACGCGAGTTCAACGCCGAGCACGGCCACGAGCCACGCACCATCGAAAAGCCCGTCAGCGAGACGAACCTGCCCGGTTCGTCGACAGACACCGACGGGGTCGCAGACGTAGCGCCGGATACGGTCGACGAGGCCGAACAGCTCATCGAACGGCTCGAAACCCGGATGCAGGAGGCCGCTGACAACCTCGAATTCGAGCTAGCGGCCGACATCCGCGACCGGATACGGGAGCTACGAGAGACCTTCGACGGCCTCGAGGACCCGAACGAGGGCGTTCCCTCCCCCGACGAGGAGTTCTGACCGGCCGTGTCGGCGGGGATTTTTTACGCTGTCGGGCGTCTGTCGGAGCAATGAGCGTCCGTCTGTACCTCCGGTCGCCGCTGGCGCTGGCGTGGACGCTACTCGCGGTGGTGCTCGTTGGAGCGGTCGTTCTCGGCGGCTGGCTGCTCGCGGCGGCGCTCACCCCGGCGGCTGCGGCCGGGTCCGAACTGCTTGGCGGGCTGCTTTCGCTTGGCATCGGTGTGGTTGCCGTCGCCCTCGCGGCGGTGCTGTGGGTGCCAGCCGGTGCCGCAATCGCCTACATCGTCGGTCACCGGGCGCGCGGACGCTCCGTCTCGGCCGGGGCGACGAACGCGGCCCTGCGCCGCCACCGAGTCGATATCTATCGGTGGTGCAAGACGCGCGTCGCTGTCGTCGACCGGCTCGCCGAACGGCTGCTCGACGAGGCCGACGTATCGAGAACGGAGGTGGCGGCGGGCTGTGGTCCCTACGTTGTTCCGGCGCTGCTGCTCGATGCGCCGCGGCTGCCGGCGGCGGTCGAGCGTGCGAACCGTGTCGTTCCGAACCCCGGACGCCAGCGGCTTCTCTACAGAGGAACGGCAGCGACATTCGCCGCCGCGGCCGTCGTTGCCATCCCCGGCGTCGTCGTCCGAGGTGGTGTCGACGAATTTGTCGGCGGCGCAGTGCTCGCTGTGGCCGTGGTCGGCGCGGTTGTCACCGCCGCGCTGGACGCCGCATGGCGGGCATCGACGTACGCGCAAGCGGCGACCGAAGACGGGTTTGTCGGCTGAAACGCGGCACTACTCCCGAACCGTCGTCGGTGTGTCGGTTCCGCTGCCGGGTGTGGCTTGCTGTTCTGTCCGGCCGCCGAGCGTCTCGAAATCGAAGTTGTCGAACTGCGACGGCTCGACGCCTTCCTTCGCGTAAACGTAGAGGGCGGTCTTTGCGACGCCCCAGATGGTCTGACTGAGCAGATAGGTAAAAACGACCGCAAGGAGGACGAGGACGACACCGAGAGCGATGCCAGCGCCGGGGAACGCCGCCGCGACCGGTGCGGCCAGCGCAACCGCGGCGGCGACAAACACGAGGCCGATAGCGAGGACGATAGCCGAGATACCGAAGCCGGCACCGAGCGTCTCGCCCCACGTCTCCTTGAACGTCCGACCGCTCTCTTTGAACATCGAGGTCGTCGACACGTCCTCGAAGACGATGACGGGAACGATAAAGAAGGTCATAATCGACCAGCCGAGGGCGAAAAGCGCCCCGAGAATCGATGCGAGCGGGTTGTCAGAATCCTCCAGGGCACGGAGAACGACACTAACCGTCGCGGAGATAATCGCCCAGACGGCAATCGGCCCGAGCCGGTCGTTGATAGCGCGCATGCTCTTTTTGATGCCGGGCTCGCGGCCGTGGAAAGCCTCGTTCGACGCGTAGACGAGCGCCGCCGAAAAGTACGTCGAGACAAACGTAGTCAGGAAATACAGGACGAAGAGAACGACAAACTCCGTGCCACCACCGAGAACCTCGGCAAAGAGGAGCGGGAAAAAGAGCAATACGAAGAAGACGACCGCCGAGATGCCGGCCAAAAGCGGGAAGACGAGCAGTTTCGGGTGGTCGGAGATGACGCCGAGGCTGTCTTTCGTCAGGGTCCAGCCGGTCTTCAGGCGGTCAAAAAAGCCCAATCGCGTGTTCGTTGACACGTTTGTTGCCATCTTGAGACGGCACGCGTGGGTCCGTATTACCGTTTGCGGAGACTCAAACAAAATTCAAAGCGACTCGACGAACCGGTCGAAGACCCCCGAGTCGGCGTGGAAGTGAGCGTACGTGCCGAGCGTCCGGTGTTCAACCAGCCCCTCGCGGCCGTCCGCGATACCGTCCCCGCGCTCAAGTTCGAAGGCGAAGGTCCCATCGGCGGCGACGTCGGCCGTCGAGTAGTGGAACTCGTGGCCGCGCAGGTGCTCGTCCGTGGAAGCGATGGCTGATTCGTCGGTTGCCCGCAGTTCAACGTGGTCGAGGGCCTGATACCGCTCGCACATCCGCACGTCGGCGGGGAGAACGCCGGCCATCGCGTACGTCCGGTCGTCCGTGTCTGTCAGCGTCTCCGAAAGCGCCATCAGCCCGCCGCACTCGCCGAAGACGGGCAGACCGTCAGCGGCCCGCCGGCCGAGTTCGTCGAGGGTGTCGCCGTCGGCAAGCGCCTCGGCATGGAGTTCGGGGTAGCCGCCTGGGAGATAGACGCCATCACAATCGGGCACCGGGTCGCCGGCAACCGGAGCGAAGGTAGTTACCGCGGCGCGCTCGCGGAGTCGCTCGATTGTCGCCGGATAGCGGAAACAGAAGGCGCTATCGTCGGCGACGGCGACAGTCACATCGGTTGCCGGCCGCTCGGGTGACGGCTCCGGCCGTGGCGGCTCGGCCGCGATATCGACGAGTCGCTCGATGTCGATGTGGGCGGCGGCGTCGGCCAGTGTCTCGTCGGCTATCGGCGCTTCAGTGCCCATCTGAAGGCCGAGATGTCGGTCCGGAATTTCCAGCCCGGAAAGCGGGGGGACGCGGCCGAGATACGCCAACTCGTCGGGGAGTGCCTCGCGGATGCCGTCCTCGTGTCGGCCGCCATGGGCGCGCTGGGCGAGGACGCCGGCGACCTCGATGTCGCGGCCGGCGCGGTCGGCGTAGGCGCTGAATCCGAGCGCGGTTGCGGCGACGCTTTCCATCCCCGCTTTCGCGTCGACGACGAGCACGACCGGCAGCGAGAGCGTCTCGGCGACGGCGGCCGTCGAGTTCGTCCCGTCGTAGAGGCCCATCATGCCCTCGACGACGCAGACATCGCCCGTGCCGCGCCAGTAGTTGCGACGGCAGCCCTCTTCGCCGGAGAGCCACGGGTCAAGGCTGCGCGAGGGCCGCGAACAGACGGCGGTATGATGGCTCGGGTCGATGAAGTCCGGGCCGGCCTTGGCCGGCTGGGGCTCGTAGCCCGCTTCTTTGAGCCCCTGCAGCACGGCGAGCGTTGCGACGGTTTTGCCGACACCTGACGAAGTGCCGGCGAGAACGACGCCCCTCACTGTTCAGGGACGGCCTGTTCGGGGGCCGCATCGAGCAGGCGGTCGTAGACCGTCCGGAAGCGCGACCGAACCGTCTCCATCGGCAGTTCGGCCCTGTCGGCAAGCGCCAGCGCGCCGCCCATCCCGACACCCTCCTTTGCTTCGCCGGCATTGTAGGCGGCCATGCCCGGATGGTCATCTGAGAATCCGGGGTCGGTGACGGTGACATCGAGGTCGAGGTCACCGGCTGCTCTGTCGAGGTCGACTGTCGGGTCGGCATCGATGAACGCCGTCGTCGCAAGCGAAAGCGGCCCCTCGTACCCGTCGTGGCGCAGGCACGCCGCCGCCGCGACCAGTTGGGTGCCGCCGGCCAGCGTCACCGCGGTGTCGGTCTCAAGCGCGCCGGCAGCGAGGCCAGCAACAACCGCAAGCGCGGGGTCGCCCATCCGTCGGAGCGCGACCTGCGGTTCGTCAGCGGCCGCGCCCGGCGACAGCGACGACGCTGAGAGCCCGGCTGCGACGACCTCCCGCTTGAGCGACAGCGGGTTCTCCGGCAGCGACGAGGAGACGGTTCGGTCGCCGAGGACATCCGCCTCACCGAGGGCGGTCAGCACGCCCAGTGCCGTCGTCGTTCCCCCCGGAACCGTCTCGGCAAGAAAAATCTCGTCGTCCGGCAGTGAGCGACCGAACTGGCGGGCGGCGGCGAACGCGCCCGGCGCTGAGGGTACCGGGTCCGGCTCACGAATGTCGTCGCCGGGGCGTGCGCCGACGGTCACGGTTGGCGCACCGGTCGGCTCGGCGAGACCGGCATCAACGACCGTTGTCTCGACGCCCAACTCGGCGGCGACAGCGCGGGTGACAGCGGCCGGCGTCGGACAGCCGCTCGGCGAGACCGGCACGACCGGTGCCCTGACCGGGCGGCCGTAGGTCAGTATCTCCGCGTCGGCGCTCGGTGTGTGTACCATCAGGTCAGTGGTTGCGCCGGCGGCGCTGATGCCGTCGATTTCGGCCGTCCGTGATGTTCCGGCACAGAGGACGAGTCTCGTCATTGTGCTTGTCTCGTGGACAAGTGTACTTGAACCCCCGGGTCGCGCCGAAACCTATTTACTCGATGCCGCCACACGACTGTACAAGCCGAATTGCTGTAATACAACTATACTTGATTACACATCCATGACGGACACACTACTGCTCGTCGGGCGGGCACACGTCTCTGCGGTTGCACAGCGACACGCGGCACGGCTTCGCGAGCGGGGTGTCGCCGACGCGGTCGCGGTCGCAACGTACGACGAGGACCCTGCAGAGCTAGCGCCGGCAGTCGAGGGAACGCCCTACGTCGTCCCGCTTGCGGCAGCCCCGGGACGCGATACGATGCAGTCGATTCCGGGAGCGCTCCCGGCGGCCCGTCACTGCGCGCCGGTCGGGACGAACCCGGCCGTCACGCGGGCGCTGGCCGACCGCGCTCGGGAGGCACTGTCGCCCGGTGCGGATGCCTCCGTCGCGCTCGTGGCGTTTGGCGATGCCTCGGGGACTGACGCCCGGCAGACGGCCGAGGCACACGCCGAACGGCTCCGGTCGGCGACAGCCTACGGCGAAGTACGGACGGCCTACCTGTTGCAGAACCCGGCCGCTGAATGCGTTCGGTACAACCTCACCGGCGAGCGTGGGGTCGCGGTCCCGTTCTTCGTCGCCGCCTGCGAGGAGACCGACCGGGCGCTGCCGGCGAAGCTCGACCTCGACCGCGGCGGGCTCGCCTACGCGGACCCCCTCGGGGACCACAAAGCGGTTACCGACGCCATCGAAGCCGAGTTCGAACGCGCACGGGCGGCCGGCTCCAGCACCGCCGCGGTCAGCCCGGTCGCCACCGACGGCCGCGGTCCCTGATAGTGATTATTGCGGTTATTTTCGTGATACCGTCAAAGTATCAGGATATCACGCCGCGTAACCAGCATCCTGTTCAGCCACGGCGGTAAAGACTCGCAATAATCGCTATGATACCGTCGGCGGTTGCTACCCAGCCCGAGCAGTCAGAACGGGTCCGTCGGCGGCTGCGGCGCGGAACCGACACCGCTTTTTTGACGGCGGCTGACCCCTACGTATGTACGTCGGACGGTTCATCGTCGTCGCACCGGACCGGGCAGCCTACCGTGTCTCCTCGCGGTCGTTCCCAAACCGCCGCATCGTCGACCGCGACGGGACGCTCACCGTCGGCCCGACCGAGGACGCCCCCGAGACGGACAACCCCTACATCTCGTATAACTGTCTGCGGACCGTCGGCGACGACTACGCTGTCGTCGGCAACGGCACGCAGGTCGACCCGATAGCCGAAAAGCTCTCGCTGGGCTACCCGCCGCGGGACGCGCTCGCGGAGTCGCTTCTGGCGCTCGACTACGAAAAGGACGACTACGACACACCCCGCATCGCGGGCGTCGTCGGCGACGAAAGCTACATCGGCACGGTCCGACGGGATGCGCTCATCGTCGAAGCCGTCGAGGAGCCGACGCTCGTGGCGACCTACGAGAAGAGCGAGCCGGAGCCGACCTCGCTTGGAGCGGACGACCCATCGGAGCTGGCGGCGGAGCTGTACGACCGTGACCTCGAACACCCGGTCTGTGCCGCCGGGGTCGTCGCGGATGGTGACAGCTTCGAGGTCGGCTACTACAATGGTGAGTAGCGGCCGCCGAAGTCGTCGTCGAGGAAACGGCAGCCGCTTCGAACCGTGAGCGGAGTGGGGTGTATATATGTCCCCCGTACCAACCGCCTGTAGATGCAGTCCCGAGACGGTCAGGGGATGCAGTCGTCGGCTGCTTCGGCGACCGTCCTCTGTGCGGTCGCCGACGGCGCAGAGCCCGTTGCCTCGGCGCTCGACGATGGGTTTCGGGTCCGAACGCTGGGGCCGGACAGCGACGTGCTTGATGTGCTTGATGGCGGCGATATCGACTGTTTAGTCGCCGATGAGCATGTGCTGTCAAATATCGAGGCCATCAGCGAGCACGTGGGGCACGTCATCGTTTTCAGCGGGTCGGTCGCGCCGCGGCTGTCACAGGCTGCCGCCCGGCGCTCCGGGTGGGATGTCGTCTATCGCGACGCCGCGCCAGTCGAGACGCCCGGGACGGAGGTCGACCGGCTCCACGAGCGCCTCGAAACGATGTTTCAGGGGTCTACCGAGGATATCGGTGATACCGTTCTGGAAGTCGCCAGACTGCTGATGAGCGCCGCCCCCGACGAGGTCGATACCCGAATCGAATGGGGGCTTGAATCGCTCGGGGAGGCACTCGACGCCGACCGGTGTGTGCTCTATGCGTACGGCGAAGACGATAGGTTCAGCCGCGTCTCGGGCTGGCAACGCACCGGTGCCGCGTCACCGCCGGATGCGGTGCCGGTTGAACAGTTCCCGGACGCGGACACCCTGCTACAGTTCTCTACGGTCTCTGTGGCTGCGCCGCCATCGGAGCCGCCGGCTGCCGAGTATCGAAGCCGCCACGACATCGGTACGTTCGTCGCTGTGCCGGTGGTCATCGACTGGGAGCTCGAATACGTCCTTGCTGCCTGCCGGTCCGGAACCGAGCCGTGGCCGGCGTCGGTCCAGCGCCAACTCCGGACCGCAGGCGAGTTGGTCGGTCACACCCTCCGACGGCACCGCCGCCGGAACGAAATCGAGCGGAAAAACGAACGGCTCGAACGGTTTGCCTCGGTCATCAGCCACGACCTCCAGAATCCGCTCAACGTCATCCTCGGATACGCCGACCTCGCGATGGAGTCCCGTGACCCGGACGATATCGAGCGGATAGCGACCGCTGCAGAGCGGATGGAGACGATTCTCGAGGAGCTACAGACGCTGGTCCAAGAGTCGCGAGCGCTCGGGGAGACGGAGCCGGTCGCCATTTCGACAGTGGTCGAGCGCGCCCGTTCGTCGGTCGCAATGCCCAAGGCCACCGTCGACATCGAGGAAATCGGCGTCGCTGAGGCTGACCCCGGGCGTCTCCGACAGGCCTTCGAGAATCTCCTCCGAAACGCCGTCGAACACGCCGGACCGGACGTCACGGTTCGCGTCGTGCCCATCAACGGCGGATTCGCTGTCGAGGACGACGGACCGGGAATCCACCCGGACAAGCGCGAGGCCGTCTTCGAGGAGGGCCACACCGATGGGGACGGAACCGGGCTTGGCCTCTCTATCGTTCGGACAGTCGTCGAGGCCCATGGGTGGTCGGTTACGGCGACCGACGCCGAGGACGGCGGCGCACGCTTTGAGGTCACCGACGTCGACTTCCACGAACCCTAGGCGGTTTTGCCGGCGGCGGCCCTACCCGCGGCTATGCTTGTCGGGGTCGTCTCGGACATCCACGCCAACCGAATCGCGCTGGAGGCGGTATTAGACGACATGCCGCCGGTCGACGGGCTCGTCTGTGCAGGCGATGTCGTCGGCTACAATCCATGGCCGGCCGACTGTGTCGTCCGATTGCGCGAGCGGTCGGTGCCGACGGTGCAGGGAAACCACGACCGCGCGGTCGTGACCGGGACGGGGTTCGGCGGCAACGGGATGGCCGACGCCGGGGTCAAGTATGCCCGCGGCGCGCTCGACGATAGCCACATCGAGTGGCTTCGGGGGCTCCCGGAGACGCGCCGCTGTTTCGACGGGCGACTGAAACTCGTCCACGGCCACCCTGACGACCCCGACCGCTATACGTATCCGGGGCTTTTTTCCCCGGAGCTACTCGGCGATGAAGACGTCCTTGTCATGGGTCACACCCACGTGCAGGCTATCGAACAGTACGACGAGGGTATCGTTCTCAACCCGGGCAGCGTTGGCCAACCGCGTGACGGCGACCCGCGGGCGGCCTACGCGCTTGTCGACCTCGATTCGATGACCGCAGAGCGGCGTCGGGTCGAGTACGATATCGAGGCCGTTATCGAAGCTGTCGAGGAAGCCGGGCTCCCGGAGGGGACTGGAACGCGTCTCCGAAAGGGCCGCTAGCGGCGATTACCACTCCATGCCGCCGTTGACGGCGATGACCTGACCGGTCATGTAGCTGGAGTCGGGGCTGGCAACAAAGCGGACGATGCCCGAAACGTCCTCCGGGCGCGCAAAGCGGTTCAGCGGAATCCGTCGGAGAATCTTTTCCTGAACCCGTTCGGGGACGGTTTCGAGCATATCGGTTTCGACGAATCCGGGCGCGATACAGTTGGCCGTCGACCCTTCGGAAGCCAGCTCCAGCGCCAGCGTCCGGGTGAAGCCGAACAGCCCGGACTTCGTGGTGGCGTAGTTGGCCTGTCCGTAGTTGCCCTGCTGGCCGACGACCGACGAGATGTTGATGAGCCGGCCGTTCTCGGCGGATTTGATGTCCTCGAAAAAGCAGTGGGTGCAGTTGAACGCCCCGCCGAGGTTGACATCGATAACCCGGTCCCAATCGTTTTTCGTCATGTTCTCGAACTTCTTGTCGATGGTGATGCCGGCGTTGTTGACGAGCACGTCGAGCGGACCGAACTCCGCGGTGACCGTCTCCCGCATCGCTTCGACCTGCTCGTAGTCGGAGATATCCGCCTGAACGGTAATCGCGTTGCCGCCCTCCTCGCGTACCGCTTCAGCAGTTGCCTCGGCGGCCGCCTCGGAGGAGCGATAGTTGATAGCGACATCGGCCCCGTTGCGGCCGAGCTCTTCGGCGACGGCGCGGCCGATTCCCCGCGAACCCCCGGTGACGAGGCAGGTCTGGTCTTCGAGCATATCCACCCTGTCGGTGGGAGCGGCAAAAGAATTGCTGACCGGACTCACTCAAGAGCGTCGTCTATCTGAGACTGGAACTCTTCGACCCACTCGGAGTCGGAGAGTTCATCCATTCGCTCTCGGAGGTGCGGCTTGCAGAGACCGACCTTGACGTGGTCTTTCTCGACGGCGACCGCAGCCTCCTCGTCACAGTAGTGACACTGCATACTCCGGTGTACGTGCCCAAGCCGTTTGAACCCAGCGTTTGCGTCAGACAAATGGCAGACATCAGGCGAACGGAGCCGGCGGTGTCGGCGCTCACAGCGCCGTTCGGAATGTTCGGTAGTCGCGGCCGTCGAGGCCAGCCACACCCAGCGTCTCACCGTGGGCGTCGGTGCCGCCCGTCACGAGCAGGTCGTATCGCTCGATGGCGCGTTCGACCGGTCGATGGTCGACCGCGCGGTCGTACGGGTAGTGTCGTTCGACGGCATCGAGGTCCGCACACAGCGACAGCGCCGCTTCAGTGTCCGCATACCGGTGTGGATGAGCCAGCGAGACGACACCACAGGCTGCATCGAGTACCGAAACCCCCGTCTCGAAGTCGGGGACATCGCGCGCGACATAACAGGGGCGGCCATCGCCGATGAGTTCCTCGAATGCCGCCCCGTAGCTGTAGTCGGAAACCTGTTCGATTGCCGCGGCGATATGCGGACGACCGAGTCCCGCCCGCGGTTCGACGGGCAGCTCGGTGCCGAGTTCCGCCTCGACGCGGTCGATAATGGCTGCGCCGCGTTCCTTCCGGTCGGTCTGGAGCCGGTCGACGAGCGCAGACAGCGCCTCGGTTCGGCGAACGCCGTAGCCGAGCAGGTCGACCCGCTGGTCGTCGGCCTCGACGCGGAGTTCGATGCCGTGGACGACCGTGATGCCGTCTAGCTCTGCGACCGGTGTCCGCATCTCTGGGTGGAGCCGGTCGTGGTCGGTGACAGCGACCGTCGAGAGGCCGGCAGCCTTCGCTGCCTCGGGAATCGCACCGAGTGTCAGGCTCCCATCGGAGTTCTGTGTGTGGACGTGCAGGTCGGCAACGACCATACGACGACTACGGGGCCGACACGCAAAGCCTCCGTGGGTCGCTATCGGAGAGTCACAACAGTTGTCACGGTATAGTATCACACTGTTTGACATCGGATGTATCATACGAAAAGTTCATTAAGGATACTGTACATTCGTGTAGGTATGCGACTACTGGCGAACGTCGAAGAGCGGATTGACGCCCACTCGTATCCAGCCACGACCGAGGAGCTCGTCGAGGAGTACGGCGACCTTGAGCTGGAACTGCCGAACGGCGAGGAGACGTTCGGGGACGCGCTCGGTCGTCTCGGGGAGACGACCTTCGAGGACGCCGAGGACGCCCGGCTGGCGGCGTACTCGGCCGTCTCGAGCAACGCCATCGGACGGCAGAACTACTCGGACCGCGACGCGCCATCCATCGGCGAGAACGGCCCCGAACAGGTTTCCTTCTAACCGCGGCTACTCCGCTCCGTCCCGCCGGAGTTCGGTCGCCGGCGGGCTGTCGGCGACGTCGACGGGGAAACACGCTTCACAGAATGCAGCGCCGAGTTCGGTGAGTCGGATGCTGCCGTAGTCGGTTTTCGGCCGCGTCACCCCCTGTCGCGCCTGTTCGACGTGTGGCTGCGCTTCGAGCACCTGATAGATTTTGAGGTTTTCCACCGGCTCCTCCGAGAGCGTCACGAGGCCGAGCCGGTCGAGGTTCTGGACGTACAGCGGCACCCGTTTGGGGGTTCTGCAGCCGGCGTCGCTCCCGAGTTTCGTGAGCGCCGCGGCAACGAGCCGCGCGTTGAACGGGATGTAGCCGCGCTCGTAGATATCGACGGTCGGCTGTGCGCCGTCGGTTGCTAACAGGCGGAGGATTCTCGCCTCGTCTTCCGCAAGCTGGTCGATGATGGCCCCGAACGCCGGATGAGGGCCTTCCGGACGGCCGAGCGTCGCGGATTTCGAGAGCAGGCGTTCGCCGCGGGCGCGCAGCTGTTCTTCGGTCACCGGCCGGTCGGCGATGAGCGCGTCTTCGTGGGCTTCCAGCCACGCCTGCCGCTCGTCGCCGATATCGACCCCAGAGCGGCGAAGCTCGTCGAGAGCGACGGCGCGGGCCTCAGTGAGGAGCGCAGCCGGGGATTCTGCCGTCGCGGCGGCATATCCCATTCGGGTGCCGGTCCGAAGCCCCGACTCGACCGCGTGGCCGGTCGCCCGCTGTGTCATCGCCGTTACGATGTGTGCGATACGGAAGGCGTTCGTCACCCCCTCAGTCGGCCCCGATTCAGGAAACAGCCGGTCGATGCCGCCCGTCGTGGGGTCTGTGGCCCCGGCGACGAGTCGCTCTATCTGTTCGTTGAGCGTCTCAATGTCCGTCTGCTCCAGCGAGTTCGGGTCTCGAAGGCCGCGTTCGAGCACGCCGAGGACCTCCTCGGCGGCGGTTTCGTCAACTGACGGGACAGCCGCAGCAGCGGTCTCTAACACCGACAGCAACCCATCGAAGTCGACCTCGTTGAGCCGGCCAGCGTCGGCGAGTGCGCCTTCGAGCAGCGAAAGGAATTCCGCGACGGTTTCCGGGTCCGCCCCAGCCGGCGTTGCCACGACGCGTTCGAGGGCGGCAAGCAGCCGCTCCAGCCGGCTCTCGCCGACTCGTTCGCTCTCGACGGCCGTCTCAAGCACCGAAAGGGCGCGTTCGAGGTCCGACGGCGAGGCAGTTGGGGTCGCGCTCGGGCCGTCACCGGACGGCAGGTCGCTATCTCGGCCGTCGTCGGCCGGCGGGCCGCTATTCGGGTGGTCGTCAGGGGGCGGGCTACTGCTCGGGTCGTCGTCGGATGGCTGGTCGTCGGTCATACGGCCGTCACCACCATCAGTTGCAGCCAGCCGGCGACGAACCCGAGAACCGCCCCCAGCAGGATGAGCATCCACTCGTCTTCGACAAAAGCCGGCCGAAGCAACTCGACGAAGTCGGGCGGCGACAGCTCGCGAATGCGTGCTGTCATCAGCTCGCGGATGGCCTCGCTCCGTTCCTCGTTGAATTGGGGGTCCTGCAGCGGCTGTATCGTCCGGTCGATGCCCGCATCGGCGAACGTCTCCCGGAGGCGTTCGTACTGCTGGCTCTCGGAGGTTACCCGAATAATAGGTGCGGCGACGCTTACCGTTCGGTCGACCTCGGGGCGGATAGCCTCACGTATCATCTGTCTGGTGCGGTCCGACTGGCTGCCGTGCAGGAGGTTTTCGGCCACATTGCCGATAGTGACGATTTCGTCGGCGACGATGCTGGCGTAGGTTTCGGCGACCTCCGATTGTCGCTTGATGAACAGCCCTTGCAGGCTGAACGGGCCGAGTCGCCGCTCCCGCTTCGGCAGGAAGATGATTTTCAGCGCTATCCAGTTCGTCATATATCCCACCGCGACGCCACAGGCCGGCAACACCCACCATCTATCGATGTAGACAAACAGCGGCACGGTAAAAACCCCGAGGAACCCCCCGATGAGAAACCCCGAATTGACGATGAACTTCAGCTCCCGGTCGCCGACCTCTAAGAACAGCCGGTTTAGCAGTTCCGGCCGCTCTTCGAGGTGATTCGTTATCATCGCATTGATGTCGAGGAGTTCGTCGATATGCTCGCCGATGCGGTCGGTTATCTCGTCGGCAACGCCCGGGAGCCGCTCTCTGACCCGAGCATACACCAGTTCCCGTGCCGGTTGCGGGGCCGAGGCCCACAGCTGTGGGTACTCCTCTCGGAGTATGTCGTCAGTCAACTGCCGAATCTCGTCGTCGGAGTGGGCGACGATGTGGTTGGTGATGCGTTCGGGGTCGAACGTCTCGTAGAATTCGCGTTCGCTCGCTATCTTGGCAACGCCCTTCTCGGCGGCGATGCTGCCCATCCGCGCCGACCGCGAGGGGATAATTCCTTGCCAGCCGAGCCGCCCCTCGACGACGCCGGGAATCTGCCGTAGCTTCCGCGGCAGTATCGGCGCGAGAGATTTCACGCCCGGCACTCGAACGCCGATGAAAGAGACGGGCTGAAACAGCAGCCGGATGGCGACCCAGTTGGTCACGTAGCCGATAAGCCCCGTGATAAGCGGGATGAGAAGGAGCCGCCACTCGAAGGCATCGGCGGCCGTCGCCACGGTGTCGGCGGCTGTCGCCGCGGTATCGGCGAGCGGGCTCATCGCCGCCCCCGCGTCCGACGTGGGACGCACGCTGCCGGGAGAAAGCGACAACGCGTGGCTGTCGGGCCGATAGGGGCCGTCGCCGTTCCGCTCACGGTTCGTGTTCCTTCGCCTGTTGTAATAAATTCCGTTCCTCCCCGACCGCACGCACCGAGCGGGTGACGCTCTCGGTAGTCATTTGAGTCCATTCAAAAGATAAGAAAGACATTTCGGACCATTCTATCCCATTCTATGGTTATCTCGGAAAGCTATTTATAACCGGGCGTTCATGGTTCTCATATGAGCGACGACAGCTCCCCGTTCACGGCGGTTTTCGAACTGCAGCGTGAAACGATTCAGCAGACCGAAGCGGCACTAGAAGAAGCGGCGTCGATTCCCCGGGATGTCGGCGACGCGCTCAAAAGCGGCACGGACGTTCAGCGGAAGGTCAACGAGCGGGCGCTCGACGCCGTTCGTCAGTCGGTCCACACCTCCCTTGACGCCGCAGAATCAGTCACCGGCAACACCGACCCGGTTGCCGACCTTCGGGACGCCGTCGACGAGACGTTCGACACCCTCAAAGAACAGCAGGCGGAGGCGCTCGACGCCGTCGACGAGGAATACGACGAATTCGGCGAAAGCTACGACGAATTCAGCGAGGAGGCCATCGAGAACCTTTCGGCGCAGCTGGATACGCTCGTCGAGCTCAACGAGGGCGTCGAAGACCAGCTCGGCGAAACGCTCGACGAGCTGCTCGACCAGGTCGACGAACTCCAATCACAGTTCGACGCCAGCGCCGAGGAGGCACGCGAGCAGCTCTCGGAGAGCACCGAGGCCGCCCTCGACCAACTCGAAGCCCAGCTCGACGGGCTCGCCGACCAGTTCGAGGCGCAAGCCGAGCGCTTCGAGGAGCTGGAGGATAGAATCGAGGATGTCAGTCTCGAAGACGACGACGAAGAGTAGGCCGCGCTCTCTACTTGGTGGTTAATCGACCCGGATTGCTATGTTACGAAGACGGCGTCGCCTCCGTCAGGCCCCGGGCACGCCGAACGCACCGATGCCGAGGTTCAACACGCCGTTCAGCACGGCAAGGATGACGAGCGCCGAAAGCCACGCGACGATACCGATGAGCGCGGCGGCTTTCCAGCCGCCCGGATAGCGCCAGTTGATGACGCCGACCCACACGATGAGCGCCAAGAGCGTCCCGATGAGCGGTATCCACGCGAAAAGCGCCCACCCGACTGCGCCGATAAACGCCGTCACGACGGCGTGGCTGTAGTCCTGTACGTCGACGGTGAGGCTGGCGCTGACGAAAATCGCCAGCCCGCCGACAAGCAGCGCGACAACGAACGCGACGAGCGAGCCAATGATACCCATGCGATGGCGTTCGCCCGTGAGCAACCTATATCCGTCGGCCGCTATGCTTCGAGCATCGAGCGGAGTATCTCGGGAGCCGCATCGAGCGCCTCGTCGAGGCTGTCGACATCGGGGCCACCGCCCTGTGCGAAGTCCGGCGGGCCGCCGCCACCGCCGCCGACGCGGTCTGCGAGTTCGCCGACGACTGCGCCGGCGTTGATATCGACATTGTCCGGAACAGCGACAACGAACGTCGCGCTGTCGTCGCCACTGCCGAGGACGGCGACAGTGCCGTCTTCGACGAGCGCGTTCGCAGTCGCCCGCAGGTCGTCCATGTCGCCGTCGACCCGCTGGACGACCGCTGTCGTCCCGCCGAGGTCGACCTCCTCGCCGCCGTCGCCGCCGTGGGCTCTGGCCTCCGCAAGCTGTTCTTTCAGCTCCTCGATGCGCTTGCCACGGTCCTTCCACTCCTCGAAGAACCGCTCGGCCGTGGCGGGGACCTCCTGTGGTGAGACATCGAGTACCTCAGCGGTGTCATAGAGGGCATCCTCGGTCCGCTGGGTCGCCTCAATGGCGGCGTCGCCGGCCGCAAACACCAAGCGCTCGACGCCGTCTTGGACGCGCTCTGTCGAGAGAATCTTGATGGTACCGATATCTCCCGTCTGCAGGACGTGTGTGCCGGCACAGGCTTGTACGTCCTCGCCGACCTGAATCAGCCGGAGTGTCTCCCCCGGCGGGATACCGCCCTGATAGATATCGAAGCCGTAGTCGGCTTCGGCTTCATTTCGCTTTGGCCACTCCTGTTTGACCGGCAGGTTGTCGGTTACGATGTTGTTCGCGACCCGTTCAATGCGTTTTACCTCCTCACGGGAGATGCGCTCGTAGTGGCGGATGTCGAACCGCGCCGATTCGACGCCTTTCTGTGCGCCGGCCTGCCGGACGTGGTCGCCGAGCACCTGCCGTGCGGCGTGGCCAACGATATGGGTCGCGGTGTGGTGTTGCATCAGCCGGCGGCGGCGAACGCCGTCTATCTGGCCGCGGACGAACTCGCCTTTACCGGGGGCCTCGTCGGTCCGGTGGAGAACGACGCCGTTGGTCTCTTGGACATCGGTGACCTCCGCGGCCACGTCGTCGGTCGATAGCGTTCCGGTGTCGGCCGGCTGACCGCCGCCCTCGGGGTAAAACATCGTCTGGTCGAGCGCGACATCGTAGACCGTCTCGCCGTCGGCGTCGCGTTCGATGACATCGAGGACGACCGCCTCGAAGTCGGTCCGCTCCGGCTCCTCGTAGTAGAGTTTCTCCGTCTCCGGAAGGTCGGCAATGCGGTCGTCGTCGCCGGCGAGCGTGCCGTCGTCGGCGTCGGCGTCAGCCTCGCCGTGCCGCTCGGCCACAAGCGAGTAGAAGTCGTCCGGAATCTCGACATCGGCACCGTGGTCGGCGGCGATTTCCTCGACGGTCTCGGGCTGGATGCCGCGGCTGTCGTAGAGTTCGATGACCTCATCAAGCGGAATCGGGTCGCCCTTTTGGGCGTACTCCTCGGCGAGCCGTTCGACGTGTCGCCGGCCCCGTTCGAGCGTTTCGCGGTACTTTTCGACCTCGGTGCGGACGATATCGCGGACGGTATCGCGGTTCTCGTAGTCGAGCCGCTCGGCCTGCATGTCGACGAGTTCGTCGAGCGGCGCATCGACGCCGACGCCGTCGGCAAGCCGCTTGGTCCGCCGCAGGACCATCCGGGCGAGATAGCCAGTGCCGACGTTGGAGGGGACGATGCCGTCGCCGAGCATGTACGCCAGCGTTCGGCAGTGGTCCGCGATGGCGTAGATGTCTTCGAGCGGCTCGACGAGCGCACGGAGTTCGTCGGTTTCGACGCCGAGTTCGTCGGCGATGTCGTCGCGGGCGGCCTCCACGTCGTCGACATCGTCGATGTCGAGCTTGCCGGAGAGCCGCGCGGCCCGGTTGACAAGCGACTCCTCGCGGTCGCTGTAGTCGAGGCCGGCGTTGTCTTTCAGGAAGGATATCATCTCGGGGTAGACCGCCTCGTAGACGGTCGGTGTCCCCTGTGACATCCACGTCCAGCGTTCGAGCCCGTAGCCGGTGTCGACGACGTAGGTATCCATATACGAATACCGGTTGCCGTCCTTGAGTTCGTAGTCGCCGTCGGGGTCTTGCTCCATGCACATGAAGACCAGCGTCGCCAGCTCCAGCCCCCGGTAGATGACCTCGATTGCCGGGCCGGCGTTGCCGCCGCCGACCCACGGGTCCTCAATGTAGGTGACGTCCTCGATGTCGGCGCCGAGTTCATCGAGCAGTTGGTCGCAGTAGGCGACCGTCTCGCTCTTCCAGTAGACCTCGCCCTCGTAGGCATACTGGTCCGGGTCGTCGATGTCCTCACGGGCGTTGAACGCGTGGTGGGCCATCATCTCGAAGGCCATCGTGTGTCGGCCGGTCTTGCCCACGTTGTCGATGTCCTGCATCCGGATGCAGGGCTGAGAGATCGTCAGCGGGTTGGCCGGCGGCGGCGTCTCCCCGGAGGTGACAAGCGGCTGGAAGTCATAAATCGACGCCTGCGTCAGCAGGACATCGTCACGCCAGCGGTTGGCCGCGACCGGATACGGCTCGATGCGCTCGTGGTCGTGGTCTTCGAAAAACGAGAGAAACGCCTCTCGCATCTCTTCGAGGCTGTACTCGGTGTCGAAGCCCGGGTCGCCGATGAAATCGTAGTCGGCACACGGCGGCTCCCCACAGATGTCCCGCTCGCTGTCGCGCGTCCAGAAGTGCGCCCCACAGGAGGGACACTCTTTCCGTTCGAATCCCTCCTCGTGGAAATAGTCGAGCTGGTACTCCTCGTCGAGGTCGCTCATTACACCCCGTTTGGCCCGTGACTGGCTAAAGGGTTTTCGAGTGGCCCGAATTCCGAGAGACAGCACAGAGCAGCGCTCTGCGGGCCATAGGAGACAGGTTCGGCTACCCGTCGTCGGTCAGGTCACGGACATCGTCGACTGTCGGCTCCTCAGGGAGCGACTCGATGCAGTCGAAACACAGGAAGAACGCCGACCCGTCGGCGAACTCCAGCGTCATCCCGCCGGTCCCGGATGGGTCGGACGACCAGATACCGGAAATACCGCCGCCTATCTGGACATCCTCGCCGCAGGCTTCACAGGGGTCGCTTGCCATGCGGCGATAGTACAGACCGCACGGACAAAAGCCGCCGGACTAGACGGGCGGGTTCACCGCCAGCCCATCCGCGACGGCAAGCAGCGCCGCGAGCGAACCAGCCCCGAGCGCAAGCCAGGCGGGAGCGTCGGCGTACTGGCCGACAGCCCACGCCGCAAGCAGGACCAGCGGAATCGTCGCAAGCAGGAGGTCATACCGTGAGAGCTCCGCCGGGTCGATTAGCCGCAGTTCGTCCGGATGTTTCGGACGGGCGATGCGAGGGATGTCACCGAATACGAGGTGGAGGCTCCACCCTCAAGGAGCGCCGGGCTTCCGGCCTCGGCGGAAGCACAAGCGAGTAGGGTGGGGAGGACAGCGAGGGATCGAAGATCCCTCGGGCCGTGCGAACGGGCCGCAGGCCCGTGAGCAGAAGCCGACACGGTACTGACCAGCCACCAGATTGTCGCCTGCCAACTCCCAATCATTAAGTAACTACAAGCGCATATGTGAAAAGACAGTGGAATACCGTCGTACCGCCGTTATCAAGCTCGACACACCCGAAGGCGCAGATACGCACCTTCGAGAGACTGTCGAGCAATTCAAATACTGCGCCAACACCGCGAGTGAGTGGTGCTGGCACGGCGATGACGGCTACCACGTCACTTCGAAAGCGAAGGCCGAACGCGCCCTCTACGACCAGCTACGTGAGGACACGGAGCTGACCGCAAATCTTGTCCAGAAGGGGATTCGCCAAGCCGTCGAATCCGTCAAAAGCGGCGTCGAACGTCTCAAAAACGACCCAGATACGTCTCGTCCGACGTTCACGGCGGATACTGCCGTCTACGACAAGCGAAGCGCAACGTTCCATCGTGACCACGCTTCGCTCTCAACACCGGACGGACGGATTGAGTGCGACTACATTCTACCTGACGATGCCGATACACCGCCGACAAAGTACGTCACAGACGAAGACTACGAGTTTCGGCGGGCGACACTCCATCGGCGTGACAGCGACTGGTATCTCCATGCGTCGATGCTCAAAGAGGACGACGACACCGAACCCACTACCGGGCACAGCACAGTCCTCGGTGTGGACCTCGGTGTGAACCAACTCGCGGTGGCTTCGACCGGACGGTTCTGGTCGGCAGACGAGTTCAACCACTGGAAGCGAGAGTACGAGAAACGGCGTGGCGACCTCCAACAGTGCGGAACGCGAGCGGCACACGACGCGATAGCAGGCGTCGAGCGCAAGGAGGACGGACGCTTCGAGATATTCCTGCATCGTGTTGCCAACGAGATCGTCGCAGAAGCAGTCGAACACGACTGTTCGCATATCGTGTTCGAGGATCTGACCGACATTCGTGAGAACGTCCCAGAAGCATCGTGGCACCATCTGTGGGCGTTCCGTCGCCTCTACGAGTACGTCGAATACAAAGCCAGAGAGCAGGGCGTCAAAGTCGTGCAAGTGGACCCACGGAACACGTCAAAACGGTGTTCGACCTGTGGGTTTACCCACGATGATAACCGCCACGGCGAAGACTTCGAATGTCAGGATTGTGGCTACCAGAACCACGCCGACTACAACGCTTCCAAGAACATCGGCTTGCAGTATCTCCGGCGTCGGCAAAACGCAGACGACGGAGGCGCACCCGTAGACGTGCGCTTGAATCGCGGGACACTGAACGTGAGTGGAGAGTACGATCTTCCCGCCTCTTCCGAGGCGTAGAACGGGAGTCCACGCGAAAGCCCCACCCTCAACGAGCGAGCGGGGCCATAGCCCCCGAGCGAAGTAGGGTAGGGTGGTTTACTGCTGGGCTGTCGCTCCGACACGATTCACCACCTCCAGTCGAAACAAACGGTTGAGTGCGACTAAAATTTTTCGTCGTTAGGTATTTTAATTATATTTGTAACTTATGCGTTGGATATTCAATGGTAAATGAAAGCGTTAGTGTGACGTTAGTGAGGGTTTGTCAGCGACACCGTCGCAATCCGGGGGGCCAAAGCAGGGCGAGGTTTCGGGGTACGTACTTGAGGCTAGGGGACGTAGCGTAGGGTATGCGCGTGCTCGTTGCGGGAGCGACCGGGTTCGTCGGCAGCCGGCTGGTTGCGTCGCTTGTCGACCACGGCCACGATGTCGTTGCGTTGACCCGCGATGCCGAACGCTACGACAAACCGGAAGGTGTCGACGTTGTCGAGGGGGACCTGCTGGACCCGCCGCTGGAGCTCCCCTCGGCCGATGCCGCCTACTACCTCGTTCACTCGATGGGTGCCGGCGGTGATTTCGCGGCCCGCGACCGTCGGGCGGCCACAAGCTTCGCCGAGGCGGCCGAACAAGCGGGTATCGGCCGGGTAATATATCTCGGGGGGTTGGGTGACGAGGGGGACGACCTCTCGGAGCATCTCCGCTCTCGCCGCGAGGTAGAGCAGGTGCTCGGCGAACGGGCGTTCGAGCTGACGACGCTCCGGGCGGCAGTCATCGTGGGCAGCGGGTCGGCAAGCTTTGAACTCATCCGCCAGTTGGCCGACCGGCTCCCGGTGATGGTGACACCGCGGTGGGTGCGAACCGACTGTCAGCCGATATACATCGACGATGTCGTCGCCTATCTGGTCGGCGTACTCGAAGCGCCAGCGACGGCCGGCGAGACGTTCGAAATCGGCGGACCGAAGGTGTTGACCTACGAGGATATGCTTCGGACGGTCGCCGCACAGCAGGGCCACCGGCTCAGAATCGTCCCAGTACCGGTTCTGTCGCCGTGGCTGTCGGCCCACTGGCTCAGACTCTTTACCGACGTGCCGGCCGGGGTTGCCCGGCCGCTCGTGGCTGGACTCCGCAACGCGGTGACAGTCTCGGAGCGTCGTATCGACGAGCACGTCGAGGTAGAGTTGACGCCGTTCGACGAAGCCGTACAGCGGGCGCTGGCCGACGGCGAGTCCGGGGGCGCCTGATGCCCGAGTACGGCGAAACATGGACCTACGAGAGCATCGTCGGCGCGGTTCCCGGCATCGATGTGCCGCCCCGAGCAGCGATAGCCATTCAAATCGCCGTCTTCGAGGGGGCGGTGCTGCTGCTCGCGTGGTACTACGGCCTCTGGAGCGCCGCCGTCGCCGGTACCGTTGCGGTCGCGGTCGCCGCTCTCGGCAGCGCTGAGATGCTCCGAATCGGCGCTGCCGTGCGCCGGACCGACCCGCCGGCCGCCTACCGACGGCTCCTGTTCGGCACCAGCATCGAGGTCGTGCTTTCGGTGCTCGCCTTCGTTGCGCTTGTCACGTATCTGGTCCGGCTATCGCCGGGGTCGTCGCTTGCGACCGTTTTCGGTCCCGAAGCGCCGCTGCCGGTCGTCTATCTGACGCTGCTCGTGCTGTGGGACCTCTGTTACCGCATCGGGACCGGTTGGTGGGCGTCGCTCGTCGGACTGTGGCGGTCGGCACGGTATCGCTTCAGCCCGGCTGCTGCAGGGCAGTTCCGGCGTATCGACGCCGAGACCATCCTCTTTGGGTTTGCACAGCTACTGCTGGTTCCGTTTGTCACCGAGTACCCGCTGTTGGTCGCTGCGCTCGTCGGCCACGTGCTGGCAGTGACAGTGGTCTCAGGAAGTTCGATACTGCTGTTGTGGCGCCGAGAACACGTTACTGCATCTGCTTGAACTGGTCGAGAAGTTCCTCCGCGGAGTCGCCAGCCTCGTATTCGATTTCCCCTTCGTAGTTGGTCCGCTCGTCGTCGAACGCGGCGTCGACGGTTGCCGCCTTCTTTTCGCGACGCTCGTGTTCGTCCTCGTCATAGGCACCCATTGACATAGTGTACCAGAACCTTGTGGGTTGTTGACTATGAATGTGTCGGGTGGCTCACCGGCGTCGGCTGCCGGCCACACGGCGGTCGAGCAGCCGGTGGCCGAGGGGAACGGCCCCAGCTGAAACCGAAACCGTCCGAAGCGAAATCGGTAAACGCACACACGACGAAGGGAAGACGTGGCAGGTCCCCTCCGCTTTCGCCGCTCGAACGCCGACTGGACGCGCAACCGCGTCCGAGAGGCGCTACTCGCACCGCTGGAGGACCGCTTCGGCGCACGCCTCTCGGAGCCGTGGTTCGCCGTCGGCGACGACCGGTACGACGCCGTCCGGTTAGAGATGGACAACGGCGACATCGCGCTGTTTTGCTTTCGACCGGGACGGGCCTACTGGCTCGGGAACACCGAGACACCCGAGCCGCTGTGGCGAACGAACAAGGAAACGTTCAGCGAGGCCCCGGACCCCGTCTCACGATGGGCACAGCGCGAGCTTACCGCCCGCATCGAAGTCACGGACCCGTGGCTGGCCGACTACGAGCATCTCACGTGGTTTTTCCTCCCGGTCTTTTGTTCGAAGGACGGCCGGGAGACAACCCGACGGTTCTTCGCCGAGGACGCCGCCGGCTTCCCCGATGCGGACGCCGATGCGGGGCTGTCGTTCTACGAATCACTGCTCGAAAGCGGCCGCCTCGACGACGACCGCTACACGATGGCCGCGAAACTCGGCACCTCAGCCGGCTACGATGTGACCCGGATGCGCGCGACGATGAGTGAGTTCACCGTCGCAAAGCTGTTTGTCGACGCCGGCCTCGATTTCGACCCCGAGGTCGAACAGGAGAGCGGTCACGCCCTCGATTTCGCCGTCGACGGCCGACTCGTGGAGGTCACTCGCCCCGAGCCGCCGGCCCGTCGGACGCACGCCGACCATCCGGTCGCCGCTGTCGAAGAGACAGGGCGTGCAAAGCGCTCTGAGCAGCTTGCGGCACACCCCGAGGCGGCGCTTTTCGTCGACTGTACCTCGTTTACCGATGCTGAATGGTCGGCCGTCGCCGCCGAGCGCCCGACCGTCGGCCACGAGCCGACTGTTGTGTTCCGCGCTCGGCCGAGCGGTCACATCGAAGGCTATCGGCACGGGACCCTCCCGTTCGACCTCGACGGTGCGCTGTCGACCGCCTGAGAATCAATATTTGCCGCATCCGTGCGCCGCCGAGTCGGAACCGCTAACAGCCACGGTTACACACACCGACACAATGAGACTGCCCGAGACACAACTCGCGCTGCTTGAAGCCGCCAGCGCGACGGAGACGAAGACGGTCGCACAGCTCGCCGAGGCGCTCGGCGAGGACCCGGCGGCGGTGACGCGGGCCGCCTTCGAACTCGAAACGGAGGGCCTCGTCGCCGTCGAGGAACACGTCGCCGAAGAGGTGGCGGTCACCGAAGAGGGCGACCGCTACCGCGATGACGGGCTGCCCGAGGTCCGCCTCTACCGGGCGGCCGTCGACGCCGGTGCGGACGAAGAACCGGTTGAGCTCGGCCGGCTGCTCGGGTCGGCCGCCCTCGATGGTCCCGAGGTTGATATCGCCCTCTCCAACTTCGCGCGCAAGGGGTACGGACACATCGACTCCGGCAAGGTCGACGCCGCCCCTGACCCGACCCACGACCCGAACGCCGACCCCGAGGCCGAGGCGCTGGACGCCATCGCCAACGACAACGCCGGCTACCTCGACGCCGAGGTGCTCGACCGGCTCGAATCCCGCGGCCTCATCGAGCGGACAGAGACGACCGTCCGCAGCGTTACGCTCACCGACGACGGCGTGACGGCACTGATGGAAGGCATCGAAACCGCCGAGACGGTCGGCGCGGTCACGCCGGAGTTGCTCGCCTCCGGGGAGTGGGAAGACGTGGAGTTCGCAGAATACAACGTCGAGGCCGACGCCGAGCCGGTCAACGGCGGCAAGGAGCATATCCTGCGCCAGACGGCAAACCGCGTCAAGGACGTGTTGGTGGGGATGGGCTTTCAGGAGATGGAAGGCCCCCACGCCGACGCCGACTTCTGGATTAACGACTGTCTCTTCATGCCGCAGGACCATCCGGCCCGGACCCACTGGGACCGCTTTGCGCTGGACGTGCCGGGGATGGACGAACTACCAGCGGACCTCGTCGAGCGGGTCGAGGACGCCCACCGAAACGGCGTCGGCTCCGAAGGCGACGGCTATCACTCGCCGTGGGACGAGGACTTCGCCCGCGCGGTCGCGCTCCGGGGCCACACCACCTCGCTCTCGATGCGGTATCTCTCGGGCCACGCCGTCGGCGACCTCGAGCCTCCACAGCGGTATTTCAGCGTCGAGAAGGTCTACCGCAACGACACGCTCGACCCGACGCACCTGCTGGAGTTCTACCAGATTGAAGGGTGGGTAATGGCCGAAGACCTCTCGGTCCGGGACCTGATGGGGACGTTCACCGAGTTCTACGAGCAGTTCGGCATCACCGACCTGCAGTTCAAGCCGCACTACAACCCCTACACCGAGCCGAGCTTCGAGCTGTTCGGCGAACACCCCGAGACCGGCGAGCTCATCGAAATCGGGAACTCCGGTATCTTCCGCGAGGAGGTGCTGTCGCCGCTCGGCGTCGACTGTGACGTGATGGCGTGGGGGCTGGCACTGGAGCGACTCCTGATGCTTATGTACGGCTTCGAGGATATCAGAGACGTACACGGGACGCTCTGTGACCTTGAGCTGCTGCGGGACGTGGAGGTGGTCCAATAATGCCCGTCGTCGAAGTCGACCCCGACGAACTGCGCTCGCTTGCGGCCATCGAGGACAAGTCCGACGACGAACTAAAGGACGACCTCTTTGCGCTCGGCCTGGAGTTCGAGGGCGAAAGCGACGACGGCGACTTCGAACTCGAGTTCGCCCCCGACCGGCTGGACCGGCTCTCTGTGGAGGGCATCGCCCGCTCGCTGCGCTACCAGTACGGCCACGACCGGGGCATCGATGTGCCGAAGACCAACGATGCCGAATGGACAATCACCGTCGACGAGTCGGTGCCGGAAGCGCGGCCCTACGTGACCGGTGCGGTCGTTCGTGGACTCGACCTCGATGACACGCAGTTGGACTCGCTCATCCAGCTACAGGAGAAGCTCCACGCGACGATGGGCCGCAACCGGGCGAAGGGTGCCATCGGCGTCCACGACCTCACGATGCTCAAAGGCGGCGGCGCTCGGAGCGACGGCAAGCCGTCCAAATCCATCACCTACCGCGGCGTCGACCCCGACGGCGACCGGTTCGTCCCGCTTGACGACGATGCGGAGCGGACGCCCGCCGAGGTGCTCGATGCCCACCCGACCGGCGAGACCTATGGGCACCTCGTCGACGGACTCGACCGCTTCCCGGCCATCTACGACGATATCGGCCTGTTCTCCTTCCCGCCAGTCATCAACGGCAGCCGAACCGAGGTCGATACCGGGACCCGCGACCTGTTCATCGAACTGACCGGGACCGACCAGTGGACCATCGACCGGATGCTCGCCATCATCTGCTATGCGCTCTCGGCCCGTGGTGGCCGCATCGAATCCGTCGCGGTCGACTACGGCGACCGAACACTGACGCGGCCGGACCTCTCGACGACGACGAAGACGGTGAGCCACGACCGAATCGAGACGACACTCGGTGTCGACCTCGCCGGCACGGATGTCGTCGACCTCCTCGAACGGTCGGGGCTTGATGCCGAAGCCGACACGGAGGGCGAACTCACCTACGAAGTGGAGATTCCCGCCTATCGCGTGGACGTGCTCCACCCGGCCGACATCGTGGATGACGTCGGCCGAGCGTTCGGATTCAACGAACTCGAACCGCAGTATCCAGATGTGTCGACGGTCGGCGGCCGCCACGACCGCTCGCGACTCGAAGACGCCGTCCGGAACACGCTCGTCGGGCTGGGCTTCGAGGACCTCCTGAACTTCTATATGACAAGCGAGACGGAGCTGTTCGACCGGATGTCGCTGTCGCCCGACGACAACGCCGTCGGCGCACGCGAGCCGCCGACGATTACCGAGCCGTACAGCGAGGACTACACCGTCGTCAGGACGTGGGCGCTGCCGTCGCTGCTGATGGTACTGGAGAACAACACCCACCGCGCCTATCCACAGGACCTCGCGGAAATCGGTCTCGTCGCGGGCGTCGACGAGTCCAAACCGACCAACGTCGCCGAACACCGCTCGGTAGCCGGCGTCGTCGCGCGCACCGACGCCTCGTACGAAGACGCGAAGGCGCGGCTACAGGCTATCGGTTCGGCGTTCGGCGTCGACATCAAGACGCCACCGACCGACCATCCGTCATTTATTGACGGTCGGACCGCCGCCGTCGTCATCGACGGCGAACCGGCCGGCGTTATCGGCGAACTCCACCCCCGCGTGCTCGTCGAGCACGACCTCGAAGTGCCTGTCGCCGGCTTCGAGTTCCGGCTGGACGCGCTGGCTGACTGACGCGGAGCGCCAGCCGGGGAGTTTCGAATCCGAGTGTTTCGGCTCGATTTACTTCAGTATCGAAGCGAAAAAATGGTTAAATAACCCGCGCGAACAGCTATGTATGGCAACAAATGATACCTTGCTCCGCGCTGTGTTGGTCGTCATCGTCGCAGTGCTGGCCGTCCCACTCGTTATGATGACGGTCGCAATGCCGATGGCCGGAGTGATGCACGGCGGTATGTGGGGCAACGGCACCGGTATGGGCGGGCTGTGGTGGCTCTGGTCGCTTCTTCCCCTCGCCGTCCTCATCGCGCTCGGCTACGGCGGCTACCGACTGCTCGTCGCTGACGGCAGCGACGACAGCGCGATGCAGGAGCTTCGGACAGCATACGCGCGTGGTGACCTGACCGACGAGGAGTTCGAGACACGCCGTCAGCGACTCAAAAACAGCGAATGAGTCGTGTTGTGACCGACACTGCTGTCCTCAGAGCGGTCGTGGCGACCAGAGCCGATGTGGCAGACTGTCTCAGTCGTCGGCCTCGACAGGCGTCTTCACGACGGTGACCGGCTTTTCGCTCATGTGGACGACGCGTTCGGCGACGCTTCCGAGGAGCCGTCGGTACTCCTCGGAACGGTTTTTCGAGCCGACGACGGTCAGGTCGATGGCCTTCTCGTCGATATAATCGAGAATCTCTTCGTGGGGGACGCCGTGCTGGATGGTCGTCTCGGCGGCGACGTCCGCGTCGGCGGCCGCCTCGGCGATGTCCTCGACAGCGTCGCCGCCGGCCTGTTCGAGCGCCTGTTCGAGGCCCTCGAACTCGTGGACGTACTCGTCGCCGGGATACGAACTGTAGGCATCGGTGTCGACGACATAGAGGACGTGCAGTTCGGCGTCGTACCGCTGTGCCGCGTCGATGGCGTGTTCGATGGCACGGTCGACACCAGCGCTCATGTCTGTCGGCAGCAGGATTCGGTCGTACATCACCCGGGGGTACTCCCGACGGATACAAATATTTCCCTCCGGTTCCCACCTCTTGGCGGCTGCGCTACTGGAGCCGGCGGTCGATGACCGCCTTGGCCTCCGTAGCCGCTTGTTTCCAGCCGTAGCCTTCCTCGTAGACGTGTTTTTTCGAGTCGACGAGCTCCTCGGGGGTGTCCTCCTCGAAGCCGCCGCGGTTCCACGTCCCCGAGTCGTGGAGCCACTCGATGGTCTGCTCGCGGGCTTCCTCCCACGAGAGGCCGACCATCTCGTAGAAGGCGATTATCGCAAACACGGAGTGGTCGTGTGCGCCGGGAACGCTGCCCTGCTCGTAGATGGTCTGCAGCGGCTCGAAGGTCGGCCGCGAGACGCGGTCCTTGTACTCGTCGGGCGGCAGCAGCCGGAGCCGTCCGTCGTCGTCTTCGACGATTCGTTGGTCGCTTTTGAGCCGACGGAGCACCGCAGTGTGGAGACCACTCCAGCGGTCGGTCGGCACGTCGTCGCGGAGCGCGTCCTCGTCGGCGTAGGTTCGGGCCGAAAGCGGCGCAAGCAGGTCCGTGTAGGCCCGTTCGATGTGCGTCCGGTCGGTGCCCTCAAACTCACAGCTGGGGTCATGGAGGTTGCTCGTGGTTCGGCAACCGGGACAGCGGTACCTGAGACGCACGGTTGTTCGTTGGCTCGGGGCCGCGGCTCAAAGGGGTGTCGCTCCCGGGCGCTATCCGTCCCGCTGGGGACCCGACAGGTCGGTGCGTTTATCGGCAGCGGCACGATACCGGTGGGTATGGAGCGGCTCCACGCCCGGTATCCGTTTCTCGACGCCGCGCGCGACGCCGTCGAGGCAGCCGATGTCGACCTCGCAGCGCTTGTCGCAGACGGCGGGCCGGCCGTCGAGCGGGGTCGCGAGCGCGTCGAGCGGGCGCTGCTTTCCGGCACAGTCGCCGCCGAGGAGCCGCGTATCTGGAGCGACCGCGCCGAACTGCTCTCCTATCCGGTCGCTCGCGTGCTCGTGTCGCTGCTCGATGTCCCCGGCGCGGTCGAAAAATACGCCGCCGCCGAGGCCGCGACCGCCAGAGAGCGGTTCGTCGACGACTTCGAGGCCGACCTCGAACTGAAAAGCAGCGCCGACCAGCGGCTCACGCTTGACCGCCTACTGGCTGATTTCGATATGGCCGGGCGCGTCGAGCCGCTGGGCGATGGCCGTTTTTCCGTGGCTGCCACCGCATACCTCGAACTCGCCGCCGGACTCGATGACCCGCAGTGGCGGCTCGCGACGCGGCCGCTTTCGGCGGGAACGCTCCCCGTCTCGCGGCCCGAGCTATACACGCTACTCCGGGAAGCGGTCGCCCGGCGTGTCGCCGAAGGGCTCCCGCTTTCGGTGCCGGATGTTATCGCCGAGCCGCTGGACGGTGAACTGGCGGCGATACGGCGACAAATCGAGGACCTCGACCCGCCGACCGGCTTCGAGACGGTGACGCCCGGCCTATTCCCACCGTGCATGCGGGCGCTGCTGTCGCGGGCGCGCGACGGCGAGTCGCTGCCCGACGAGTCGGCGTTTTCACTCGTGTCGTTTTTGCTCGGCGTCGGCCTCGACAGGGATGCCGTCATCGAGCTCTGTAGCTTCGACGGCGAGCGGGCAGCACGCGTCCGAGACCGGATACAGCGGCTCGAAACCGACGATGGGGTCGTCGCCACGCCGCCGTCGTGTACGGTCATAGACGAGTACGGCGACTGCGTCGACCCCGATGAGACCTGCAATCGGATTCAGCACCCGCTATCGTATTATGAACGGCAACTCGACCAGCAGCCGGCCGAGGAGCTCACCGACTGGCGGGCTCAGTAGCGCCGGGAGAGCCCAACGCCGAGGAGCGACATGAAGACGATGAAGAACGCGATAGCGCCGACAAGCGCGAGGCCGCCGTCCTCCGTGAGCACCCCGTCAGTGTAGGCGGTGCCGACCCAGATGATGAGACCGGCAAGCGTTCCGGCACCGACGAACGCGACGATGGCTTCGGCGACGGCATCACGGTCCATACCGTGGGATGTGTCGGTGGCGGCCAAAAGCGCTTCGAAGGCGCGCCGTCAGGAGCTCATTCCAGCCGCTGTTCGAAGGCGTCGATTGCAACCTTGATTCGGTTCGCAAAGACGACCATCGAGTCGCCGGCATGGTGTTCTTTGCTGACGACATCGACGACGCCGGCGTCGAACGCCTCCGCCGCGACGTCTTCGAGAAACTCGCCGGTAAAGAGCAACGATGGCATCGACGGGAGGTCGGCGCTTTGCTGTATCGACCTGACGAATTCGACGCCGTTCTCGTCGGGCAACTGTGTGTTGACGACGAGGCAGTCGATATCGTTGTCCCGGAGTCGTTGACGCGCCTCCGCCGCCGTCTCGGCGACACGAACATCCATGCCGTGGGCGGCTTCGAGCGTCCCCGAGACGTGGCTCGCCATGAAGCCGCTGTCCTCGACGAGGAGTACCGCTGGCCCGCTCATACCGGTGCTGACGACGGCCGCTGTCTTGGTGGGTATCAGTAACTCACCGCTCGAAACGGACACACAGCGCGCGCCACAGTGCCGCGCTACAGCATTTCAGCGGCGTCGTCAGCCGACAGGTCTCCTCGCTCGACCGCACCGAGCACCTCGCGGGTCGTCTCGTCGACATCGGAGCCGACGGCGATTTCGTCGAGCGTCACCTTCTCCGACTGGCCGGTGAACTCCGCGAAATCAGTGCCATCCGCCAGCGCCGTCTCTTTTTTGACCCGGTAGTTACCGCCGTCGGTCTCATAGAGGTCGCCAGGATGGAAGAAGTACCAGTCCTCGCGGTCGAATCGGACGCCGACACGGGGTTTCGCTCCGAAGTTCCGGGCGAAGTACACCAGCGCCTCGATTTCTTCGCCGGAGAGATAAATCGGGTCGCCGGCGGAGGATTTCGCCTCGACAGCGTAGAACGTCTCGCCGTCGCCGGCGAGCACGTCCGGCAGTTCGCGGTCGGTCGCGCTGCCGGAAGCGGGCGCTCGCATGACCGCGAACCCGGCCTCGTCGAGTTTCGTGACGAGTTCCCGCTCTCTGCGGTCGCCCTTGGCGTTGGAGTTCGCCATCGTCGTACGGTCGGGGAGCAATCGAGTTAAACAGTCCGACTGGTGGACCGAACGTCGGCGCTACTGGTTTTCGGCCGGCGCGTAGTAGTATTCGCCCTGCTTTTTTTGCTCGCGGTCCTTCTGCGAGCCGGGCTTGTTGATGCGGGGCCGCCCGGTTCGTTCGTCGCGGCGGAAGGTGACATCGAGATTCGAGAGGAACGTGTTCATTCCCTCGCGCATGCCGACCGGCGAGCCGGCACGGCCGTGCTCGGCGGGCGTGCCCTCGAAGACCTGCAGTCGGTCGGCGAGCAGGTCAATCATGTAGATGTCGTGGTCGATGACCATCGCCGTCTTGTCGTGTGTCTCGGTGTAGCGGCGGATGGCCCGCGTCGCCAGCACCCGCTGTTCGACGTCGAGGTGGGCCGACGGCTCATCGAGCAGATAGATGTCGGCCTCCTTGGAGAGACAGGCCGCGATAGCAACCCGCTGGCGCTCGCCGCCGGAGAGGTCGGTGAGGTCCTGCTCCATGATGCGGTCGAGCTGGAGCGGCTGGGCGATTTCGGTGTTCCAGTAGGAGCTGCCGAAGTCGTCAGTAATCGACCGCAGGAAGGCATCGACCCGCATCGGCTGGTCGATTTCGACGTACTGTGGCTTATACGAGATGTCGAGGTCGGCATCGAAACTCCCGCTGTCGGGGTCGAGGCGACCGGCGAGCAGTTTCGCGAACGTCGATTTACCGATGCCGTTGGGGCCGACGATACCGAGCACCTCGTTGTTCTGGATTTGGCCCCCCTCGACATCGAGGGTAAACTCGCCGTCGCCGTAGGATTTCGTCAGGTCGGGGTACTCGACGAGCGTCTCGCCGAAGGACTCGGTTCGGGGTGCGTGTTCCTCGAACTCGATGGCCTCCGGGCGGATACGCATATTCTCGTTTTCGAGGTAGCCTTTGAGATACTCGTTGATACCCGACTTCGTGGATTTGGGCGGCGTCACGACGCCGAAAACCCCCGGTTCACCGTACGCGACGTGCAGGGCGTCGGCAAGCAAATCGAGCACCGCGAGGTCGTGTTCGACGACGAGCATCGAGCGGTCGTCCTCGGAGAGTTCCTGAATCAGCCTGGCGGCGGTCACCCGCTGGCCGATGTCGAGATACGGTGTAATCTCGTCGAGGAAGTAAAAATCCGCATCCCGGACCAACGTCGCCGCCAGCGCGACCCGTTGGAGTTCACCGCCCGAGAGGGTGTCGATGGGCTGGTCGATGACGGCCTCGATTTCGAGCCGCTCGACGAGTTCGTCGGCGACACCGCGCTCGTCGACGCCGTCAAGAAGCTCTCGGGTCTTCCCGTCGAAGCTTTCGGGGATACGGTCGACGTACTGTGGCTTGCGCGCGACGGTCATGTCGCCGTCGACGAGGTCATCCAGATACCCCTGAAGGGCGGTTCCGCGATACGCCTCCAGGACCGCCTCCCAGTCGGGTTCGTCGTCGAAGCGGCCGAGGTTCGGCGTGATTTCGTCGGCGAGGATGTGGACGGCGGTCGTCTTCCCGATGCCGTTCGGCCCGAGAATTCCGGTGACCCGCCCTTCCTGTGGGGCCGGCAGCCCGTAGAGGGCGAAGCTGTTTGCGCCGTAGCGGTGGGTCGGGTTCTCGTCGAGTTCCTGTGGCAGGTTGATAATCTCGATGGCGTCGAACGGACACTTTTCGACGCAGATGCCACAGCTCTCGCCGAGACACAGTTCCTCGGAGATAGAGACCTGGTCGGCGCCGCCGGCGTAGTGGTCGTCGTCCTCGTAGCGCTCCTCGCGCGTGATGATACACTCCTCGCCCGTCCGGTTGGGGGGACAGAAGTTCACACACTCGTAGTTGCACCGGTCGGGCTGGCAGCGGTCAAGGTCGACGACGGCGATGCTGTCGTCGGACATCAGACGCTCGCTCCGGTTGTCAGAAGCACTGTCCAGCAGACGAACCACATCGCGAAGGTCATGAAGGCGATGTACAGGTAATCCTTCGCGCCGAAGTCGTCAACATCGAGTTGTAGCCCCGCCATCTCCAGGACCCGCAACAGCGGGAACTGGACGATGATACCGCCCACGAGGACGTAGAGCCCGAGCGTGTCGCCAGCGCCGTCGGCGACGGCCGCCGAGACGACAGCGGCCGCAACGCCGGCGAGACACGCGATGGCCGTGACCGTCACGCCCCGGACGTGGGCGATGCGACGCTCGGCCGTGTCGGTTGCCATGTCTGGGATTGGAGCGTCCGCCGTCAAAAGCCGTTCGTTCCTGTTTCGGCCGCCGGTCGACGCTCAGCACGGCGTTTCGTAACTGTACCTTCCATATTTGCCTCAATCTTTATACGGATGGCAACCCTCTGTTTAGGTAGAAATGGCTGATTCTGACGGGGAAGCCTTGGCTGACCTTCCGCCCAGCGCGAAGCTCGTTTACAAAGTGCTCGAATACAACGGCGCGATGACCCAGAAGGATATCGTCGAGGAGTCGATGCTGTCGGCCCGTACCGTCCGGTACGCGCTCGAACGGCTCGAAGACATCGACATCGTCTCCGAAGACGTCTACTTCGCCGACGCGCGCCAGAACCTCTATGAACTCACCGACGAGGCCGAGGCCGTAACCGACGGCGCAGCCGACCCCGCCGCCTGCGACGACTAAGGCCGCCCGCCGCCGCTTTCCTGTCGCTGCCACTCCCGTATCCGCGGATACGACTGTCGCCCCGAAGCGTTCCGGGCGACGATTCTGGCGATGGCGCTTTCGCGCCCATCATCGCGTACTTCGATACCTTCCTCGTAGGAAAGCACCGTCAAATCCAGACAACTGTTCAAGAGCTCGTTGGCAGCGAACCGGTAGCGGTCGCCGCTCGGCCCGCCTTCGACCGGGTCGGCCGTCCGGAGGTGGTGTTCGACGAAGAATAGTCCACCGGGAGCCAGTGCCGCCTTGAGGTCCGGAAAACGGTCGACCGCCCGGTAGAAGCTCACGGTCACGATGTCGTAGGTCCCCTCGGGGAAGGTGTGGCTCGGTATGTCCGTTTGGATGCAGTTGAGGTTCCCCGCAACGCCACGCTCGGCAGCGTTCCGCCGGGTCGTCTCCAGCCCCGCCCGCGATTTGTCGAGCGCGTCGACCGCATAGCCGTGTTCGGCCAGAAACACCGCGTTTCGGCCGGTGCCGGTCGCTACATCGAGCGCGCGGCCGTCGCCGGACCCGTCGACGTATCGTTTCAGTACCGGTGCCGGGTCCGGGTGCTGTGGATACGACCCGCTCTCGAACCGCTCGTCCCAGTCGACCATGCCGACGGCTACGGACGCTCGGGATATCAAAGCCGCCGTCGGCACTCGCGGTTCGGAGAAACGGTGGCTCGGAATGAGTGCCTCGTCACAAGGGGCTCGGAGGGGGTAACTGTCGTCACCGCCACCGGCTGGCGGTTGGAGCCGCAGCGACAAGAACCTACGCGTTCACGGCGCTAGATGTGGACCGTCTCGCCGACTTCGGGGGCCGACGCCGGCAGCCCGCGTTCCGAAAGCGTCGCCGCAAAGTCGGCACAGCGGTCGCCGTGGACCACAAGCGCCTCGGTGTCGCCGCCGCGATAGGGGTCCAAAAACGACACCAGCCCCTCGCGGTCGGCGTGCGCCGAGAAATCGTACTGTTCGATCTGTGCGCTGACCGGCATCACGCGCCCGTCGATTTCAGCGCGGCCGGTCTCGACGAGCCGCCGTCCCGGCGTTCCCTCGACCTGATAGCCGGTCAGGGCAACCATGTTCGTGGGGTGTGCCCGGATTTCGGGGATATACGTCATCGCCGGGCCGCCGGAGAGCATCCCGCTCGTGGTGACGATGGCGGCGTTCTCCTCGGCGATGCGTTTCCGCTGGCCATCGCGGCCGGTGACAAAGCGCGCGTGGGACTTCGCCCGCCGAAACGCCTCGTCGTCGCGGACGAACCCGGGATATCCACGAAGCATCTCGGTGACCTGCTTGCCCATTCCGTCGACGTAGCATGGGATGTCGTGTGCCTCACAGACGAGTAGCATCTCCTGGGTCCGGCCGATGGCAAAGGCCGGGACGACGACCGTACCACCCTCCCACAGCGTGGTTTTGACGCTTTGGGCGAACCGGTCTTCTACGTCGGCACGGGGGTCGTGGTCGACGTCCGCGTAGGTGCTCTCACAGACCACGACATCGGCGTCGGGCCGGGCTGAGGTGCCCGCGACCAGCCGCTGGTCGTCGGTGTGGAAGTCGCCAGTGTACAGCAGGCGCGTCTCGCCATCGTCGACGAGAACGTGGGCGCTGCCGGGAATGTGGCCGGCGTCGAACAGCGTTACCTCGTGGCCGGCCGCTTCGAATGACTCCCGATACCCGTGGGACTCGGAGACCTGGGTGACCCGCTTGACCGCTGTCTCGGTGAACGGACAGCGGTAGCTGCCGCCGTGTAGTTTCAGCGTATCGCGGGCCAGCGTCAGCGCCAGTTCCCGCGTCGGGGGCGTCCAGTGAATCGGCGGCCGCCGGTCGCCCGACAGCAGCGAGGGAACGGCTCCGGCATGGTCGAGGTGGCCGTGGGAGACGACGACGGCATCGGGCTCGACATCGCCCACCGGGTACTGCGGCGGGGTCGCTGTCTGGATGCCGTAGTCGAGCAGCAGCGAGCCGTTGACAAGGACGGCACTACGGCCGATTTCGCCCGCGCCGCCGAGAAACTGAAGCTCCATTATCAGTCTGTTCGTCGTCGCCGTCTTGCCGCCGTCGGTTTGCCCCGGTCAGTCGCCGTCTTGCCGCCGTCGGTTTGCCCCGGTCAGTCGCCGTCGTCGTCGTCGTCCTTCATGTCCTGCAGCCGGTCGATGAGCGCGTCCTCGTTTTCGTCGAATTCGAATTCGACCTCTCCCTCGTGGTCGTTTTCGTGGACGTTAACTGCGGCGTCCTCGTCGGTTTCGACGTTCTGGTCCTGCTGTTCGGATTCATCGTAGCTGCCGAAGCCCATACACACTGGTAAAGGCCAGCCCGAGGGAAAAATCCCGGGATGTTCGGAGTCGCCGTATCTGCGGGAACACGGCACGTGGTTGGGCCGCCTGCTGTCCGCTGTGCCGAAGGCGCATACACAACGTCGGTTCAGACCGATTGCCCAGCGGTGCAGCAAACAGAAAGCGCCATCAGTCGCCGAACTGCCGTATCTGGAACGTCGCATACGTGTCGCCGTAGGCGACCGCCAACGACCCGACCCACCAGTTCCACCGGTCGGCCGGCCCGCCGTCGGGGGCGTCAGCCAACTGGACGACGACGTGTTCGGGCGTCAGTTTGACATCGGCGTCGGCGGCGTACTGGCCGCTGTCGGCGAGGTCGCGGGCGTGGCGGGCGACGGCCCGGCGCTCTGTTTCGCTGCCACCGAACGTCTCCAGTCCGGCGACAAGCGCCGCCGTATCGAAGTAGTCGTGTTCGTACGCCACGCCGGCACTACGCCGTCGAGGGCCTTGAGGCTCGGGGCGGCCAGCGGGACAGCGTCGGCGTACGGCCGGTACCCGAGGCTACAAAACCCCGTCGCCCACAACGGCGGGTATGGCTGATGCCGAGCCGAGCGACATCCCCGATGAGGCGGCCGCGCTGCTACAGGAGTATCTCGAAGCCGAACACGAGTTTCTCTCGTGGCTTGGCTTTACCGTCGACGCGCTTGAGACGGGGCGAATGGTTGCGACGATACCGTTCGACGAGAAGCTGACCAACCCGACCGACCCGCCGACGATACAGGGCGGCGTCGCGTCAACGCTTGTCGACGTGGTTGGAGGCATCGTCTTGCGGCCCTATCTGACCGACCCCATAAACGACGACCTCTCGACAATCAATCTCAACGTCAACTACCTCCGACCGGCCGCCGGCGACCTGACGGCGACCGCGGAGGTCGTCCGGGCCGGCGGTAGCGTCGGCGTCTCGACCATCGAGGTGGTCAGCGAAACCCCCGACGGTGAAGAAAAGCCAGTCGTCGTCGGACAGGGCGCATACCGGTTGTTCAGAAGCTAACATCGTCGTCACCGGACGCTCGTCGGCCGATGCGTGGCGCGGGGGAAAAAGATGAACACCTATCAAGCCCCCGAGCCAAGGGCAGATATGAACGCGAACTCGCCGCTCGTCGGCGGTGGCGACCCCGCGAGTACGGTTTTCGCCGCGCGGGTGCTCGCCCACGCCTCTATCGCTGTCGCCGCCGCGATACTGCTGGTGTTTCTCGGCGTCTACGTCCGCCGAGTGCTCGCCGAGGGCTTCGAATACGAGTGGGGCTTTCTCGCCGTCGGCATTGCCGCGGCCATCGTCTACGGAATCGCGGGGCTGGCGGCGGACCTCACCGGCTCCGCATGGCTGGCTGTCTTCGCCGAGGGGGCCGTGCTGTTTTTCATCCTCTTTATCGCTCTCGGCATTCGGGCGATGTACCACGCCGACCATCCGACGGGGTCCAGTCGGCTGCTTCCGAAGTGGGTCGACGCGCTCGTCATCGTCGGCTTCATCGCGGCGTGGTGGGTCGGCTACCTCGCCGGCGGCGAGTGGACGCGGCCGGTCGTTGCGGTCGGCTGGATCGGTGCCTCTATCTGGGCAGTTTTCTACAGCGTCCGGACCACACAGGCCCACGAGGGCACGACGTTCTCGGCGCTAACGCGGCATCTCCTGCCCGCCATCCTCTGTATCGTCGCCGTGACGATGACCGACCTCGCAACGACGGTCGCAGCCGTCGACCAGTCAGCCGTCGAGGCTGTCTGGCTCGTCGGCACGGTGTTGGTCGCGGCGTTCCTGTTCAACACTGCCGTCGCCATCCGTCAGCAGGAAGGCGAAGTCGAGCGGATGTACGACCGGACGACCTGGCGACAGCAGGACATCGACGAGTAGGCACGCTGCCGCATCCCAAGCCACTTTTCTGCCCGCGACCGTAGTCGGGGTATGCCAGAACTCACGCGCCGTCGGTTGCTAGCGGCGGCCGCCGGGGGGATTGCCGGACTCGCAGGGTGTGCCGCGGGGTCACGTGAGTCGCCGCCGCCGGCGACACCGGCCGACCCGAATCCGGAGAGCCAGTCGCGATACACCGATGTCTACGAGGCAACTATCGAGTCGGTCGCGTTTGTCGGCGACGAGCAGGGCGGGGGCGGTTCCGGGTTCGTCTATGACGGCTTCGTCGTCACGAACCAGCACGTCATCGCGGACCTCGAAGACGTGAACGTCCGCTTCAGGCGGGGGGAGTGGCGGGATGCGGGCGTCATCGCTACCGACGTCTACGCCGACCTTGCGGTGCTGTCGACGGATATCCCCGATTACGCGATGTCGCTGCCGCTCGTCGAGACCGTTCCACCGGTCGGGACCGAGGTGCTCGCGCTCGGGAGTCCCTTCGGACTGGAGTCATCGGTGTCGGCGGGCATCATCAGCGGCAAAAACCGGTCGCCGAACCACCCGGTTACCGATTTCTCGATTCCGAACACCGTACAGACCGACGCAGGCCTAGAACCGGGAAACAGCGGTGGGCCGGTCGTCACGATGGACGGGGATGTGACCGGCATTGCCGTCGCGGGGGCGGGCGCGAACGTCGGCTTCGCCATTTCACCACTCTTGGCTCGCCGGGTACTGACGGAACTCATCCAGACCGGAAACTACGAGCACCCCTACCTCGGTATTCAGCTCATCGAGGTCACGCCGACGGTTGCCGAGGCCAACGACCTCGATGAGGCCCGCGGCGTGCTCGTCGTCGAGACGGCACCCGACGGACCACCGGACCAGACGCTTCGGGGGGCCGATGGCGAAACTGTCGTCGGCGACCAACTCGTCCCGACGGGCGGCGATGTCATTGTTGGGCTGGCCGGCTCCCAGGTCGACTCGAACGCCGACCTCGGGACTATCCTCGCGCTGGAACTGTCGCCCGGCGATAGAACAACGGCGACTGTCATCCGCGACGGGGAGCGACAGACTATCGACGTGCCGATCGGGTCCCGACCAGAACCGTAAACAAGTTTTCTCTGGTTTTACCCGTCTGAAAGGCGACGGTATTTTAATACCCATCGGGGAGTACGCCGAACCGGCTGGAAAGCCATTCCCCACCATCCCCCGTTCTGACGGTCTCCCCCGGCCGTCGTTTCTGTTCCGGACGTGACCCGACGCTTGTCGGGCATCTTTTATACCGTTGCATGTGAACGTTCGACATATGCACGTTCTCGTTCCCGTCGACGGGTCCGGTCCGTCCGACGACGCGCTGGCGTATGCGCTCGACCAGTTCGGTAGCGCCGAAATCACCGCCGTCTACGTGATGGACCCGGTCGATGGGGCCACGACGTGGGGGCCGGGAAGCGGCGATGACTGGCTCTCGGCGGCCGAAAGTCGCGCCGAGGAGGTACTGGAATCCGCCCGAGAGCAGGCCACGGCTGCCGATACGGCGGTGACGACGGCGTCGGTCGTCGGTCGGCCGGCCCGGGCTATTGTTGATTACGCCGAAGACAACGATATCGACCACATCGTTGTCGGTAGTCACGGCCGAAGCGGCGTCTCACGGATGCTGCTTGGTAGCGTCGCCGAGACAGTCGTCCGTCGCTCGCCGGTACCGGTGACGGTCGCCCGCAGCGGCTGACCGTCCCGGAGTCGGCGGGACGGCTGAACCGACGCCCGCCTTTATTTTCCCGCCGTGCGTACGGCGAGTACATGTATAGCACTATCCTCCTCGCGACCGACGGCAGCGAGGACTCACGAGCCGCGCTCGACCACGCCGTCGAGGTGGCCGCGGCGACCGGTGCAAGCCTCCACGTGGTCTCCGTCGTCGAAACCCGAACGGCATACGACAACGCGATTATCGACCCCGAGGAGGTCAAGGAAAACCTCCGTGCCGACGCCGTCGAGGCCGTCGAGGCGGCGGCAGCGGTCGCCGCGGCCGAGGACGTCTCCTGTGAGACAACCGTCGAGGAGGGGGTGCCGCCGGAGCAGGTTCTGGAGGTTGCCGAGCGCGTCGGAGCCGACCTTGTCGTCGTCGGCGCGACCGGCCGCTCGGGATTCAAGCGGCTCGTTCTCGGCAGTACCGCAGAGCAGTTGCTCGAGTCGTCCGGGACGGCTCCGGTCGTCGTCGTCGCAGACGAATGACCCGCGAAAGCGACGTAACGCTCTCGTTCGACGTGCTGCTCGTCGGGGACGCGCCAGCCGCTGGGGACGTGCGGGCGGCGCTTCCCGAACCGCTCGTCGAGCCGACGGCCGTTAGCGGGATGGCGGCAGCACTGTCACGCGTTGCGGAGGGCGGCATTGATTGTGTTGTCACCGACCACGACCTGCCCGACGGTGACGCAATCGAACTGCTCGAACAACTCGGTGAGCGGACTGACCGGCCGCCGGGCATCGTCTACACGGCGGCCGGCGACGAGGCAGTCGCCAGCGCCGCCATCGACGCTGGTGCGGCGGCGTACATCCCTCGAACCGGTGACGACACGGAACGGCTCGCAGAACGGGTCGTCGAGGAGGCGCGACGGAACCACGTCGCGGCGACGATGGATACCGACGACCCGATGGCCGCTGACCTGCAGCTCTCGAAGCGAACGCTCGATGAAGCGCCGGTCGGCGTCGTCGTCGCCGACCCACACGAAGAAGACGAGCCGCTCGTCTACATCAATGAGGCGTTCGAGCGACTGACCGGCTACGAGAGACACGAGGTGCTGGGGCGGAACTGTCGGTTCCTGCAGGGCGAAGACACCAACCCCGAGGCGGTCGCTACTATCCGGCAAGCCGTCGACGACCGTCGGCCGGTCTCGGTCGAGTTGCTCAACTACCGGAAGGACGGCGAGCCGTTCTGGAATCAGCTCAACATCGCACCGATACGGGACGACGACGGACGCGTCACCCATCTCGTGGGGTTCCAAACAGATATTACAGAGCGCAAAGAGGTCGAACTTCGGGCCCAACGGCAGGCCGAGCAGCTTCGGGCCGACAGACGAAAGCGACAGCGCTTGCTCGCCCGCATCGACGGACTCGTCCGTCGAGTCACGGAGGCGACAGTCGAGAGCACCGACGCCACGGCACTGCGGCAGCGAGTGTGCCAGGCCGTCGTCGATACCGGCGACTACGACGCCGCATGGATTGGGTCCAAGGAAGCGACAAGCGGCCGGCTTGTCGCCGACTGCCGAGCCGGATGTGGCGCGGCCGATGCGGTCGCCGTTGACCTCGCTCAAGAGGGGCCGGCGGCGACGGCGCTCGACTCCGGGGGCGTCGCCGTCGCCGAAGCGACGTCGCTGGAGTCGACATCAGTACATCGGCGGTTCGTGGGTCCAAACGGGGCCGTAGCAGCGGTCCCGCTCCAGTACCGCGAAGCGAACTACGGTGTGTTGGTCGTTTATGCCGCGGAGTCACAGACCGTCGACGAACACGAGCAGGCAGTTTTGGAGGCGCTCGGCCGCGTCGCCGCTACGGGACTCAACGCGCTCCAGAACCACCGGCTTCTGACGACCGACGAGCGGCTTGAGCTTGCGTTCGCCGGCGAGCCACCCGGGCCGGGATTGGCCGAACTGGCTGCCGAGGCGGAAGCCGACATCACCTACCGGGGAATAATCGCCAACGACGGTGAACTCGTCGTCTCGGCGCTGATCGGCGACAGCGATGCGGAAGCGCTCTCGGCAGCGGCCGACAGCGTCGACGGCGTCGAGCAGGTTCGCGAAATCGCCAGCCACGACGACGGCTGTCTCGTCGAGGCACTGCTCTGTGACGACTCGTTGGTTCGACTGGTACTCGACCACAACGGGGCTGTGCAGGCGTACACGGCCAACAGCGACCGGCTCGAACTCCGCGTGGAGCTACCCCCCGATGCCGCGCCCAACCCGCTCGTCGAGTCACTGCAGGAGCGATGTAGCGGGCTTTCGCTGCGGTCACAGCGACACACCCAGACGGACGCCCACGGCGATGGCCTCATCGGGTCGCTCCGTGAGTCGCTCACCGACAGACAGCTTGAGACGCTCCGCCGGGCGTACCTCAGCGACTACTTCGAGTGGCCACGCCCTGTTTCCGGGGACGATATCGCTGAATCGATGGATATCTCGCGCTCGACGCTTCACCAGCACCTGCGGGCGGCGGAGTCGAAGCTCGTCGGTGCGCTGCTGACAGAGCTGGACGATGTCGGTGACCAAGACCGTGGCCCCAACTAGTTTGGTGCGACCGCTTTAGGTGCTCGGCGAGAAATACCAACCATGCACGTTCTACAGCGGGTCCGGACACCACGGCCGACACCGCAACCGACGGCGCCTGAGCACACCCTGAGCCGATGATACCACCGGAGACGTATCTCGGATTCCACGTGCTGGCTATCCTTCCGCCGATAGCTGTCCTCGCCGTCGTCACGTATCTTCGGCCGGACACCCAGTGGGGACGAACGCCTGCCATCGGGCTGGGCATTATTCTCGCCTTGGCGGTCGTCTACACGACCCCGTGGGACAACCTGCTCATCGAGGTCGGCGTCTGGGGGTACGGCGACGGCGTCACGTTCGCACATATCTGGGCCGCCCCCATCGGCGAGTATCTGTTCTTTGTCCTACAGCCGATACTGACGGCGCTGTGGCTTTTTAATCTCGACATCCCAACGCACGGCGACCTTCGACTGTCAGCGCGGGCTCGGCTCGCCGGTGTCGCGGCCGGAGTCGCGGTCTCTGCCGTCGGTATCGCCATGCTGGCGGCCGGCCCGTCGATGCTGTATCTCGGTGCGATACTCGCCTGGGCCGGCCCGATACTCGCCATCCAATGGGGGTTCGGCTGGACCCATCTCGTACGGGCGTGGAAGGCCGTCGTCGTGGGTATCAGCGTCCCGACGCTCTATCTGTGGGTCGCCGACTGGTATGCCATCTCCCACGGGCTCTGGATTATCTCCGAGACGTATACCACCGGTATCGCCCCGTTCGGACTGCCGCTTGAGGAAGCTGTCTTCTTCCTCGTGACGAACGTCTTCGTCGTCCAGGGGCTCGTGTTGTATCTCTGGCTCGTCGACCAGTGGCCGACGGTCGCAGCCGATGTCCGGGCGGCACTACCGCCAGCGCTTGCTGAGCTGATGCCCAACGACCCGGCACTCTCGGGGACCGACGACCGCGATGTCGCCGCCGAGTGTGAGTAACGCGTCGCTCCGGCCCTCCGGGACGGCCAGTGCGACACTGTTCCGGCTGGCGTTCCTCCCGGGCTGGGCTGTCATCGCGGCGACGACGGGTGCGTTCCTCGTGGGAGCCTCACTACCCCTTACCTACCAACTCATCCCGCTCGCCGCTAGCGTGGTCCTGCTCGGGCTCCCACACGGCGCTGTCGACCATTTGGCGCTCCCGCGGACCCGAAACGAGCGGGTCACGGTTCGATGGCTTGCGGCCATCGGTGTCCTCTATGCCGTTGTCGGCGGGCTCTATGCGGCAGTCTGGTTTCTCGCGCCCGTCGGTGCCGTCGCCGCGTTCATTTTTATGACGTGGGTTCACTGGGGCCAAGGAGAAATCTATCCGCTTGTTGCGCTCGCTGACGCCGACCACCTCGATGGGCGGCTCGAACGCGGACTGACAGCCGCCATCCGCGGCGCATTGCCGATGCTCGTCCCGTTTGTCGCCTTTCCCGACCAGTACGAGCTCGTCGTGACAACCCTCGTCGGGCTCTTCGACGCCGATGCAGCGGCGACGGCGGCGGCCGCGTTCACGCCGACCGCACGGCTCGCAGTCGCGGTCACCGTCGGGGGGTTGGTGGCGGTCACCCTCGGTATTGGAGCTGTCGCTGCCAGCGAGACCGGCTGGGGGCCGTGGCTGCTTGATGCCGGCGAAACAGGGCTTCTGATTCTGTTCTTTGCGGCGGTGCCGCCGATTTTCGCCATCGGCCTCTACTTTTGTTTCTGGCACTCGCTTCGCCACATCGTCCGGTTGCTCGCTGTCGATAACCGGGCAGCACCGGCGCTCGATGGTCGCCGATACGGCGCGGCGCTTGCGCGCTTTGCTCGGGATGCAGCCCCGCTGTCAGCGGCGTCGCTCGTGTTGCTCGGGCTGTTGTATCTAGCCGTGCCCGGCAGCGTCGACTCGCCGCTTTCGCTTGTCGGGACCTACCTCGTGTTGATAGCCGTGCTCACGCTCCCGCACGTGGTCGTCGTGGCGTGGATGGACCACGAACAGCGGCTCTGGCGACCCGGAGCATAGTTATGTCGCTCCGTGACGAACGATACCATATGAAGGCGGAAGCGACCACCATCGTCGACCGCCCGCGCCCGGCCGTTTTCGAGTTTATGGACGTGCCGGAGAACCAAGCACGCATCTCGCCGCGGCTGACACGCGTCGAGACGCTGGGGACGCTGGACAACGGCGGCAAGCGCGCGAGCTACACCTACCGGCTCTTCGGGAGCCGATTCACCGGCGAGGTTCGTGGCGTCGTCCACGAACCGCCCGAACGCATCCGATTCGAGATGCGCGGTGACATCGAAGGCACTATCGAATGGACCTTCGAGCCGGCCGAGGACGGCACGCGCGTCACCTACAGCGCGGAGTACGACCTCGGGTTGCCAGCCGTCGTTGAAGCGCTCTGTTCGCCGCTCGTGCGGCGCTTCAACCAGCGCGAGGTCGAGGCGACGCTCGATTCGCTCCGCAAACAGGTTTAAAACAGCCTGTCGAGCACCGCCCGCTTGAGGAACCCGACCCGTCGCTCGCTTTCCGGCTGAACCATCACGGCCGTACAGTCGACGCTATCGACCAACCGGTCGTCCGGTCGGCCGAGTAGCTCCCCACCAAAGCCGCGGGCCTCCGTCCCCGTCACGAGCAGGTCAGCCGGCTCGGCGAACCGTGCCAGCCCCGCAACCCGGTCGTCGGCCTCGATAACTCGGGACTGGGCTGGCACTGTCAGTATCGAGATGAGCGCGGCGTGGTAATCCTCGATTGCCTCCCGCCGCTGTTCGGGGGCGGCTTCGGGTACGGCCTGCAGCAGCGTTATCCGCGCGCCGGTTTCCTCAGCGATGGCGTCGGCGACGAGCAGCTTCAGCGGGTCGTACGCCCCACGGGAAGCGACGACGGCAATTTCATCTGCGCCGTCGAAGCCACGGTCCTCGACGAGCAACACCCCACAGGGTGCGTTTCTGAGGAACCACTCGGTGTCGCCGACGCCGAACAGCCGCCGGTGGAAATCCTCGCGGCGTCGTTCCAAGAGCAGCAGGTCGTAGCCCTCGAACGTGGCGAAATCGACGACTGCCTGCCTGACATTCTCAGCGGTCACCTCACGGTAGTCGACCGCCGTGCCGGCCGCCGCTTCGAGCGTTGCTTCGGTAGCCGTGTCAGTCTGTGGGAGGCTCCCGGCCGTGATACTGCTCTGTTCGGGGCCGCCGCCGGCCCGAGTCGCCGCGGCGAGCCATTCGGGGCGCTCATCGAAGGGGAGCCAGTCAGGGTCGTCGGCTTGTGCGACATCGGGGGCGTGACCGCCGAAAACGTGCTGTGGGGTTTCGCTGAACCGGACCGCCGAAACGTGCGTCGAGCCGAGCCGGGAGAGGTCGGCCGCGACCCGGAGCATATCACGCGCACCGGGCTCGCTTGTTTCGTCGGTGATAGCCACGAGCGCGTCGTATGTTCGGTCGTCGGCGAAGAGTTCCTCGGTCCGCTCGATGGCGCGGTCGCCGACCTCCTTTCGGACGCCGGTCCGGGCGGCCCCCTCACGGTCGACTCGGTGCCGGGCATAGGCGTAGTAGTAGACGACCGAAACGCCAGTCACAGCCACCGCGGCGGCGAAGGGAAACAATCCGATCTGTGTGAGCACGACGAAGCCGCTGGCCATGCCGAAAAGCTGCATCCACGGGTACAACGGGGAGACGAACTCCGGGTTGTACTCTTCGAGAGCGCCTTCGCGAAACCCGACTAAGGCGAGATTGACGAGTATGAAGACGAGAATCTGGAAGGCACTGCCCAGCTTCGCCACCTGGTCGATTGGGAGATACGCAATCATAACCAGCATCACCGCGCCGGTCGTCGCAACGGCCAACACCGGTGTCCCGAACCGTTCGCTAACCGTCGCAAACGCCGAGGGGGCGAGGTCATCGCGAGCCATCGCGAAGGGAAACCGCGAGGCCGAAAGCAGGCCGGCGTTCGCCGTCGAGGCCAACGCCAAAAGCGCAGCCACGGTGACGGCGATGACGCCGACGGTCCCGATTGCCTGGTCGGCGGCGATGGCCATGATAGCGCCTTCCCCGTCGGCTGCGAGCAGTCCCTGTCCGATGGCGGCATCGACATCGACGATACCGATAGCGACGTAGACCACCAGCACATAGAGAAGGGTAGTAACAAGCAGCGACCCGAGCATCGCCTGCGGGATGACTCGGCCGGGGTCTTTGACTTCCTCGGCGACGGCGGCTATCTTGATAACGCCAGCATACGAGATGAAGACGAGCGCTGTCGCCGCGAGGAAGTTCCCTTCACCGACTGCCGTCAGTCCGTCCGTCTGTGCCGGGTCGACGTGGCGACCGCCGAGAAGAACGAACGCACCCATCACCACGACCATCACGCCGACGATGAAGAACTGCAGCCGTCCGGTACTCGACGTGCTGACGAGATTCAGCACGATGAACCCGGTCGCAATCGCCAGCGCGAGTGCGATTACCGGGTCGCCAACAATCGGGACCGTTGCGTCGGCTATCGCGGGAGCGACATAGACGAGATACGGCACCCCGCCAACGAGCGCGAGTGCGCCCTTGAACGACAGCATGAACCAGTTTCCGAGGCCGGCGATAGTGCCCAAGAGCGGCCCCATCCCGCGCTCGACGTAGACGTACGAGCCGCCGTCTTCGGGCATCGCCGTCGCCATCTCCGAGGCCGAAAGCGCCGCCGGAACGATGAGAACGGCGGCAACCAGAAACGCGGCGACGACGGACGGGCCGCCGGCTTCGAGATATGCGATGCCGGGGAGGATGAAGATGCCGCTGCCGACCATCGCGCCGATAGCGATGGCGGTCGTCTCCGGCAGTCCGAGGTCACGTTTCAAATCCGTCGGCATATCAGACGGTAGACGTCGGTACGGGGCTGTTTGTCCGGCCGTACCGCGCCGATGTCAACGGCTGCGGTTGACCGCATCGACGGCTCAACGCGTCGGAGGATGGCAGCCGCAGGATATTCTTCACGGTTTTGCGTTAGGCCGTCACAAGCATAACCGTACGACCAAACAAGTTTGGTACTCGTACACACCTTCCGGGTGAAAAGCGTTATATACATATTTTATTTCTTTACGTATCGGAATATTGAGGAGCATGTCACTTTGCTGCGGACCGTATGCCGCTTTTCGGGCTGGCTGAGGGGTTCGACCCGCCATACTGCGCCCGGTTGGCCGGCAATGCCGAACTAGTCGGGTATCCGTTTGATTTCATTCCTCTACGTAGTATATGATGGAGCCATGACTGAGACATTGCCACCGGTAACGGAATCGGCTGTTGCGCTACAGGCGGAGGTGACCCAGAGGGAGCTGTTCGAGTTCGTTCTCAACGACCCCCTCCTCGCCAGTTCGCTGTATATTAATATCGCACTGGCAGGGCTGTCGATACTGCTTTTCGTGTTCATGACGCGCGGACTCGACGACCCACGGGCGAAGCTCATCGCCGTTTCGACGATTTTGGTGCCGGTGGTCTCTATCGCGAGTTACACCGGCCTTGCATCGGGGCTCACCATCAGCGTCCTTGAGATGCCAGCCGGCCACTTCGCCGAGGGGTCCTCGGTGATGCTCGGCGGCGAAGAGGTAGACGGCGTCGTGACGATGTGGGGCCGCTATCTGACGTGGGCCCTGTCGACACCGATGATACTGCTGGCGCTTGGGCTGCTCGCTGGCTCTAACGCCACGAAGCTCTTTACCGCCATCACCTTCGACATCGCGATGTGTGTCACCGGCCTCGCAGCCGCGCTGACGACCTCTTCGCACCTGATGCGGTGGTTCTGGTACGCTATCAGCTGTGCGTGTTTCATCGTCGTCCTCTACATCCTGCTCGTTGAGTGGGCACAGGACGCCAAGGCTGCCGGTACTGCGGATATCTTCAGCACGCTGAAGCTGCTGACTGTCGTCATGTGGCTCGGCTACCCCATCGTGTGGGCGCTGGGTGTCGAAGGCGTTGCTGTCCTTCCGGTCGGCTACACCTCGTGGGCCTACAGCGCACTCGACATCGTCGCGAAGTACATCTTCGCGTTCCTGCTGCTCAACTACCTCACGTCGAACGAGGGCGTCGTCTCCGGCTCGATACTCGACGTGCCGTCCGCGTCGGGCGCTCCCGCTGACGACTGACCCGTCCGCTCCGCCGTTTTCCTTTCTTGCCGGTCGCGTGCCGACACGGACCGAAACCCATAAAGTCGACAGCCACCGACGTACTCGTGAGCCGAGGTAGCCTAGCCCGGCCAAGGCGGTTGCTTCGAGAGCAACTGTCCGAGAGGACTCGTGAGTTCAAATCTCACCCTCGGCGCTCGCTGCTTTCGTCGTCTTTTTGCGCGCTGCCGTCGCCGTTTCCGTATGGATGTCGTCGAGAACACGCTCGGTGCGAGCATCGACGCCTTTCTTTCGCGGCCGCTGTTCGGCCACCTCGCTACCCACCACCCCGACGGTCCCCGTGAGTCTCCTGTCTGGTATCTCTGGGAGGACGACACTGCCTGGGTGCTCGGCGACAGCGCGACTGATACGTTCCCAGCGCGCATCGAGCAGGAGCCTGCCTGCGCGCTCGGCGTCGTCGACTTCGACGCCGAGCGCGGGCTCGTCCAGCACGTCGGCATCCGCGGCCGCGGCTCCGTCGAAGCCTTCAACCGAGACCGGGCCGAGCGGCTGCTGGCGCGGTATCTCGGTGCCGACCGGAGCGGCTGGGACCGCCGCTTTGCGGACTACATCGCCGACCCGACAGAGACGGCGCTTTTGGTCCGGGTAGAGCCAGAAACGGTGGTCGCCCGCGACCAGTCGTATGCGCCAGCCCCGGTCGGCTAGTGCTCCTCGCCGATGCCGCCACGGACCGCGAGCCAGCCGAGCGCGCTGACAAAAAGCACCGGCGGCACCAGCAACAGCCCCCAGACGAGATTGAGCCCCCACTGCAGGATTAGGACGACGTTGCCGAGCCCGAGAAGCAGAAACGGCAGTATAACCACCGTCGCCGTCTTCGCCCGGCTCGGACTCTCGTCGGCGGCATCGGCAGCCTCGGTCATGCACCGGATTGGAGTGAGAGGCAAAAAAGGCCGCCGGTTCGCCAGTCAGGCGTCCTCGGCCGCCGTCGACAACGGGGCCTGTTCGCCGGGGCGTTCCGGTTCGTTGCCCCGAAGCCGACTACGACGGGCCAACAGATATCCGTCAGCCGGCGACGGGTCAAGCGGATGGGCATCCTGCACCCACAGCGTCTTCCCTTGCGGAGCGGCCGCCTTCGCCCACCGGCGCGCCAGCGCCTTCGAATCGAACTCGCGGGAGCGGCCGGACTCGGCGACCCACTCGCCGACCGCTCGGCTCACCCGCCGTGCCGACGGCTTGATAACGACGACGTAGCCGTCTTCCATACCGGTCGTGGGGGGCCACGATGCGAAAACCTTTGGTCGCGGTCGACACACTGCTTGGTGATGGCACACAAAGCGACCGTTCACGGGCTCGGCGTCAGCGTCGACGAAGACGACGACAGCGAGGAGGGGCCACCGGTCGTCGTCCTACATGCCAGAGACGAGGCGCTTCCCATCTTCATCAGCGAAGACCAAGCGAAATCGATATCGCACGCACTCGATGACGAACCGTTCCAGCGGCCGCTCACACACGACCTGTTCATCGAGATGCTCACCGAGTTCGGCGGCGCAATCGACCGCGTCCGCATCGACGACCTCGCGGACAGTACATTCCTCGCGAAAATCGACGGCGAACGGTATTCGGACGGCGAGCGTACGACGGTGACCTTCGACGCCCGGCCAAGCGATGCTATCGCCGTCGCCCTCCGGGTCGACTGTCCGATTCTTATCGGCGATGAGGTCCTCGACGAGGCCGGACAGCCACAGGATACGTTTGAGGTCCGATAGCTACCGCCACTCCTCGACGGCAGCCTCGTCGCCGCGCGAAATCGCCACCCATGCGTCGTCGGTCGCGGTATCGGCAATGATGAAGGCCGACTCCCCCTCGCAGTAGTCGTAGGACTCCTGGATGCTCTCGGTCCGGCCCACCGCCGCGACATCGTGGATGTCCCGCATACCAGAACCGACCGGCAGGAGGGTTAATAGCGTTACGAATCCGTTGTCTACCCCACGGTCTTCCATCGACAAATTGCTGCTAATATCGGTATTACTGTCTATATTGAATCTTCAATCCGATATAACAATCCACGCGTTCACCGGCAGATGGTGTACAGCGTGCGGTCAGCCGTCCTCCCCGTAGCGGTCCGCGGCCGACTCGAATCCCAGTTCAGTCTGCTCTCGCTTGCGCCTGCGCGCCGCTTCGGCGAGCGCTTCGGGGTCCGGGTCGGCGTCGTCGTCAATACGGCTCCCGGCATGGACCTTCGAGTGACACCACCGGCAGAGATAGACCGTTATTTCGTGGCTGTGTTCGCGGCGTTTGTCGTCGGGGTATCGGAGATGATGTTCCTCCAGCAGCGGCCGCTCGTCGTCGTGAGCGAGCCGCCGCTCGGCCAGCCCACAGCGTCGGCAGGTTCGGGACCGCTGTCTGGCCCGAAAGGACGGGCAGTCGCTCCACGAGTGACCACCCTCCGGGTCGGCGGCCGGACACCGCCCGTCATCGCGCTCGCCGCCGACGAACGCCGCCGCGGCCGCATCACCGTCGACGGCAGCACGGCAACGGCCGTCGTCGGTCAGAAAATCACACCGCTCGACGACGGCGTAGGGGTCCTCAACGCCGACCGGTGTCCCCTGCGGCGTCTCCTCCATGTCGACACTGATACGGCCGCAATACGTCAGCGTTCCGGAGCGATGCTGGAGTGTATTGGCAGACAACGCCGGGAGGTTTTTACCGGCCGGCAGCCCACACGGGACCGTGCGCGTTGTTCACGAAACCGACGGCGGGGGGCGGCCGCTGGCGACTAAGGTCGATGTCGCTGACAGTCTCGTCAGTCAGGGCCTCGGCCTGATGTTTCGGCGGTCGATACCCGACGATTACGCGCTCGTGTTTCCGTTCGATGAGGCGGCCCCACGAACGCTACATATGGTCTTTGTGCCATTCGACATCGACGCCATCTGGCTCGAAGCCGGCGACGTGCGGGCTGTCGAGCGGCTCGGGGGCTGGACCGGCTACGGCCGTGCCGTCGCAGACACGGTCATCGAGCTGCCGGCGGGGGCGGCCGATGCGGTTTCGGTCGGTGACCGCGTCCGCATCGACGGACTCACAGGCTGAGCGAGTCACAACCGCTGATTTCGAAGCGTGCGCCGCCCGCATCGCTTTCTGTCACCGTCACAGACCAGCCATGGGCGTCAGCGATTCGCTGTACAATCGTCAGCCCGAGCCCCGTGCCGTCGCCGGCGGTCGTATAGCCGTGTTCGAAGACCTGCTCGCGGTCCGCACGGTCGATACCGGGGCCATCGTCTTCAACGTAGAAGGTATCGCAGTCGTTC